>JBCCJU010000035.1:0-37558 GCA_039027715.1 Cyanobacteria bacterium P01_C01_bin.120
ATCGTTCCACCCTGTTCGGGGGGAGGACAATTAACGATTCTCAGCACTGCCACTGCTGGTAGAGCCACCCAATGCCGAGCTAGTTTGAAGGCAATAAATTTTCCGTGTCTAGGATTCCTTTCAACCACGGCTATCTCCTTTCATGCTGAGTGGCTGAGACTGAGATTGCGATTCTAAGACCTCAGCTAGAGTTTCCAAAAGTTGAGGCGCAAGATAGGGTTTTGTCAGATAAGTGGTAGCTCCTAGCTCCTTTGCCAAGAGCTGGTGCTTAGCTCCGGTACGAGACGTCAGCATAATCGTCGGGATGACTTGCAAGGTCGGATCTTGCTGACGCGCTTTGAGAAATTCAAAGCCATTCATTCCAGGCATCTCAATGTCACACAGAATAGCTTCGACATCGATGCGCTGAAGCTGCTGTAGTGCGTCAGTCCCATCTTTGGCTTGTAAGACTGAATAACCAGCCTGTCGCAGCGTCTTAGTCAGCGTACGGCGCACTGTAATCGAATCATCTACGATTAGAACGGTCTTCTTAGAAGTGTTTGCAGATTTGGGCAGTGCTCCATTAGCAGCTTCTTGTTCTTGGAGAATCAGCTCTTGCTCAGCAACTATCGAACTCTGGGGCGATCGCTCTATAAGTTTTTGAGTCAGGGCAATGCTGTCAACCACTAAGGTCAAGTGACCGTCAGGAAGAATAGTGCACCCATAAAGATAGTTTGGTAAGGCCATGACGGCTCCCAAAGGGCGGATAAATAGCTCTTGTTCTCCCAGGAGTTGATCGACTTCTAAACCCATTAGG
The DNA here is from genome assembly GCA_039027715.1 of Cyanobacteria bacterium P01_C01_bin.120. Classification (GTDB taxonomy): domain Bacteria; phylum Cyanobacteriota; class Cyanobacteriia; order Phormidesmidales; family Phormidesmidaceae; genus Halomicronema. The sequence goes on from JBCCJU010000035.1 coordinate 797, forward strand.
CCGTCTTGACAGCGCAGCAGAATAATCGGATTTGCCGCAGGTGTTGCCAGCGTTTGGTCCGTGTTCTGCCGATAACCATTAGGAATAGCCGCGTTGTAATGTAAGGCGTTTGAGAGAGCAACAACTGAAATCAAACGATCCTGTCCATCAAGTTGCCAGCTAAGTACCTTGCCACCCTTCCAGGTTCGCAACTGGTCAGAACGAGGAATCAGGATTTGCTCAATGGCATCCGTCATGAGCGCGTACACTTTGTCTTGTGCCTGGCAGAGCAGTAGTTTAGCGATGACTAAGTTAGCTGGAATACGTAACGTGAAACAGGTACCTTGCCCCGTCCGATGGGAAACGGTCACTTTACCTTGAAGTGCCTGCACCTGTGCGCGTACTGCGTCGAGTCCAATGCCGCGTCCTGAAAGATCATCGACTTGATCAACAGTGGAGAATCCCGGCTCAAAGAGTAAATCAATGGTTTGCGCTGGGGTGAGGGTTTGTGCTGTTGCCTCTGTGATGAGCTGGCTGTCGATGGCCTTTTCGCGGATGGCCTCGAGGTCAAGCCCACGACCGTTATCCCAGACCCTAATTAGCAAATGACGACCTGCTTGACCGGCCTGTATTTGAATTTGTGCCGGCGCTGATTTGCCTCGCTGTTGACGCAGCTCAGGCGGTTCAATCCCGTGATCGAAGGCATTCCGTACCAAATGCAATAGAGGGTCGTAGAGTTTATCCGCAATGACTTTATCCACCAACACATCGCTGCCCTGAATCTTTAAGGCAGCCGGTTTGTTGTACTGTGTCGTCAATCGCTCAAGTGCTTGATGGAAGCGGTACAAGACGTTTCCTAGAGGCTGCATCCTTGCCTCTAGGATAGTTTCTCGCAAACTGCTAACCAGTCGCTGTTGCTTGGCAAGAATTTGATTCGTCTGGCCAACCAAGAACTCAACGACTTCACTACTTTCTGCCTGTTGAACCGTCTTTTCTAGCGCAGCCTGAACTAAAAGCTGAAGTTCGCTGTAGTGGTCTAGTTCCAGAGAATCGAACTGATGATTAAGCGGCAGGCTTGCTGATTTCAGGTTAAGTGCAATAGAGGTTCCAGAGTGCTGGCTGGCTTGATTTTGCAGCTTATAGAGTTGCTGCTGTTGTTCCCCAAGATGGGTTAGCAGAGCTTTCATGGCTGCAACAAGCCGCTCATTATAAAGGGCCTGACGATTTTGCTGGGTCAGGAGTTCGCCTACTGTGTGATTGATTTGTTCGAGATGCTCGACTGAGACTCTGAGAGTGGCAGTGCCTGATTGAGGATTTGGTAAGCTTGGCTGTCTTTTTTGTAGGGAGGCTGGTGAATCGGCCTCGGTTGCGATCGCTCGCTCTGGCAAGGGTTGACTCGCCGGCGTAGCTGGGTCTTTAGCAGGAAGAGAAGCAGTTGGTGCGGCAGTTGAGGTATTGGAGAATGACTCTGATGGTGTTGATTCCTCTACGGTTCCCCAAATCGTATCCAGGGAAGGCACTGGTGCGGGCTTTGCCGAGGTCTTTTCTGCCTTCCCCACAGATGGGGCTGAGGTTGAGGATCGCTTTCGGAGAGCATGTGAGTTAGAGGGAGGCGATTTTTTGCCAACGGGTTGATTGAGTCGCCGCCAAATGCGCCTAAACCAGCCAGGTTTGTTGGTTGCCTGGGCCCCTTTCAGTGGTTTGGTTGCGGGGTTTTTAGTGGTATGCTTTCGTTTCCTGGTGACCCGGGAGGAGGAAGATTTACTCTGGGGCTGAGCTGAGCCAGTTGCCAGTTGTTTAAGAGCAGGGCTAGGCTGGCCACCTTGGACGCGATCGCCTTCTAAAACAAGCGCTTGACCACGTTGATAATCTTCAAGGGCAATCTGAGCGATCTGAATGACTTGATCGGATTTGCGGCTGAGAGCGGCCAGCGTCGTTTGAGCAATCTCCCCGAATCCCGGTAAATTCAGAGACTCAGCCAGGCCGATAAAGACCTCGGCCTGAGCCTGTAGCAAAGATGCAAGGGATTCAGGATCAGGATTTTTGAGTGCAGTTCTTAAATCGTCAAGACGTTGCGTTACTCCCACTTCAAAGATTGACCGAGTCATATCAAACCCGAGCTCTGTTGAGGTCGGTAGATAACCATCTTGGCCAAAGTTATCGCCAAAGTGGGTCTGCAATTGGGTAACGACTCCGGCCATGCGATCTAAAATATCTGCCTCATCGACCCGAGCATCGGCAAGCTGGACTGAGAGCAAGAGTTGTAGGCAATCGTAGGCTTCGAAAATAAGCCCCTCCACTTCAGAAGTCAACGAAGTTTCTGGGGCACACAGCGCTCTGAAGATATCTTCTAGGGTGTGGGTCGTTGTTTTGATCGTATCGAGCCCAACGCTGGCGGCCGCCCCCTTGAGGGTGTGAGCCGCACGCATCAGGGTATGGACTTGGTTGACACTAAATTCCTGACGTAAGATTTGCAGCCCATCATCGATTTGCTGAAGGAGCTCAGCCGCTTCCTGCAAAAAATAGGGATGAGTTTGCTTAAAGGACGATGGTTCGGAAGTCATGATCAGGCTCAGAAGGAACGCGCTTGGCTCAGCGATCAGAATGAAAGAGCGAACAGGCTGGTCAGCGGTCATGGTGTAGCTATTAGGCTACAGTTCGTATCAATTACCCACACGGTGAGGGGGGCTGTAGGATATTCCTCAACTTGCTGCCGCTATGGGTCTAATTGGCTAAGTGACCTTAAATTTGCCGGTGCTGTCCTGCAGCACTGCTGCAGTAGTCAGTAACTGCTGAATAGCGTGAGTTAAGCGTTCGGAATTTTCGGAGGTCTGATTAGCTAAGCCGGTGGCTTCAGTCACTGTTTCAGTCACCACCTTGAATTCGGCAGCTTGCTTATGAGTGGTTTGAGTAATGCCTTCAATCAAATGACTGATCTGGCCAGTGGCCTCCACAATCTCAGTAAGGTTTTGGCGCGCATCCGTGACGAGGTCTGTCCCTTCTGCAACCTGCTGAATACCGGTTTCCATAGCGGCCGAGACCTCCGCAGTCCCCAGTTGAATTTCTTGCACCAGTTGTTCAATCTCGGTGGCTGCTTCTGCTGATTGACGGGCCAGCGATCGCACCTCATCGGCCACCACCGCAAATCCGCGTCCATACTTGCCAGCGCGGGTCGCCTCAATAGAGGCATTCAGCGACAGCAGTTGCGTTTGAGTAGTGAAGTGACTAATCAAGTTGACAATCTTAGACACCTTCTGGGAGGACTCACTCAAACGTTTAATCCGCTGGTTGGTCTCAGCTACCGTCGCCCGAATAGCCATAATGCCGTCGACCGTGCGGTTCATCGCGCCATCCCCCACCTGCACCGTCTGATTAGCCTGCTGAACGGCCGCTTCTACCTGCTGAGCATCCCCAGCTACGGTTTCGGTGAAGCTCATCATTTCCTGTACTCGCTTCAAAGCTTGCTCTAGTGCTAGGGTTTGCTGTTGGGCCTGTTCAGTCACCGAGCTGACCGACATTTCGCTCAGTTGAGATGTTTGGCCGACTTGGTCTGCTGCTTTTTGCACCTCTACAACAATTTTTTGCAGACTTTGCAGCGTGTTGTTGTAAGCGCTGGCAACTGTTCCTACCTCAGTTTCAGTAACGGGTGCCCGGACGGTGAGGTCGCCATCAAGTGCTGGTCGCACTGCCGAGAGCAATTGCACCACCTGCTGTTGGAGTCGTTCTTTGGAAGCTTTTTCCCGGGCAGCTGTTTCGGCTAGTTTGGCCGTTTTCTCTTGCAGTTGATCGAGATAATCGGCCTGCTGCAGTGCCAGGTTAAGCTGAGCCCCAATGCGGTGAACAAACTCCACTTCGGTCTCTTGCCAGTGACGCGGACCGTTGCACTGATGCACACAGAATAGTCCCCAAAGGATGTCGCCTTTAAGCAGGGGCACCACCAGACTCGCCCGCACTTGCAGTTGTGAGAGCAAATCAACTAAGCAATCTTCTAGGTCGAGCGACTGGATATCGTCCACGACCCAATAACGCCCTTTGCGATAGTTTTCGGCCTGGTCTTCCGCAAAGCAGTGGTCTTGCACTTTAGCTGCCAAAGCTGAGAAAACGTCGGGTGCTACATCTTCAACGACAAATTCGCCAACGCTGTAGTTAGCTGCCGCATTAAATTGGAAAAGCCCCACTCGGTCAGCCTGCAGCATTTGGCGAATATCGCGCACGGTTACCTTGAGGGTCTGGGAAAGGTCGGTAGATTTGCGCAAGCGCTCAGCAATTTTGGTAATCAGCTGCTCTTGGGCAACGGAGTTCTCTAGCTGACGTGTCTTTTCGTTGAGCTGATCGAGATAATCAGCCTGCTGCAGTGCCAGGTTAAGCTGAGCCCCAATGCGGTGAACAAACTCCACTTCGGTCTCTTGCCAGTGACGCGGACCGTTGCACTGATGCACACAGAATAGTCCCCAGAGGATGTCGCCTTTCAGCAGGGGCACCACCAGACTCGCCCGCACTTGTAGTTGTGAGAGCAAATCAACTAAGCAATCTTCCAGGTCGAGCGACTGGATATCGTCCACGACCCAATAACGCCCTTTGCGATAGTTTTCGGCCTGGTCTTCCGCAAAGCAGTGGTCTTGCACTTTGGCGGCTAGGGCTGAGAAAACGCCGGGTGCTACATCTTCAACGACAAATTCGCCGACGCTGTAGTTAGCTGCCGCATTGAATTGGAAAAGCCCCACTCGGTCAGCCTGCAGCATTTGGCGAATGTCGCGCACGGTGACCTTGAGGGTTTGGGAAAGGTCGGTGGTTTTGCGCAAGCGCTCAGCAATTTTGGTAATCAGCTGCTCTTGTGTAGCGACTTGCTCTAGCTGATGGGTTTTCTCTTGCACCTGTTCTAAATATTCAGCCTGCTGCAAGGCCACATTTAACTGAGCGGCAATTCGTCGCGCGAAGACAACTTCAAATTCTTGCCAATGGCGCGCACCGCTGCAGTGGTGAATGCACAACAAGCCCCACAGTTCACCGCCTTTTACCAAAGGCACAACTAAACTGGCCTGCACTTGAAACTGAGCCAAGATGTCTACGTGGCGCTCAGGCAAACTCGATGTATGAGCATCGGGAACAATCCAGACATGGCCTTGACGATGGGCTTTTACCATCTGTTCACCAAACCAGGGATCTTCTACGCAGACGTTTTTAGCCGGCACAAAATCGGCGTTAACACTTTCCACAATGACTTCGCCGAGGTCGTAATTTGAGTTTGAGTGAAACTGAAAGATGGCTACCCGATCAGTCTGTAGAAAGTTTCGAAGAGTGCGGGTTGTAGACTCAAATATCTGGTGGATATCCGAAACCTCACCGATGTGCTGGATTAGCTTAGTTATCTGTTTCCCACGATCAACTTCCTGCTGCATTTGCTGTTGGAGTCGACTGGATTGCAGCTTCAGGGTCAATTCAGTACTGACTTGATAAAGCATGGCAATCTCGCTGTCGGTCCACGACCGAGGAGCGATGCAGCTTTGAACCACCAGCAGTCCCCACAACTGTTCTTCTAAAAAGATGGGCAGACTTAAACTGGCACAAATTTGAAACTGTTGGAAAAGCTGCATTTGGTAAGGGGTAATAGCCTCCTCACTCGTGTCAGAGATACGGGTGACAGCTTGTTGCTGATAATGCTGGGTTGTATTTGCTCCAAAGGCGATCGCCGCTAAAGATTGCTTCAATAGAGGGCTATATCCAGCGGTCAAAGACTCGGCGATGACTGTGCCTTCAGACTCGGTACGAAATTGATAAATTACTGCTCGCTCGACGGCAAAGCGCTTCCGTAACTGAGCAACTGTAATCTGATAAAGATTTTCTACATCAGTTGCCTGAGCCATACAGTTGGCGATCGCGAAGGCTCGCTTACCTTGACTCTGCGGCAGAGGAGCCGAAACTGTAGCTAAGGCTGCCTCAGAGGCAATACGAGTCTGAGAGGAGGTGGCTGAGGAAATTTCCTCTGTAGCCGGTATCTGTTCTTCTTTTGCTAGATCTTCGGGCAAGAGGGTGATATCTGCTTCCGTTTCAACAGCTGAGTCGAGATCGAGGGCGGCACTTGCATCACCCGGCTCTAATTGCAGCGTGTCTTCGCGATCGTGATGTCGCTGACCTGAATTGTTGCTGACAAAGTTTTCCATAGGATTGAGTAGTTCTGAAAAGGACAAAAAGCGAGCTAAGAATTGAGTAAAATAAGACATCTTGTCCGTCAGGGCTAAGGCGGTTTTTGTCGCGAACGTTCAACAGTTGCTGATACATCTAAAACAATGCCTTTATGGTCCGGCAAGTAGCCAGCGACGATGGCAGCTAATCCAGCAGAATAAAGACCTTCCTGCTGATGAATATGCTCAGGATCGAATTGCTCAACATCGTCTACTTGATTCACCACTAACCCTACTGAACAGCCTTCAGACTGCACAATGACGGCGATTAGTTGCTCCAAAGTAGGATCTTGTTGACATAGAGGCGAATTGCCAACCAATGTATTGAGATCGGTGAGCCACAGAACCTCGCCGCGCCAGTTGCAGACACCCAAAATCCAGCTAGGCATTTCAGGAACCGGCAAGATTTCTGAGGTTTCTAGCTGTAATACCTCAACAACTTCGTGTAACGGAAGTAAGATTTTGCTTTCTTCAGCAAGCCTAAATTGAAGAAAGCGCCGGCGCTTGTCTTCTGGAATGGGCGCCAATCCGAGCGGGTCCCTTTGGGCTGCAGTCTCTTCTCCAGCAGCAATCCACCTGGATTTTAATGCATCTGATAGCACAGCTGCGGCTCCTAAAATAAAAGTTGCTGAATTGTCTGAGCAAGCTGTTGTTGGTCGACAGGTTTTGTCAAGTAGGCATCTGCTCCAAGCATGGAGCCCCAAAGTTTATCGGCATCCGTATTCTTGTTTGAGCAAATCACAATGTGAATATTTTGAGTTTGCTCATTAATCTTTAAGTCGCGGCAAAGTTCAAAGCCACTTTGCCCTGGTAGAACCACATCCAGAAACACTACGTCAGGCAGGTTAGATTGGACCATAAGGAGCGCTTCTTCGCTACTTTGAACACCAATTACCTTGATACCTGATTGCTGCAGGTAGTGAGTCAAGAGTTGTCGATCTGTCAGGCTATCTTCCACGATCAATGCAGTTTTCATAGGACTTTTCCAGTTTCTTAACGTGATTAATAATGTTTTCTAGGTCAGATAAATTTTCGAGATTATATTGGATTTCAGGTGAAAGATTGCAACATTAAATAGCGTTGCTAAGCGTAGATTTTCTGGCGGGCTTCAAGTATTTTTTTAGCACTTTTGAAACTCGCTGTGATTGGATGGGTTTTCCCAAAAAGTCAGATGAGCCGACAACTTTAGCGCGGACGCGATCGCCAATTCCGTCATTGTTGGTTACGATTACAATTGGAATTTCTTTAAATGCAGAAATGCGTCGAATCTGAGCGCATAATTCATAACCATTAGCGATTGGCATCACCAAATCTAAGAAAATAAACTGTGGTTTAAGCTCTAACAAACGCGTTAGCGCTTGTAATGGGTCTGGAATATTGGTATAGCGATAGCCTAAATTCTGAATAATTTTAGCCATTGCTTGACTGTCTGCCGGATTGTCATCGATGTAGACAATCATGGGAGCATTTGTTGCCACTTTTGGCGGTTCGGACAGCTCAGATGCTTTCGCAGCAGATGTTGTATTTACTTGAGATACCTTTGTGGAAGAAGCGTGAGAAGCTAATGGATTCGATTCATCTGATTCTAGAAACGGTACTGAATCTTTAACCTTTACCAGGTTGATTGCACCTTCTTGCAGATAAGGCACAAGCGATTGAGTCAATGATACTAGCGGTTGTTTGACTTTCAGTGCCAAGTCCCTCAGTGCTTGATGACCATTAGCCAGCTCGGTTAGCGTTTGAAAAGTTCTCTCTGATGTTTGCTTTCTCAGAATTTCAGGCTGGACAATAATGGGGGCTTGATTAGGATAAAGGTTGATTAAATTAGCTTTTTTCCAAGACTGCCAATCTTGCTGCGCTTGTTTCCATGCCTGATCAGTATGGATCATAATAAAAGGCATATCAGCAGCATTCTTGGGAGCTCTTTTGTAATGCAAAAGCTGCTTTGAGCTTTGAAAGTCTAGATTTCCGTGATGAACTATATCAAACAAAACTTCTGAGATACAGCCTTGTACAATATTGGAAAATTGGCTTCTGCGAAATTTCCTCAATCTCACCAGTTTTGCCAAGGCATTATAATTCCAGGATTGGTATGAAATATTCTTCTGTCTAGAGATTTGAACGATTACTTCTGGCGAGTATCGAAGAACCTGCCTATGCCAGCGACGAACTGAATGATTTCGGCCATTTGCCCAAACAATGTGTCCTGAGAGAAGATACAGCAACCACTGCGATTCCTGGCTGATTTCAGCGCATATCAAACCGGTAAACTTTTCTTCTCTGCTGATCTGGATAATTTTGTCAAGATTGGCACTAATCGAACTTCGCATGGCAGATGGTTTTCGCTCTAATCTTAGATGTCAAATAGCAATTGAAAATAATTTCAATAAATATATTTAGTCCTACTATGGTTTGAGTAAATCGGATTTTCCCAATCATCATAGTACCCACCTTTAAATCCCAATATATAAGGGTTTCTGCTGAGTTCATTGTCTTGAAAGTCTGTTAGCTCTAAGAAAATCCGAGATTTCACTGAAAACTTTTGTCTCGAGATTAATTAAAAGCCTTGTGGATTTTATGCTGGGCACTCAATAATTATGGGGAGGATAACGAGGCGAAGAAACGCCTCCAAGGTCTTCGACAACTTCTCACGGTCTCCAGCCAAGTGTTTGCGTACATTAGCCGACTACCAAAAATCTGCTTAACGACTCAGTACCGTTGTAGGGCTTGGAAACTTTTCTCCTGGCAGGCGCAAGACTTTTGGAATGAATCCTTGACAGTTTTTCACCACTCAGCGCAGGAAGAAGGCTACTAAAATTGCCTTGACCAGAGGATCATTAAATGCTGAATGGCTCAATCTAGTTGTTTGACTTGCAGGGATAACGGCTTAGCACCTCCCCGCTCTGGCCTGCTGACAGCGGTGAAGATGACCATTGGCATCTCGTAGCGTGTCCATCACCGAAAAAGGAATCGCAAGCACGCTCGATTTTGAAAAAGGCTTACAAAATCGAGCGTGCTTGCTGCGATTGTCGTGTGCTGCTCAGCGGCAATACCCTTTTACCGAATTCATCATTGTGGCACCGCAAAACTCAGTATTCAACACAGTGACATCATGCATTTGAGCATTCCGGAGATTAGCCCCGCTCAGGTCAGCATCCGTCAAATTTACCGAATCAAAGCGCGCCCATCGCAAATCAGCATCCTGCAAGTTGGCACCCCTCAGATCAGCTTCTTTGATCTCGACCCCAACCAAGCGACAGCCTGGACAGCTCTTGGTTAAGCGCAACCACCACACTCGTAGGGGCGCATCAGCTTGTAACACAACTAGCACCATCAACGTGGTTAGCAAAATTTGGAGCGGTTTCATGGTAGCCCCTGTAAAGAATGGGGTGGAGGACAAGTATGGGAGCACTTGGCGTGGCTCCATAAATCAATTGCAATGGGTGCCAATCATGCTAAAAGGCACGGCATTGGAATTTGGAAAACTGCAGCAAAATTTAGTGTTTTGGCGATCAGACAGAAGTTGGCAGCGATCACTTACAGGCCAAACCCTGTTGTTCTCAAGCTTCCTTAAGGAAAGCGACCAAATCGGTAAGTTTTTCCCAAGCGGCTCCACTACTTAAGATGACTTGCGATCGCTCAATGCCATCAGCGATAGCGGTTTCAAAAGTGTCGCCTCGGGCAATGCCGGCTACCTTGAGAGCAAGAGCTGCATTCAAACAAACGACCTCCTGCTGGGCTTGAGTACCTTTACCCTGCAAGAGGTCACGCATGATTGCGGCATTTTCATTCAATTCACCGCCGCGCAGGGCTGATTTATCAGCCTTTGTTAGCCCAAACGCTTGGGGATCTAAAACTTTTGGTATGACCACCCCATTTTCTAGTAAGGCTAAATCCGTGCGATCGCCAAGTCCTGCCTCATCTAAACACTCGCGCCCGTGTAAAACGATCGCCTGTGGCATCTGAAGCTGATTTAATGCTGCCGCCATTGATTGCAAAACTGTGGGGTCGAAAACGCCAATCACTTGTCCAGTGGGTCGCAAGGGATTAACTAATGGCCCTAACAAATTAAAAACTGTTCGCACTTTCAAAGTGCTGCGGAGAGGAGCGACGGCTTTCATGGCTGGATGCCAGCCCCGGGCAAATAGAAAAGTGATGCCCACTTCTTTAAGCGCCGCCTTGGACTTTTCGGGAGAGGCGTTCAGGTCAAGGCCCAATGCTTCTAACACGTCGGCTGAACCTACTTTGCTAGACGCAGATCGATTACCATGTTTAGCCACAGCAACTCCGGCAGCGGCAGCTACAAAAGCCACGGTAGTGGAAATATTGAAGGTATGGGAGCCGTCACCACCGGTACCGCAGGTATCAACTCTTGGGGTTGGTAAATCAGCGTCAGCAGATTCTCCACCCAATGATTGAGCCTGCAACACCCGGGCCATGCCAGCCAGTTCATCCGCTGACACGCCTTTAGCTTGAATCGCTGCCAGCATCGCCCCTGACAGAACTGGTGGAATGGACTCCTGTAACCAACCGCGCATTAGGGCTTCGGCTTCCACATCCACCAAGGAGTTTCGGTCAATGAGGCGCTGCAACAGGCTAGGCCAATCATGGGTGGAAGAATTAGCGATCGCAGCAGTCACGGCTCTCTAAAATAAACTTACAAAAAGTTGATCGAACTGCTAAATTCGACCAACTTTGAACCTTCTAAAATCACAGCAAGGAGGGCAGCCACCGGCATTAGAATGCTGAGTAAGCAACAGTTGCGGCAACTTGGTTGACGCCGCTCATAACGACTTGCAGTAACAAAAAGCCCAGAATCGGAGAAAAATCGATGCCGCCCAAGGGGGGAATGATCGAACGAAATAGATTGAGATAAGGATCCGTTAACTGGCTCAGCGTTGCAAATGGCTGACTCATCCAATCAACATTGGGGAACCAGCTCAGTAAGATGCGAATAATTAGCAACACAAGATAAATTTGCAGAAATGTTGCAAATGCTTGAGCAAACATCGCGACGAAAGAAGAGCCCATGTGCTTATTAACTCCTTAACAATGGCAGGCATCTTTAATACTGGTTTCTAGTGTACTAGATACCAGCAAAATGTAAGCTAGAGAGATATCCTCACTCACCTATCCTTAAACGCATATTCAAATATTCCTGTGATTTTAATGACCATTTTGGGAATGCTGTTGCCTTTTCGGAGTTGCTGGTCTGATAAGTAAGTCAAATAAGTAAGTCAAAAATTTAATCTTTTTGCAAAACGTCGGAAAAAGCTAACTCTTCTGAAGCCATTACCAGCAGCGTATTGGGCAATTGACTTACCCGATGCTGTAGCTTGGCGTAATAATCCGTAAAACTTTCGACGCTGCTGGGAGTCGCAAGTCCCATCAGCACTAAATCAGCCGTTTGCGATGAAATTAGCAGAATTTCATCAAAAGAGCGATTTTCTTCCACAATGACTTGAGAAACTGCTCCAATTCTTAAGCTATCAATCAAGCCATGCATATTTTTCTCTGCTGATTCTGCTGCCGTTGCATTGGGGACCACCAGCTTGAGGCATATTTCAGCGCCGCGCCATGCCCAGCTGGTTCTCAGCAGATAAGCCAGAATTAACATCAGTCCTCCGTTGGACTGCAGACCTCCCCACCAAACGTCAATCCGGCGAAAGCGAGCCGGACGTCTTTGTACCAGCGTGAATTGCTCAGGACTGCTGCGGAGAATGATGACGTTGCGTTTGGCCTGGTGACATTGAGCCACTAGGTCGCTGAAGCGATCGCGCCCTTCAGGATTTTCTGTATCGCCCAGCAGCACAGTGTTCGGCAACAATGGGCCAATGCCATAAGCTTCAATCAGCTGTTTCATGCCCTGAAAGGGATCGGATGCCGTTACCAGCCGGACAAACGCTTGAATTCCCCGTTTTTCCAAATACTCTTGCAAAGTCGCTTCGAGCCTCTCTTGCCGCCCGACGTCGCGGCTCCCTTCAGGAAGCACACTGGCCACGGTAAACAGCCCCCGCTGATGGGTCAGGGCATTGGCGACATCGAGTAAATGCCAGCGTTTTGTAGGCGCACCAGAGAAAACGAGTAGGTGCGGTCGCCAGTTTTTAGAATCGAGCGGTCCTTTAATTCGAAACAGTCCTGTGCGAATTAACGATAGCCAGACGCCTTGACGGACATCACCCCAAGTACCCTCAATTTCTCGCCGCTCGAGCCATAGATAAATGACTAACACGATCGCTGCCGCCATCACCGTAGCCGCTGCATTAATCAGAAACATGATGCTGATGCAGCCCAGTGCGCCCAACAAGGAGAGCACCCACGGTACTTTGAAGGTCGGGCGAAACGATGGACTCTGCAGAAATCCCTCAATACCAGCCGCGACATTTAGCACCATGTAAGTGGTCAGAAAAAACATCGTCAGCACTGGAGCAATTAAATTTAAATCGCCAATGGTGACGGCGGCAAGGGCAATGCCCAGACTAAACAGGGTTCCAAGCCGCGGCTCATCTTTGGGTCCGTTGCCTTTGCCCAGCCAACGTAAAGGCTTGGGCAAAACACCATCGCGGGCTAATGCCTGCAAGACTCGCGGCGCCCCCAAAATGCTGCCGATCGCGCTCGACAGCGTCGCGCCCCAAACTCCCAGTAGAATTGAGTCGCCCCAAATGGCAATGCGTCGCATGATCAGGGGATCAGCAACCAATGAAGCTGGATCAGCGCGAAAATACAGCACCAGCGGAATCAGCATGTAAATGATATATCCCACCGCGATCGCGCCCAGCGTGCCCAAAGGAATCGCCTTAGACGGATTCTTGAGATCGCCAGACATGTTGACGCCAGACATGATGCCCGTGACCGCGGGGAAAAAGACCGCCAGCACTTCCCAAAACCCTACCGAGCCCACTTCCTCGGCATCAACGACGTAAATTTGCTCGGTTGAGTGACCAAATATCAGACAAATTAGCGACAGGACAATCGCCGCCATGATGAAATACTGCGCTTTGATAGCAATATCAGCGGACTGCAGCGCCAGCAGCGTAACCAAAATCGTGACAACGAAGGCGATCGCTGTGATATTCAACGCCGGAAAAATCCGCACGACGCTTTCAGCAAAGCCCAATGTGTAGAGAGCCACTGACAATGCCTGCGCAAAAAAAAGCGGAATGCCGACTGCTCCCCCCGTCTCAATACCTAGGGAGCGACTAATCATGTAGTAAGCTCCGCCGGCTCGAACGACTTGGTCTGTTGCGATCGCGGAGATAGATAACCCGGTCAAAAGGGTGATACTGGTAGAGATCGTAACAATTAGCAGAGTGTTGGTCAGTCCCATGTGCCCCAACACCCAACCGAAGCGCAGATACATGATTACGCCGAGGATAGTCAAAATCGAAGGGGTGAAGACACCACCAAAAGCATTGAGACCGGTGACGGTATCTGCAGAAGCGGATTTAGCCGCGATCAGACTAGAGTCAGAGCTTGATTGGGGCATGATGTGAACGCTAAGGAAAAAAACTGAACCGCAATACACAAACGAAACTAAGCAGAAACAAAACAGTCGCGAGCGCTTCTTAACCAGCAGCAGCAGCATTGCTGGTTGAACGTAAACTGTCACTCTGCTGAAAGGAAATTCTCCAAGTCACTCGGGGCATCTCTAAAGTTATCGGGAGTTTTCCAGCTGATAAACCTTTCTAAGTTATGGATTCCGGACGGTTCTTAGGTGAAACGCTTTCAACGAAAATCAGGGGAGATACCTTGAGTAAATCAGTTTTATCATTGAGTTTCTGAATTAATCGTAAAATTTTGGGCAAGAAAATGTGATCACCCCATAAAAACTCTACAAAAGGGTGAATGACCATGAGTCTTTTGATTGCGCCGAAAATAGGCTCGGGCATTAGGGTGGGTCGCTCTTACCGTAAGCTACTGGCTTTTTCAAAAGCTTGCTGCCTCATGCTTCAGTCTCCACCAGAACAGAGCGCTTTTCTCGCGAGGGGATGTTGAATCCGCTTACTCCCAGAATTGGAGCCAAGGGCCAAATCGGATTTAACCACGCAAGTCTCCTGGGAATGCTTGACTCATCTGGCATACTGATGTGCTAAAAACTTTCCTTAGTAAACCAGTGCCCGAATACATCAACGACGATTTTGGCGCGTGAAGGAGCAAAACTTTCACTTTTTCAACTCTACGGCTAAAAATTCGGCCAATAGACTCTGCGGCACTCTATAGATATCTATTGCTCGATAATACATCTGCCGAATTGGCGGAAATGCTGACGATTGAAATAAGTAGGCTAATGTAAGCTATCACTAATGCAGCGGTTAGCTGCTGTGCGCTCTTGTTGCAGAGCGTTATGTTTGCTCCATCAGAATGAGTTGTCAGGTGCGATCGCCCTTGATGGCTTCTGAACTTGATTTCCCAGACACGAAGCGCTGCATCATGTTCATTCTTAAGCGTCCAGATGTTGACATTAAAAACGTTCAGCATCCCAGCAAGGACCAGCCGATTCCAATTTTGTATTACCAAGGGCAGACGTTTCGACTGCTAAGTGTCTTTGCTGCAAATCAAGAAGAAGAGGCAATGACCCTCTGGCGTGATCTGACCGATAATCGGGGCAAAGTTTGTGTGTTGTTGGAGGAACCTGAACGCTTTAGTGTTTGGGGTAAGATTCGCCTCGAAACGCTAGGCGATGAAAGCAGCACCAATGATTCTAGTCGTCCGGCTGAAGAATCTTTAATCCAAGGTTGTTTACTGATTTTACAGGCGCTCTTCATCGATATTGAAGATTTGCTGGGCACCAAACAAGCTGGCTTATTTGAAAAAGACATCACGGGAGCGCTGATGCAGTGGCGATTTCCTCGGGTCAACTCGGAAAAGTCAGTTAAAAACTTGCTCATTATCGATCCATTGGCAACGCAGGTGCCACCGTGGGAAGAGCATCATTTGCTTCGCCTCCTGGAAGAGATGCACCGTCTCGGTAAAGACGCCTTTGGTAACGCTAACTTTGCTGAACGATCGCTAGATGCTTTGGAAGATATGCCAGCGGGCGATCGTCAACGATTTAGCAAATGGCTCTCAACTTCCCCCCCTGGCAAACTTTGGCAATAGCTTTCTGGGTTTCGGTCAAGAAATCATCGAAGCGACATCGAGAAATAGCGTGAATTTGATGCTTGAGTCTTCGGGGCGACCAACTAATGACTTTGCCAGGATGTCCTATCTAGTAATGCGAGTGGTGATTGACCATTCAAAACATCTCGCTAAAGCAGCCATGTTATGCGCGGAATTACCTACTACGCTCGCCCAGACTTAAAGCCCATTGTCAATGCTCTGGATTTAGGCAAAAAATCTTAACCTGCATAATTTTCCAATAACATTGAAATTATTCGCTCTCGGATTCGGTTGATCAAGCTGGAATGCTGCAATAATTAGACTTTGCCCCTTTGCAGCAAGATTTTTCTGAAGGTGACTTTAGGAACGTCGATTTTAGCCGCTGAATTCGATGCGCTGGTTCAATCATATTGCGGTAAAACAAACCTATGAGGTTTGCTCTGCGGTGATTTGAGCATCTGCAAATTTACTTAGATAGAGTGAAATCGGTTAGCTTTGTCGTGTGCTCTGAGGGGAGTTTTCCATTGAGCAAACAGTCTTCTACCAAATCTTCTGCAACGTCAAACAACTCCTTAATGGCTATTGGAGTAGTTTGGGCGTTAATTGCGATTTTCGTATTTTTGTTTTTCAGCGTATTGCCCGAAGGTGCTGATACTCGTTCTGATTGGTATCTCAAGGCTATTACAGTGATTGAAACTGGAGCTTTTGTGTTCTCCAGTATTTTGTGTCTACGCAATTGGCGGAGTAGTCAGATCGTTAGTGGTCGCGGAGTCTGGCTGGCAATCGGTATTGGCCTAATGTCTTATGCCGGTGGCAATTTATTCTTTTATCTATGGAACAACGTTTTTGAGCTAGATCCGTCAGTTTCTTTCGGCGACTTTTTCTATTTGCTTTCCTACGTATTTTTGACCATTGGCATGCTTAAAGCGGTATTGCCACGTCGGCTTAATTTAGATGTTAAGCAGTGGGCAATTGTCGCCATTATTGGCATTTTTGGGGTCGGCTTGGCGATTTTTCCGAACTTTGGCGGTGGTGAGACCGCGATCGCCCCTGCTGCTCCAGCGACTTTATCAGAGCTAGTGCGACTGGATGCTCCCGCTTGGGCTCAAGAAACTGCGCCGGCTGAACCCGCTCCCGTTGAACCGGCTCCTGCTGAACCCGTTCCAGTAGAGCCGGCTCCGGCTCCTGATGCCCCCCCGCCAGCCGATTCTGCTCCCGCTGAACCGGCTCCGGTTGCAGAAGAGCCACCGTCGAGTGCCCCCGCTTGGGCTGTGAGTATGGATAATATGCTCGCACCTTTGGAAGGGTTTATTGGCTACTTATACATCGCTGGTGACTGTCTGCTGCTGGTCGTTGCTGCTACTTTGTTGGTGGCTTTTTGGGGTGGACGATTTTCGCAATCGTGGAAACTAATTGCGATCGCAGCCATCTGCCTTTACATTGCCGATATGTTTTTTGCCTATCAAGCTAATTATATTGAAGGCGCGGTTTGGGAAGTCTTTTGGACGTTTTCAGCAATTTTCTTTGGCCTAGGTGCTGTGGTCGAGAACGCTATTTCTATGCGTTCTCGACGTAATCCCCGCCGTCGTCGAGCGGCTTAGTTCATGAAATTGCTAATTCAAAAGCCCGACACCCTTTAAATTTCAGGTGTCGGGCTTTTGAATTAGCGTCGTGATATGCGTCAGTTAACTGTCGCTAGGCAATCGTCACCTCGTCGGACAAATAAACATCCTGAATCAGATGGAAAAGCTTAACTCCTTCCTTAAAGTCGCGTTGGAAGGTTTTCCGTCCAGAGATCAAACCACAGCCGCCCGCTCGCTTGTTAATCACCGCTGTACGTACAGCATCAGCAAAGTCATTTTTACCGGCTGCCCCACCAGAGCTAATCAGCCCGGCACGACCGGCATAGCAATTTAAAACCTGGTAGCGAGTCAAATCAATCGGATGATCGCTAGTGAGATCGCTGTAAACGCGATCGTGGGTGCGGCCAAACTTCTGCCCAGTAGCCTGATTGACCGCCGGATAGCCGCCATTATTCACCGGCAATTTTTGCTTGATGATGTCAGCGCCAAGAGTCGTTCCCAGGTGATTGGCCTGCCCGCTGAGGTCAGCCGAGAGATGATAGTCCTTCTCCTGATTAAAAGCGCTGTTGCGCAAATAGCACCAGAGAATGGTGGCCATGCCCAGTTCGTGCGCCCGAGTGAAAGCATCACGCACTTCTTGCAGTTGTCGGCTCGATTCTTCTGCCCCAAAATACACCGTCGCCCCAACGGCAACAGCTCCCAAATTCCAAGCCTGCTCAGCGGAAGCGTACATGATTTGGTCGTTGCGGTTGGGAAAGGTCAGTAATTCGCTATGGTTCAGCTTGGCGATAAAAGGAATTCTGTGGGCGTAATGGCGGGAGACGCTGCTCAGCACGCCGACAGTTGTGGCAACGGCATTACAGCCGCCCGCAATCGCCAGTTCAATAATATTTTGGGGATCAAAATAGATCGGATTGGGCGCAAAAGAAGCCGCCGCCGAATGCTCAATACCCTGGTCAACCGGCAGAATTGATAAATAACCCGTGTTGGCTAAGCGTCCCGTACCATACAGTTGTTGCAAACTCCGTAGCACTTGCGAGTTGCGATCGCTTTGTACGAATATGCGCGATACCCAGTCTGGCCCCGGCGAGTGCAGTAATGAGTTTGGCACTTTCGCGGTGTAGCTGAGCAAATTATCTGCTTCACTGCCAAGATAGTCAGCAATACTTTGAGCCGCAGGGGTCGCAACCATCGGTTTTCTCCTGAACAAACTTTTAGCTAAGTTAAGACGAGTTGAGCACTACTCGTCAACAATGTGTAAGGATCAATGCCTTATCATAACCATCCAACAGTCTTTGCTCAAAGACAAGCCGCTGGTTCGTTTTTCCTAATAGTCAATTTTCTGATTGCAAGCCGTCAGTCTGTCAACGGGCTGCTGAAACCTGCACTGTCGAGCGCTCATCTGGCTAACAAATAACGGCATATAGGTTGCCTGCAGGCCTTTATCAGAATAGTTAGCCAGCAAAAAACGATGCCAAAGTTATTTCAGCCTGACATATTAATGTTTTCCTATTCCGCCGCCCTG
Organism: Cyanobacteria bacterium P01_C01_bin.120; assembly: GCA_039027715.1. Classification (GTDB taxonomy): domain Bacteria; phylum Cyanobacteriota; class Cyanobacteriia; order Phormidesmidales; family Phormidesmidaceae; genus Halomicronema. The sequence goes on from JBCCJU010000035.1 coordinate 19,165, forward strand.
ATAACTATCGCCACTCCCAACTTAAATGAATTGGTCAAATTCTATGAGGCACTACTCCAACTTCCCCCCCAGGTTTGGCTGCCAGACACTTATGCCGAATTTGCGATCGCGCAACTCAAGCTCGGCATCTTTCAACCCCAGATCAGCAATCAGAGGGAATTTGCTCAACCCGCTGGGGCTGCGATGAGCTTGTGTTTAGAAGTGATGGATTTGGCAGCGGCGATCGCTCACCTCACACGCTTAGGATTTCCGCCTCCGCACCCCATCATCACGGCTTCTCACGGTCGAGAAGTCTACGCTTACGATCCGGACGGCAACCGCTTGATCTTGCACCAAGGGCGGGATGATGGGCCTGCAGAAAGCTTGAATCAGGGCTGAAAAGGCTTGAGTGCTTGATGCCGTAGCCGTCAGCTCATCTTGTCCTACACTCGAAAAGGAAATAGGCCATTTGAATGGGGAGCAATCGTGGCAGCAACCTTTTTTGAGCGTGATACTGAGCTGCAAACACTATTGGAAAAGGCGTTAGAAGCCACTTGGGAAGCCTTTTCTGGTCTCGCTCGTAATCAAATTGCGGCTACTTGGCTGGTGTATGATCCACCCTTTCCCGTCAACACCGGCGGCGCCATCAGCGCGCCTGATTTTTGGCAACAGCGACCTCGTGGAGCCAGCTATCGTGGCGTTGAGTTAATTTATCCCGCCAGCGTCGTCAAGCTGTTTTATCTAGTGGCTGCCCACGAATGGATGGAGCGCGAGATGGTGCCAGCCACGCCAGAATTAGAGCGCGCCATTCGCGACATGATTGTTGATTCCAGTAATGATGCCACTGGATTTGTCATAGACACACTGACGGGCACCACAAGCGGACCAGAACTGCCTGGTGGGCCGTTTGAAACATGGAAAACCCAGCGAAATATTATCAACCGTTACTTGCAATCCTTACAATGGCCCGAACTAGAGACGATCAACGCTAACCAGAAGACTTGGTGCGATGGTCCCTATGGTCGAGAGCGAATTTTTCTCGGCGAGGTGTACGAGAATCGCAATCTGCTGACCACAGAAGCGACGTCCCGACTGTTGCACGGCATTGTGGGAGGGGTGGCCGTGACCGGGGCACGATCGCAAACCATGATGAATTTGATGCGGCGTTCCCTGGAACCGCGAGCGATCGCTGCCAATCCAGAAAATCAGGTAACCGGATTTTTAGGCGCGGGGCTTCCTCTCAATGCTGCTCTGTGGTCTAAAGCTGGCTTGACCAGTAAGGTTCGCCACGATACCGCTTACGTCGAATTAGCCGGTCACTCGCCATTTCAATTAATCGTATTCACTGAAGGGGCAGAACAGAGCCAGAATGAAGCCATCCTCCCTTTTGTGATGAAAACGCTGTTGGAGCTGAGCGCTGCCGGTTCTTAGATTGATAAATGCCAGTGGTCAGCCAGTGACCTCGAGAGCTGTCGGCAAAGATTTATCCATCTGCTCAGGCTGCTTCTATGGGATTCAGTCCAGCGCTTCGAGTCAATTTGCACGCGTTCGGCTTCTTGTCACAGGTGTTGCCCGGGCGGCAGCCTGGCGTTCAAACCTCATATTGGTTTTGACACCGCTCAACTTTCGAGTCTAGCCGGTCAAGCGAAGTCAAAACTAAGCTAATCGGAGACACACCCAATCGCACTCAGGGATCTGCACTTGAATGGCCTACCTAAAGCACAAAGTGGTTATAAGGGTTTGGCACTGCCAACCCTCAACGACTGGGTATGCTATTTTCAAGCGCCTCGCTAATTGCATATCGTCAAGCGCCGGCGAACGATTAGAACATCATTGGCGACGGTCTTCAAGTCTTTGAGCGATCGCGAAGGCGCGTTGGCCAATCGCTGAGTAGTGTCAGCTAAGGGGGCTAAATCCGAGCCGTGGCGGCAGCCATCACATCCTTCTGCGGATGAATGCTCTTACTCCCTTGAAGGAAAGCGTACAGCCGATTCAAGGCATTCAGATAAGCCTGGGTCGAAGCCACCACAATGTCAGTGTTGGCGGAGTGCCCAGAAAAGACCGTGGTTTCGTGACGAATGCGAATAGTCACTTCACCGATCGCATCAATTCCCGCCGTCACTGACTGTACCGAAAACTCAATCAGCTCATTGGGAATATTGACCACCCGATTAACGGCTCGATAAACCGCGTCCACTGGACCAGTCCCAATCGCTGCATCAGTTAGCTCTTCGCCGTCAGGCGTTCGCAGCGTCACGGTAGCTGTCGGCTGAGCGCGATCGCCACAGGACACCTGAACCAGCTCTAGATGAAAATGTTCGGGAGCCTGCTGAGTTTCGTCGTTGACTAAGGCCACAATATCCCAATCAGTGACGACCTTTTTCTTATCCGCTAAATCCTTGAAGCGCAGAAAAGCGCGATTGAGTTCTTGATCCCCGAGCTCATGGCCGAGTTCCTTCAGCCGCGTGCGAAAGGCATTGCGGCCCGAGTGTTTGCCCAGAACAATCTGGTTCTTATGCAGGCCAATGGACTCAGCATCCATGATTTCGTAGGTAAGCTTGTTCTTCAAGACGCCATCTTGGTGAATGCCAGATTCATGGGCAAACGCATTGGCTCCTACAATCGCTTTATTCGGCTGCACCAACATCCCCGTGAGGTTCGATACCAAGCGTGAGGTTTGATAAATTTCGGTAGTATCAATGTTGGTCAGCGGCGCTTCAGACTCTGGGGAACGACCCAAGAACGGGTTGTAAAAGCTGCGACGCACGTGCAGCGCCATGACCAATTCTTCAAGGGCGGCATTACCGGCTCGCTCGCCAATGCCATTAATCGTGCATTCAAGCTGGCGCGCGCCATTTTTAACCGCTTCCAGAAAATTAGCGACCGCCAAGCCGAGGTCATTGTGGCCGTGTACCGAAATGATGGCCTGTTCGATGTTGGGTACGTTTTCGCGGATACCGCGAATCAGGCTGCCAAACTCGACGGGGGTCAGATAGCCCACCGTGTCGGGAATATTAATGGTGGTGGCTCCAGCGGCGATCGCCTTAGTCAACACCTGATACAAAAATTCCGGCTCCGAACGACCGGCATCTTCCGGCGAGAACTCGACATCATCCGTAAAGGTTTTAGCGTAGGTCACCATTTCTTCCGCGATCGCTAAAACCTCGTCGCGACTTTTACGCAGTTTGTACTGCATGTGGATGTCAGATGTCGCGATAAAGGTATGAATGCGGCCTTTAACGGCGGGGGCAATTGCCCGGCCAGCAGTCTCAATATCATGCTTGGTCGCTCTGGCCAAGCCGCAAATCGTTGGCCCATCAGCGGTGCCCACCTGCTCCGCGATCTTATTCACGGCCTCAAAATCGCCCGGACTGGCGAACGGAAACCCAGCTTCGATGATGTCCACCCCTAGCCGTGCCAGCTGCCGCGCGATCGTTAGTTTTTCATCCACATTCAGCGTGGCGCCAGGAGACTGCTCTCCATCACGCAGGGTGGTGTCAAAGATCAAAATGCGGTCAGGCTGCGAGTGGTTGCTCATTGGAGTTCACATCAATAAACGACAAAATCTGTAGCGACACGCACTATTTTAATGCTCTGCTCTGAAAGTATGGGCGATCGCATAGCCGATAATTTGGAGATTTACTGACTTTAAAGCCTAATTTATGCAGGAGAATATCAGCATTTATCTTATTTTCTGTCGACTTAACCACGATTTGTGTCTTAGATAACCGACAGCGCTCTAACGAATTGAAAAGCTAAAAAGCTGTTGCGTTATTTATAACTTTTGTGAAAACGTCAGTATGTCTTTGGGGTGCCCTGGGCTGGGTGCTGATTACGCCGCTGGCCGCTGCGGCTGCCAGAATTTCCCTTTCGGGACGTGTGGCCTTGACCTCAGCAGCGCCAATTGAAGATGCTCGCGTGACGGTTACTTTTCATGGCCACGAAATGGGCATTCATGAATATACGACTGAGCGCCGTCGGGTCACTCGGACTAATGAACAAGGCCAGTTTGAAGTGTTTGTGAAGGTGCCAGAAGATCGCTACATCTGGACCCATGCAACCGTTGAAGTGGCGGAAACAGAAACTAGCAAGTCAGCAATTGCGATCGCCCCCTGCGTCATTGATGATCAGGGCGGCGGTTCCTGTCGTAAAGAGTTTCGGGTTAACCCACTGATTGAGCCCTGACCTCATGGGGCGATCAATTCTGCGCCTTCTGCTGCAGCCAGTTTTTGGCGGTGAAGCTGAATTTTTTAGCAAGCATCAGAACGCCTTAACAAGTGCAGAACCGTTTTAAATAGCAGTTGTAAATCATACAAAGGGTTCCAAAGTTCCTGATAGAGCAGGTCAAGCTCAACCACTGCTTCGAAATCTTTGATCGAAGAGCGGCCACTAACCTGCCATTGGCCAGTAATACCGGGCTTCACATCTAAGCGACGCCAGTGATGGTCTGTGTAGTGCATGACCTCATCGGAAGTCGGAGGACGAGTGCCCACAAGACTCATCTCGCCTTTCAACACGTTCCAGAATTGAGGAAATTCGTCTAGGCTAGTGCGTCTCAGAAACCGACCTACGCGAGTGATGCGCGGATCGTTTTCATTTTTGAACAACTGTCCCTGCACAGTGTTTTCAACCAGGGCCTTCAGCTTTTCGGCATTTTGCACCATTGAGCGAAACTTCCAGATGCGAAACTCTTTGCCGTGAAGGCCGTGCCGAATTTGTGAATACAGGATGGGGCCAGGACTCTCTAACTTAATGGCGAGAGCGATTGGGGCCATAATAACGGCCAGCAACATTAGTCCGACTAAGCTACCTAAAATATCTGTGGTGCGCTTGATAATACAAGACACAGACGGATGCACGGACTTTGAAACAGGGGCCACTGTACCAGGTTTAACAAGACACGGCACGGAAGATGACTTTGGCTCGACGACAGAGCTTGCTACGGCTCGCTCAACAAGAGACGGCGCCGGTGGAATCGCCGGCTCGGAAGTAGAGTTTGCACTGGAAGCGATCGCCTCGGAGGTAGATGCAGTAGAATCCATGCCTTTCTAATAAGAAACGTATATGTCACTGAAATTTACGTATAAATGCTCAAGCACCCTGGATAAAAATTTAGCGGATTACCCTCAAATTCCTCAGCTTTGCAGATAGCATTCTCAGAAACTTTGCAAGAACTTTTTATTCAAATGAAGTCTTTGTAAAAAGACAGTCTTTGTATCGCAGAACACTATCCTGACTTTGTGAACGCCCCGTTTCCTGAAATGCGTTAGGTTATACCACCAAACAATACTAAAATTTTTAGTGGATTAGCCTGGTTCTATCTACTTTGATTTTGTGTTCCAAAGTGGCTGAAGCTCTTATAAAAAGGTCATTTAACTGTAAATATTGAAAGCTTATTGGTATTGCATTTTATTTCATGCTAATCAAATTCAAATGGTTTATTGATGCGGTTTGGTGAGTCGCAAATGCCCTAGCGATGATTAGGCTTTTTCACCAAAGTGCATCAATTGTCCCCGTTGGATGAGTTTTCAGGGAAATACAGGAATTCAGTTTTCCGAGGCGATCGCATCCGATACGGTCGCTGACGGGCAAGTAGTTGCTGTCAGTGAAGCGAGCCGTGGGCTCTCCCAAATCTTTTGATTCTCCTGAACTTGTAGCCTATGAACCAAAACAATCAGACTGAATTTGATTCGGTTCATAGGTTTATATGACGTTCACCTCTAAAACTCAGAAATTAGAGACTAGGTTTCCCATCCTGTTCAGATCTCATATTGGTTTCTGATGATTCGAGAAACCTGGTTACTTAGGCCCAGGATGAAGCGAGCCCGTCTTAGCTTATGATCATTATCAAAATAAATTCAGATCACAGTGGAGATCGTCGTATTGTCACAAGATTTGTCTATGCCAATCACTAGCTATCAAGTATTTTCCTGTACTATACGAAATTGGACCTAACTATCCCAGATTCAAACATTTCAACAAAGATTGATTGATCAAGACTGGTTAGGGCTCACTTGCTAGAAAAGGATACAGGCATGTCGGATGCATCTTTGCCGCCAGAAGCAGGCGGAATTCCGCCCCTTAACGTTCCAGAAGAGCTGATTTTAGAACGGGTAAAAGTTAACGCTAAATCTGCAATAGCTAGACTTTTATCCCATGCGTTATCACTATCAATAATCCCCGTCGACTCAGAAAACATTGCGGCTTCCGTTGGGCCAAAAGATATTGTCAGGCGATATCATTCTCCTCGAATCGTCGAGACTTACGGCACAAGTCTGGATTTGAAAATACTGAGCGATTACAAAATAATTCTCTCCAAGAAAGAAGGTTGCCGCATGCTTAAAGAGCTTGGAGTTCAGGGGATTTCAGACGATTATCTAAATCGCCATCTTAATGAAAAGACTTATGAGAGTATGTTTGGCCGCGATCCCTGCAGTATTTCTGGGCGCGGAAAGAACAAACTCTTATTTACTTATAGTGAAATCGTTTATTTCTATACTGACTATCTTGACAAGTCCGTACCGGAGCCAATTCCAGATCTGCCAAAGTCGCTTGTGAAATATGCAAGTGAGGTGGAAATTCATTTTTGAGTAAGACATTAATGTGCTCGGTATATTTTAATGCTTGAAATAATTCAGGTGTTTTTACATTGTCTGTAAAATTAGCAGGCGATAAATAAAAATTCTCCAAATATTTGGAGGCAGCTTTTTATTACCTTTTCATAGTGTTCCTTTTGGTATAGTACGGGACCGATACTAGAGCTGCTCCGTTCAGCAAATGCCTCGCCACAATAGAAAGAGATTGAATGTCACTCTTAAACAATTTTTGTTGGTGTGGCGTCAGCAAATCTCTTCACCACGGATAGGCCAATTATGTTTAATGATCCCCGACCTCTCACTCCTTCCGATCCCTTTCATATTTGTCCCCGATGTGGCAAACAGGCCATGAAAGAAGTTGAACAAAATCACTTTCACTGTATTTGGTGCGGTTTCGATCGGCGAATAAATGACCTTTCTGACAACAACTTAATCACGGCTCTGGCGATCGTGATTGCGACCTGTTTAATTGTCGTTTTGCTCTCTCTGTAAATCGCCATAATTGATCGCTTTAGCCACTTAAGTTTGTGCACCCAATAACATTCAGATGTCCAGCTTGCCAGTATCTAGCTGTCTGGTTCCCATGGAACTGGTGATGGCTAGGTGCTGGCTGAATGGAGGCATGAGCCTGTTGCTGGACTATGCCGTACGCTGGCCTCGTATGTCCTTTGCATGTCAAATGTTTTGCATTCAATGTGTCGCAACGGAAAAATTTGGAGAATGAATTCCACTATGGCCAAACTGCCGGCCCTGTTTGATATGACCTTTGAGACAGTGAGCCATGGATCTCGTTCAAATCCTGCCGGTGTTAAATTCATCTCCTCATTTAGTAATGCCAGTTTATGAGGTAGGCCGATGCAGTTTATGATGATGTCACCTTTACGCCCAGAACCTTACTGTTATGCAGTTTCAGCATCTTCAGGCCCGGCTCAAAAACCTGTGGCGATCGCCCGACGAGATGGACGTTGGCGATTGTCATGTCTTGATTGTGCCGTCTCTGAGTCTCGATCAGTCGGAGCTGCAAAAAATTGAAGGGGTTCACTACTATGAAGAGCGGCTGCTGTTTTCCCTGGCTCGTTTACGCAATCCCAATGCTCGGCTGATTTACGTTACCTCACTGCCGCTGCATCCCAGCATTGTTGATTATTATCTGGAACTGCTGCCGGGAATTCCCAGTTCCCATGCCCGCGCTCGCCTAGATTTATTTGCGACTTACGATACTTCGCAAAAGCCGCTGACTCAAAAGCTGCTGGAGCGCCCCCGACTGCTGGAAAAAATTCGCCGCTGTCTCAACCGCGATCGCGCTTATATCGTGTGTTTTAATGCGACTCCTTTGGAACGTGAGCTGGCGCTTAAACTGGAAGTTCCGCTGCTAGCGCTTGATCCTGACTTACTGTATTGGGGGACGAAGGGCGGCAGCCGCCAGATTTTCCGTGAATGTGGAGTTCCCCATCCTGACGGCAGCGCTCTGGTGCAAAATACTGCTGATTTGGCAGCGGTTACGGCTGAGCTTTGGGAGCGTCAGCCTCACCTCCAACGTATCGTTATTAAGCTGAATGAAGGTTTTTCAGGCGAAGGGAATGCGCTGCTGGATTTGACGGCTCTGACAGCGGTTGCCCCCTCTAACGCTACCCATGCTGAGCGGGTCACGCAAGTTCAACACGCCTTTAGCAAATTACGATTTCAATGCGAAACCGAAACCTGGGAGCATTTTGAGCAAAGAATCCACGAACTGGGAGCGATCGCTGAAGCTTTTGTTGAAGGTGAACTCAAACGCTCTCCTAGCGTACAGGGACAGATTAATCCCCTCGGGGAAGTTAAGATGCTCTCTACTCACGATCAGGTTTTGGGGGGCCCTGACGGTCAAATCTTTTTGGGCTGTTCGTTTCCCGCTGATGAAGAATATCGCCTGCGGATTCAGGAGATGGGAGAAGCCGTGGGTAAAAACCTGGCTCAAAAAGGAGCGCTTGAAAGGTTCGGCGTGGATTTCATTGCAGTTCACACTCCCGATCAGACACCCAACTGGGAGTTGCAGGCGATCGAAATTAATTTGCGAAAAGGCGGTACTACTCATCCTTTTATGGCGCTGGAACTGCTGACCAACGGGCACTATCGCCCCGAAGACGGCTTGTTTTACACTCGGCGGGGACAGGCCAAATTTTATCGGGCCTCCGACAATCTACAAAAGCCGGCCTATCGAGGCCTTCTGGCCAGCGACCTGATGGATATTATTGTCAGCGATCGCCTACATTTCAACAGTATCGAGGGCGTCGGCGCCGCCTTTCATCTGATGGGATGCCTGTCAGAATATGGCAAACTGGGCCTGACCAGTATCGGCAATTCCCCCGAACAGGCTGAGGAGATTTACGATAAAGTCGTCGATTCCCTTGACAGGGCTACGTAGGAGTGGGGAATAGAGAATTAGGCAATAGAAGTTTATCTTGGCCTAACTTTCTAACTTTACTTACCCTACTCACTCTGACACCTTGGATGGGGGCGCGGCTGTTTGCCCCAACGCCCAGCTATCCAAACGCTCTACCCAGGCATCCACATTCTTCACCTTAAGACTTCCCGAACCCGATAAATTGGGCGATTTTGGGACTCGTGATAGGTTCTCATCAATAATTCCGCCAGCAGACCAAAGCACAATAGTTGAATACCGGCTAGCAGTAGGACGATCGCTAAAATCAGCAGCGGGCGATCGCCGATTGACTGTCCCATCGCCAGCTTTAGAAATGTCAGATAGCCGCCCAAAAAAACGCCTGCAACAATCGACAGTAGCCCCATTAGACCAAACACATACATGGGTTTGGTGAGAAAGCGTTTCATAAAATAAACCGTCAGCAAATCCATTACTACGCGAAAAGTGCGTCCCAAACCATATTTGCTGGTGCCAAACTGCCGCGCATAGTGATTAACGGGAACTTCTGTGATGCGGGCCCCTTCGATAAAGGCGAGGGCCGGCAAAAAGCGGTGCAATTCGCCATAAAGATTCATATCCCGCACTAGCTCAGCGCGATAGGCCTTGAGAGAGCAGCCGTAGTCGTGGATTGAAACACCAGTCACTCGACCGATAATCCAGTTAGCAATTTTGGAAGGTAGTAGCCGAGTTAATTGGTCGTCCTGTCGATGCTTGCGCCAGCCACTCACCAGGTCATAGCCTTCATCAAGCTTCTCCATCAACATAGGAATATCGGCCGGATCATTTTGCAAATCCCCGTCCAATGTGATGATGACGCCGCCGCGAGCATAGTCGAAGCCCGCAGCCATGGCAGCTGTTTGACCGTAGTTACGCCTCAACAATAAAGCCGTCAGGCGGGCATCTTGAACCGCAAGTTGTCGCAGCAAATCAGTGGACCCATCTATAGAACCATCGTCTACACAAATGATTTCATAGCTGTAATTGAGTGGCTCCATGACTTTAGTAATCACCTGCAAGAGTTTCGGAATACTTTCATATTCGTTATGGATAGGAATTACTAAAGACAGATCCAAAGCGTCTTCCTGGGAAAGTGCTCTCAGAGTTTTTGGATCAAGCATTGTCGCCATGGAACCACCCGTTTAATAAAACTAGTTGTAGCTAATTAGTGTAGATGACCGTTGCCTTTAATCAGGATCTGACGGCAAAAACTGTCTTTCGCCCAGCATCCAGCGACGCTGTAAGGTAAAACAGGGTTCTAAATGTCAGGCCCTGGCATTGAATACTGTCTGGTTATGGATCGGTCAATGTCCTTCAGGGCAACTGTTGCTGATAGTCAGCAAAATATATGACAGCGATCGCTCTTCTTATGGGCCAATCACCTATCCATATTTCAAACTAAAAAGTACAGTTTCAAAAGCAAGACTAGCAGATTCCATGATGTGCGGTGTTGTTAGCAGATAGGACGCTTCAGCCGATATTAGTTCTGTGAATCGCTCAGCAATTAGATCAAGAACTCAGTAAAATTTCGGGCTGTCTGATCACATTGCTAATCTGATATTCTGCGGAAGCCGGAGCCCTCAATCATGTGTGAAATTGATGTAAAGAGAAACACACAGTATATTGAGTCCACCCAGAGATTTCACATGAAGAGTGTTAATTTCTCATAAGTGACTTAATCAAGACATAACGGTTTTTCTCCTGATTTACTTGTGCATGTCTACCGAATTTAGTTGAGCTCTGACTTTGGGAAAATAATTCTGACTGCATGAGAGATGGCGTCAGCAGAGTCTACAGGTAGCTGATCACTAATCAGGAAAGCAATTTTTACTTTTAAGCATTTCACTGCTGAATAAGGTAAATGTCCTATGCGAAGCGAAAAACTTCAGGGCTTCTTACCTAGCTGATTGCGAGAATGCTGTGCTTACTTTTACTAAGCATTACTAAAGCCTTCCATTAAAGCGGTTTTTTCCCAAGCGAAATCATTTATTTATAAGCTGAAATTAGCTTCAGAAAAAATCCATGAAATTTAGTTTAGCGACTGCGATCGCCGCTTCAGCTGCGTTCTTAATTGTGCTGCCTGGTCATGCAGCTACTTTTTTTAGCCTGAACCAAAACGTTGTTCAGCTCAATACTGGAACGCCAGAATCCGAGTTGCGATCGGGCAATGCGGTGAAGATTAACCTCGGAGACACCAGAGTTTATGCAGATTGTATAGGCATAAATCAGGTCTCCAGCAATAATCAAGATTCCATTGTGACCAGTTTCACCACCGGCGCGCGAACTCGGACTCAAAGCTGCGAGACTTCTAGCATTGACGCTCGCGGACTCGGACTGCTTTACGACGAGGGCTCTGATAATCTCTATGACGTTTTTACTGCTGATGGCAGCTCTCAAGGGCCTAATACTTTTGGCGCGGCCACTGAGAGTAGTGGTTGGTTGTCGGGATATGGCAGTGGTGGTCCGATAGCCAGCGTCTTACTCAAGCTCAATCCTGATAATAGGGGCGTTGAAGCAGGCACTTCTATTCGCGATGGGCTCAGTAACGGTCGCACCAATACCGTTCGACCAACGGATTTGGATCTTGTCAACGACGAGGTGATCTTTTTAGGCAACTCATTCTTTAGGCCTTTGGACACGGATAGTAATCCCTTCGACAGTAATGCCCGTACATCGGTCGAGAGCAGTCCGTTTGACCATCATGTTGTGCTGACATCAGATTTGTCAGCGGCCACCAGCACTGAAGCCAACGGCTGGAATGGCTTAACGGCATTCACTCCGCTGAGAGTAGAGGTGGATAAACCTGACGAGGACGAGGATGATATGGCCAATGTTGGCGAGGACGACGAAGATGAGATAGACGATAGCGATGACAGTTATGAGACTGGCGGAGATGATGGCAGCGACAATGATGATATGGCGGATGCCGGCGTCGCGATCGACAATAATTCTCTCGATGATCTTGGTGATGGCGACATTGCCGATGGAAACGAGGAAGGTGAAGAGTCTGAGCCAGTTTCTGAGCCAGGTTTAGTGGCTGGCCTAATGGTCGCTCTGAGCGGAGCGACTTGCCGCAAGCGTCTTGTTTATCACCGTAGTATCTTAAAGCAGTTGCTTTAGCTGTTATTTATTTCCGAAAGCTACCGCCAGCCCATAGCTTTCGGGATTTGTCACGGGTTTAGGGAGACTGTATGGAATTTTGTGTAAGCCGATTTGAGTTCAAACTTTGAAGCGTTCTGGAAACAGAATAGCAAAGTGTGACAGAACAACTCTCCAGTTTTTGATGGGTCGATTCCATCGCTTTGAAATATTGTTCATCGCCAGATATATCAGTTTGAAAACGGACTCTTCATCGGGGAACACGGCCTTGGTCTTAATCACTTTGCGCAATAAACGGTTGACGGACTCAATGGCGTTGGTGGTGTAGATGACGCGGCGGATTTCCATCGGATAGACGAAAATCGAGATGATGTTTTCCCAGTGGCGCAGCCAGATTTGGCTCACGGCGGGATAGTGTTCATCCCACTTGGCAGCGTCCTCCAAACCGCTGAGTTGTCGATGGTGCTTGGGCACTCAGACGGGTTCGAAGGTGCCTTGACTGCCCTCTGGACAGGCCAGCGCCAACGCGGGGAATAGCTAGCTCCAACTTTCCCTGCTCGGACTGGACGGTCTTGGATGAGTGGCCATTGCGGCTGTTCTGCGACAACGCATGATGGGGCATCGCTAGGGTTGAGGTAGTGATGAGTTCTCCGGCTAACGCCCGTTCGAGTTTGGTGAGCTGCTTGAGTAAGCCGGACTCGCCGAGGCTCTCTTCTGGGCTTTAACAGTCGCCAACAGCTCATCCAGCAGCTCATCAGCACGGTTCAATTCTTGGTTTCTCCTGGGCATGATGCGGTCTCCTGAGTTATCGGGATTTTAGACTGCTTACACAAAATTCTGTACAGTCTCCCCCTCTCCCTGACTGAACCAACTCCAAGGAAACCCAGCATGCATATCAATCCGACTCATATATCCGAGATCGCTCCAACATAATGCCTTGAGGGAGCTCGCTTGCAGCGCTTCTTTATGCAGGGATTCGGTAGTGCGTCGCCCCTCCCCAACCGAACTACCTCACGCATCCACAGAGGCAGGTGGCGAGATCGCATTAACTATAAGATTTATGGGCGACATTGCTAAACCTAGTTGCAGTCAAGACGATTGCGATAGAGCGTCACAATTTTATCGACCACCTGGTCAATCGTAAGGTCATCGGTAAAGAGTTCAACTGCATCCTCGGCCTTGCGGAGGGGAGCAACGCTGCGAGTGCTGTCTTTGCGATCGCGCTCATCAATAGCTTGCTCAAGGGTAGCGATATTGACGGGGGGATGATTGTGCGCGGCCAAGTCGCGTTGACGACGGCGGGCTCGCTCTTGGACTGAAGCGGTGAGAAAAACTTTCAGCTCAGCTTCTGGAAACACATGGGTGCCAATATCACGACCTTCCATAACCACGCCCCCTTCAGCGCCATAGGCTTGCTGCAGTCGCAGCAGCTTTTCCCGCACTGCCGGCTGTGCGGCTACGGCGGAAACATTGCTCGTTACTTCCGGGCTGCGAATGTTTTGGGTTACTTCCTGGTCATTGACCCAAACCCGAGTTAAGCCCACTGCCTCTGAGTCCGCAGGTGGCTCAGTGGCTAAGCGAATATGGCAATCGCCCAAAACTTCGGCTGTGGCAACTTCATCCGTTGGGGCAATGCCGGCCTCCAGCACCTGCCAGGTTACGGCGCGATACATGGCGCCACTGTCTAGATACATAAGATTGAGCTGGTCAGCCACCAAGCGCGCAACGGTCGATTTGCCGGCTCCTGCGGGGCCATCAATCGCCACAATCGACTGTCGCGATCGCAACATCACATTATCAATTAGGCGAGTTTTACCCAAATAGGCCGCGATCGCAAGTAGTCCCACTGTTTTTACCTGTTCTAACGGTTGCAAAGTTGTTGGATGTACAAGTTCGATATATTGCGGCTGCACCACCGCTACGGATGCCAAGGTTTTTCGGACACGGTCAATTAAGACTTGCTGTCGGCGTTCTCCCTGAACGAAAGCCGTTTTGGCGGCTTGTAAGGCTTGATAAAGCACCGCCGCCTGCTCTCGCTCTTGGGCTGACAGATAGCGATTGCGAGAACTGTACGCCAGGCCGTTAGACTCTCGCACAATAGGACAGCTAACGACATCGACAGACCAGTTCAAATCCGTCGCCATCTGCTGAATGATAGCTAACTGCTGGGCATCTTTGCGGCCAAAGTAAGCGCGGTCTGGTGCAATCAAGTTAAACAGTTTGGCGACTACGGTGGTCACACCAGCAAAGTGGGTAGGACGATAAGCGCCACATAGCTGTTTGGTTAGACTCTTGACCGGTATAACCTGAGTCAGTTCAGCAGCGCTGGCCTGGGCCTCACCATAGAGGAGCTGAGGCCGCGGACAAAATACGGCATCAACCGCTGCCGCCTCGCACTTTGCCAAATCTTGATCGAGGGGACGCGGATAAGCTGCCAAGTCCTCCTGCGGGGCAAACTGCAGCGGATTGACAAAAATACTTACGACCACCCGGTCATTTTCTTGTCTCGCCTGATGAATCAGGCTCATGTGACCGGGATGGAGCGCTCCCATAGTTGGCACCAGCCCGATTGAAGCGATACGGGGTTGATCGCCCTCGGCGACAGGCTGTCGCCAAATGGACAAACAAGTCCGCAATCCTTCTATTGTTTTCAGGACTTTCACCAGTTTCACCTTGAATAAATTGACTTTCCCCTCCACACTCGGGCGGCCTCTATTGGCAGAGTCCCGTTATGGCTATCTTTGTAGATGCTCTGTGATTCGGCTGTGTCAGCTTGGTCGCGATCGCATCGTTTACTTTTGCTGAGCTCTAGCTCCAGGCTGACGCATCAGCCCTCGTTGCCTAATTCTGGAGGGGGCTCGGATACAACTGCGGATGTTCTATATCCCGGTCACTGCCAACTACATTTTTGTGATCAGCAGTGCAGAAAAGTGCGATCGCTAACTGTTTTTTCAGTTACCGTTACGGCCAAATTTAATCGGCAACATGGGCTTACATTGGCCTAAAAATACACACATCAGACCCGCCAGAAACTCAGCAAAAAACTTACTTCCTTAAGTTTGCAAGATTTGTGGCCTGCTCCAGGAAAAAATGCTTAAGCATTTTTTCCTGGCCTAAAGCCGTTTGTGGGTGGCTTTAGCAGCCGCAGATAAGCAGAATGCATATATTGGCTTAACAGCAGTCGAATAAGTATTGATCACCCTGTCGACACGCGCCGCCTCTGCCCTTTTGTCGGCCATCCGCAGGCGAGTGCCTTTTATTTTTATAAGTTATTGTGTGAGCTGCTCACTTGTGGCCAGGATGCCCGTGTCCCGAGAAAATTTGTGAATACTGGAAGCTCACTTGGCAAAGCAACATAATTTCTGTAAGTTGATCATCGCAAATTTTTAATT
Source organism: Cyanobacteria bacterium P01_C01_bin.120 (assembly GCA_039027715.1). GTDB lineage: Bacteria > Cyanobacteriota > Cyanobacteriia > Phormidesmidales > Phormidesmidaceae > Halomicronema. Next base: position 34,650 of record JBCCJU010000035.1, read on the forward strand.
GTCTCTGTTATGAATACGCCGCTGTTAGTCTAAGTACCGTCATCGTTTTTCGAGGCCGTCCGGCTGCGCCCGGCTGATTTTGAGAGCAGGCGCGGTCGTGCCGACTTTCAAAGCATTCTGGCTGGAATTGATAACTCGCTATCAGCACCATCGTCGGTGAGTCCTCAGATTGCTGCAACATAATGCCTCCCGGCATATTTTGAATCCCAAAGACGCGATACAAGTGGTTACATAAATTCAAATCAAGGTTTTCTGGAAACCTCTAGAGATAGATTGAAGGGCGTGCCGACACGGTGAACTATGATTTTGCGACTTTTGGTGATTTCTAGCGGTGTAGCGATCGCGTCTGGGATGCTGTGGAACGATGGAGCTCAGGCAAGCTTATCTCCTGCCGCCACTGTTTCCACAGCTACGCCTTTACCAGAGACGTTGGCTCAGGTTGATCCGGGGCAAGATCGATTTCCTACTGAGCCCCAGTTGCCAGTGCCGCTGCCAGAAGACGAGACTGAGCCACCGTCAACCGTACCAGAGCAGCCCTTGCCACCCGCAGCAGAAACTCCTTTTAGCGTGACCCGGATCAATGTTGTTGGCAGCACTTTATTTGATGAAGCGACTTTGGCCGCGATCGTGGCGCCATACGAAAATCGCGAAACGACCCTGGCCGAACTGCAACAGGCTGCTGATGAAATTACCCAGCTTTACCTCAATGACGGTTACATCACTTCTCGCGCTGTCATTAGTACCCAAACCATCGTCGATGGCGTCGTTCAAATTGATGTCATTGAGGGTGAGCTCGAAGAAATTACTGTACAGGGCACTGACCGACTCGTCGATTATGTGCGGGTGCGGATAGCCCAGGCGGGCACTCGCCCTCTGAATCAAGCCAATTTGGAAGACCAACTGCGACTGCTGCGGGTTGATCCCATGTTTGACAGCGTAGAAGCAAGCCTGCGGGCGGGCAGCGATGTGGGCAAAAGTCGACTGATTGTCCGAGTGACGGAAGCTGACACCATTGGCGGCTCTATTTTTAGCGACAATAACTCGCCACCCTCAGTCGGCGATGTGCGTATTGGCGGCAGCCTGCAATTTCGTAATTTAGCGGGGTTGGGCGACACCCTGTTTGGGGCGGCGACGTGGACAACCACAGCCGGTTCTAAAGTATATGAGTTGGGCTATCGTGTGCCCATCAGTCCGACTAACGGCACTCTGCTACTGCGAGCTACGCCCAATGAATTTGAAATTACTGATGCTAGTCAGCCGACTTTTGACCTGGGCACCGAAGGGTCGACCGATATTTACGAAGTCAGCGTCCGCCAACCGCTCATCCGGACTCCCCGTGAAGAATTAGCGTTATCCCTGGGATATCGCTATCGTGAAGGTTCGACTCTAATCTCCGGCATTATCACCGATGCGAGTACCACCAATGTGGTCAGCTTTGGGCAAGATTATGTGCGCCGCGATATCAATGGCGCCTGGGCGTTTCAGTCGCAGTTCCGACTCGGAGAAGAAAACACGGATGAAACCGCGATCACGGACAGTAGCTCAGAGGGCTTCTTTAGCTGGAGTGGACAGGCTCAACGGGTGCAGCGATTGAGTGCTGACAATCTCCTGCTCGTGCAGACCAGCATCCAGTTGACTCCGGACTCCCTCCCTGGGTCAGAGAAATTCTTTGCCGGAGGTGGACTATCGGTGCGAGGCTATGACCAAAATCAGCGCTTTGGCGACAATGGCTTCCGATTTGCCATCGAAGATCAGATCGTGATTACTCGCAATGAAGCTGGGGCGGCGTTTTTCCAAATTGCTCCTTTCTTAGAGGGAGCTTATGTTTGGAATGATGACGATAGCATTGACGTGACAGACAACAATTTTTTGTTGGGAGCAGGAGTGGGCTTCCTATTAAATGTCGCCGAAGGATTGAATGCCCGAGCTGATCTGGCCTATCCGCTGATTGATATCGCCGAACTCAGCACTGACGATCCCCTGGGTTTGCGATTTTATTTTAATTTGGGCTATCGATTCTAAACGACTGAATGCCAAGGGAACTGGAGAGAGCGATCGCCCTACTTGTTGCTGGTTCCCTTGCCGTTCAGCGTTAGTCCGCATTGGTCGCCATCAATGGGCTACAGGGCCCCTACACTCGCGAGTCCGAGAATTGCGCCTGCACCCAAAAGATGCCCAAAGCTAGCGGCACCAATCACCATTGGCAGACTGAAGCCACCGAAAAGCTTGGAGAAAGGCATCGCTGGACCTTCACTTTGATATTTGACAGTGAATTTAGCGATCGCAACCGCAATAATGTTGCAAATAATCATCACAAAGGCAACTTTAGGGCTCCATTCAAACGCCGGAGGAGCTGCTGCTAGCAAAGAAAAATAAGTCAACTTTTATTTCCTCAAATCATTACCGATAGGGCGAGGGCGACGCTGCTTCCTTGATCGCGCCAACTAATTGGCAACCGCGCGATATACAGCTTTAACCTACATCAAGATCTTTGATGACCGGTAAAGCTGAATCACGTAGTTGTTACAAAAATTTGTAAACAAGCGCTGATGACGATACATGGTGCCGGCCTGCAGAATTGCCGGGGAGCAAGCGACCGAGTCGGGTTCTAGACCGTTAAGGTAAAAACGGACTGCTAAAACTGTTTGAGTCATAAACCATATGGAACGTGGACTACTCTGGCTACCGTTATTAGGCGTATTTGTTTGGCTGGCCGGGGCTGGTTGGCACGAGTATCAAAAGCTAGAAGCTTATAAGCGGTGGGCGACAGAGTTTGAGCGTACTAAATATGATATCTACTCGGCCTTAGGTCAGGTGGACGATCGCTTGGTGTGGGGCCAACCTACCCGACAGGGTCCCACCCAATTGCAAGCAGTGGCCTTGTCGGCCATCAATGGCGTTCGACTCTG
>JBCCJU010000036.1:0-37279 GCA_039027715.1 Cyanobacteria bacterium P01_C01_bin.120
CGCAAGACCCGCTGGGGGCTGGACATTCTCAAGAACGACATGGGTGCGTCCCAGGAGGCAGATTTCTTGAAAGCGCGTCAGCAGATTCACATTCAAGGCTTAGAGGGGATTTCTTCGGAACCGCCAATGCGATCGCGTCAACTGGGCAACCTCGCTCCAGCAGGCGATCGCGGACTGACTCGTGACTTGACTGCTTTAGCCCTGACCAAAACCGCTCGCAAACTGTTGGATGTCACTGGCAGTCGGCCTAATGTTCAGGGTAAGCGCGTCTTTCAGGGTGGCAGCCAGTACCGCATCGAAGAAACGCCCCATAGCCTCAAGCTGCAGGCGGCTGAGCGGGGCACCATCCTCAGCATCGATAACGGCAAAATCAAGTCGGAGTTGACGCCTAAAGACATCACCTACTTTCGGTTCATCGACCGAGAACTCAGCCAGGACTTGAAGCTGCACGCTCCTGCGACGGTGACTCCGCTGCATCGTCAGCAACGCCATCCGCCATTGGAACTCGCGGTGGGTGAGTAGGCGATGGGGATGGCACATCAGCCGAAACTGGTGGCATTCTTTGCTCGCCACTTGGGGGCGGGGGAAAGCTTTGCCACGATCACCCAGGCTCGCAAACACGCGGCTGAGGTGTTGGGTGAGCCCGTTCATCCCGGCACGGCGCTGGCCAAGCAGGTAGATGAAGCTATTGAAGCTGGGGTGGTGAGGACAGCACAGGGAATCCTCCAAACCTCGGCCACCACCCACGACATCTACGATCAGCTGGTAGAGTTGCACGATCGCCAACCGGCCCTCAATGTCCGCTCCTCCACCAGTGTCTTACAGCAGGCGTATAGCACGCCGATTCCCATTGCGTTCTTGGCCTCGATGCTAGCGGGGATTACTCCGAACACCAGTGTTTATGAACCCACCGCTGGTCATGGCGCATTGCTGCTGGGAACGAACCCTGCAAAGGTGACCGTCAATGAACTCAATCCAGAGCGGGCCGCTGACCTGCGAGCACAGGGCTACTCCGTCACTCAATTCGACGCTGCCGAGTATCAACCCGACCACCAACATGATGTCGTCATTGCCAATCCTCCCTTTGGGGCCGTGCGAGATGAACAGGGGCACCGCCAACGCTTTGCTCTACCGGGCAATCGACGAGGCACGACGCAGATTGATCAGGCGATCGCCTTCCAGGCACTCAAGGCGATGAAAGCGGATGGCCGCGCGGTGCTCATTCTAGGCGGCAAGCTGGGGAAGGAAGAAGACCTGCGCTCTGACCGGTACAACATCTTGGAAAGTCGGGGATTCTTCTATCCGCTCTATCAGCAGTACCGCGTCATTCAGCACTTTTCCCTCTCGGGTGACCTGTATCGCAAGCAAGGCGCTGGCTTCCCCATTGATGTCGTGGTGATTGCCGGACAAGGGCAATCCGAACGCCCCTTACCGGCAGCGGTTGTCCCGCCGGTTTACACGTCCTTTGCTGAACTCAAGGAGCTGATTCCTCATGAGAGATTACGCTACCCATCCCCCTACCTACCCGAACTACGAGAGCTACACCCACATCTGGAAACCCCAGACAATGGGCGATCAGGGCTTATTCCTGGTGCGGGTGCCTCCCGATCTGACGCTCCTGAGCGAAGCGCTCTACGAGCACCTGATGAGTCTGCGGGTGCAGTGGATGATTCGCACTTGGATGGACGCAACCGAGGAGACCCAGCCAGAGACCGCTCGCCGCCTCGCCCAAGCCCTGCAAACTCTCTATTCTCAGCAGATGCCGCCGCTGCTGACTCTCCCCAACACTCAGGAACTGCGCCCCCTGCCGGAATGGGCCGAGGACTGGAGCGAGACCCTCGTTCACCACAACGAAACCCTGAGAACCCGCTTCGACCTCCAGAACGGCTGGAGCTTTCCGATCAGCATTCAACTCCCCAGCAATTCCACGAGCCAGCAGGCGTGGCAGACGGAACACGACGAGGAGATGACCCTGGAAACCTGGCTGAGTTATCTGACCGCCGAGATGAGTTGAGGCAATTGCCTATGGCCACTCCAGAACCCGCTCCCAAAATGGAAACTCAAGTCCACAACATTCCCTATGTTCCCCGCAGTCAGGGCACGTCACCGAAAACGCTGATTCCCGCCAATATGGCCGCTGCGGCTCAGGTGGCCCTGCAGCGAGTAGAGCAAGCTCATGGAAACATCGATGAGTTTGTCAGTCAGCGGTTGGGCTATGACTCCAAAGCAGCGATGTGGCAAGTGCTCTACGCCGAGCAGGTCGATTCTTTGGCACTGGCCTTTGACCAACGCGATCGCGGCAAGATTTTCCTCAACGGTGACCAGACGGGCAATGGCAAGGGGCGATTTGGAGCCGCCAATCTGATTGATGCCCGGCGGCAGGGCTACATCCCCATCTTTGTCACCCGCCAGCCCGACCTGTACAACGCCATGATCAATGACCTGGCGGATATCGGCAAATCAGGGTTCACTCCGTTTTTGACCAATAACAACCTGACCTTACGCTTGAATGACGGTCGCGTACTCAAAACGGGGAGCAGCAGCGAGCAGGAAACCGAGATGCGCCGCTTGGTGCAGCAGGGGGAGCTGGGGCATGACTACGGGGCCATCTTCACCACCTACAGCCAACTGCAAACTATCAAGAATAAGGAACCCCTGCGCCGTCAGTTCTTTCGTGCTTTAGCTCCCAGAGCCATCTTTGTCTTCGATGAATCCCATGAGGCTGGAGGCAGTACGGGACAATCCCAGTCCTGGAAAACTAGCGGCCCGCCCAATCGCTCGGAGTTTGTACGGGAGCTGATCGACCACTGTGCTGGAGCGGTGTTTATGAGCGCGACTGCGACTAAAGACCCGGCAGTGATGGATCTCTATGCCCGTCGCAGTGATGCCATGCAGGCGGTTTCCAGCCTGAGCAGCTTGGAGCGGAGTCTTCAGACCGGGGGCATTCCCCTGCAACAAATGATGGCCACCAAGTTTGTGGCCTCGGGTCAACTGCTGCGCCGGGAGCGGTCTTTTGAAAACATCTCCTTTGTGGCTCAGGTGGTGCCGGTAGATCGGGAAGTAGCAGACGGCATTTCTGCCATCATGCGGTCAGTAGATGCCTTTGACCGGGCTAAAGTGGCGGCATTGACTGACCTGCGGAAAGAACTGAAGCAGCAAGCCAAGCAGTTGGGCGTAGATAATGCCGTGGGACAGGTGGGTGTGCATTCCACCAACTTCACTTCGCTGATGCACAACGCCATCGATCAGGGGCTGCTCTGTCAGAAAGCCGAAGCCACCGTGCAGTCCGCGATTCAAGCTTTACAAAACGGCGAGAAACCCCTGATTGCGGTGGCGTCAACGATGGATGCCTTCATCGACTGGTACGCCAAAGATAATGGCTTAGAACCAGGGGATGAACTCGACATTTCCTTTGGCGATGTTTTGGGGCGCTACCTGGAGCGATCGCGCGATGTGATTCTCAAAGACTTTGAGGGACTGCAAAACCGCCGCCGTCTGACCGATGAGGAACTGGGAGCCGATGGCGTAGCGGCTTATGATGCCGCCTGTGAGTTGATAGCCGACACCGACCTGTCCCAGGTGCCCCTCAGTTCCATCGACTACATCAAATGGCGGCTGCGCCAGGAAGGCTACAGCGTCGATGAAGTCACAGGCCGTAAAAACATCGTGGAGTACGGGGGCGATCGCTCGATGACCTATGGTCGCCGCTCCAGCCAGGAAACCAAACCCCAAGGCAAAATCGAAGTGGTCAATCGCTTCAATCATGGGCAACTGGATGTGGTGATTCTGAATCGTTCCGGTTCCACCGGCATCAGCCTCCATGCGTCCGAGAAGTTTGCCGACCAGCGTCCCCGTCACATGATTGTGGCCCAGGCCGAGCGAGACATTAACCAGGTGATGCAGATGCTGGGGCGAGCTAACCGCTTTGGTCAGGTGATTGAGCCACGCTTCACGCTGCTGATGTCTGACCTGCCTGCGGAGAAACGGCTGGGGGCATTGCTGGCCAAAAAGATGGCCTCCCTCAACGCCAACACCACGGCTTCCCGCGATTCGGATTTGTCCGTCACCAATGTAGTGGACTTCATGAACATCTACGGGGAAGCGGTAGTACAGGAAATTCTGGAAGATGACCCGGAACTGCAAGCACGACTGGCCTACCCTGCCGAAAATCTCCAGGGCAGTTCCGACATCGAGTTGATTAGCCGAGTAACCGGGCGGATTCCCCTGCTGCCCATCGAAGAGCAGGAGGCCCTCTACAGCCTAATTGAGTCCGAGACCCAAGACCTGATTGCCCAGAAACAGGCGATGGGCGAAAATGTCCTGTCAGCGGAACAGTTGGATCTCGATGCCCGGACGATCGCTCGCATGGAGGTGATTCCCGACGACAGCGGCATCCGCAACGAGTTCACCGGGCCAGTGTATCTGGAGGTAGTAGACGCCAAAATTCCGGTGAAGCCTCTCACCCAACTGCAGGTGATGAATACGGTGCGGGAGGTGCTGGGGGTGGCAGCCATCAAAGCCGTCACCGACCACGACTTTGACCAGGTGCAGGCTCTGGCAGAACAGCAGGCAGAGGCCACCTTGCAAGATCTCCGGCAGCAGTTGCAGGACTATCGTCGCCGCACGATGTTGACCAAGAAAACGCCAGAGGCCAGAGATAAGTTGAGCGATCGCCTCGCGAGCCAACTCCACCAGATTACCGACATCCTGACCAGGTTTCCTCCCGGCACTCCAGTACAGCTCGTCTCCGAGCAGAGTCATATCGTCTACGGGGTGGTGGCCAATGTCTGGCAGAAAGGGCGGCAGGGCAGTCCGGCTGCCCCCACCAACTGGCGACTCCAGGTACTTACCGACAACCATTCTCGCCAGATCACCTTTCCTCTCTCCAAAGTCAACACGAATAAGGACAACTCGGTGGGTCTTCTGCCTCAAGCCACGAACTGGGACGGCCTGGACATTTATGCAGCCTTTGACCACAAGCAAGCCCAGCAGCGACGGGAAGCGCAAATCTTTACTGGCAATCTGCTGCGGGCCTTCGAGAAATACCCGCGCGGTCAGTTTCTCAACTACACCGACCATCAAGGGCGCATCCGCCAAGGACTGATGATGCCTGCGGGCTTTGATATTGAGGAGTCCCTGCGGGCGGAACCGGTCGCCTTCCGTGAACCGTATCAGGTGAAAGCGTTTCTGACGGCAGTCACCGGGAACAAGGGGGTGGTGAAGACCTTGGATGAGTTTCTGGTGATCAAGACTCAGGCAGCAGCGCGGCTTTCGGGCAGTCAGGCCAACGGGTTTGTGTTGCAGACGCCCAAGGCCACCAGCGTGGGCGGACAGTATTTTCTGGATCAGGACATTCTGGCGGCGGTGGGATCCGACTTTTATTCGGTGAGCGATCGGATGGAGGCGGTGGTGACCGCCGATCGCATCGACCAGGTGCTCGCAGTGGTAATGCAGGAGAAGAAACTCACCCTGGCTGCCTTTGATTTCAAGGATCAGGCGCGGGCTTACTTGGATGAAGCACTGCCGACTTTGGAACTGGTGGAATCCAACACCTTTGCAGAACAAGGTGACTATGTACCCTATGTACCGGAACCGACCCCGCAAACCCGTGAGCGGTTGGAAAGTCTGCTTGCAGAGCCAGCCGAGGCACAACCTATCGGGCTTGAAGAGCAGGTTGAGCTTGACCAGGACATGAGACCTGAACGGGAGATAGAGGTAGAGACAGCAGCAAACGCTCAGGTTCCCTCACAGCCCAACCTTGAGAATCCCATTCCACAACCAGATTTGCCCCAGAATGCTCAGCGCATTGCTCCCCTGAAGGAACAGACTGGTGGCGCTGAGAAGCAAGTGGCCAAGTTTTTGCACACTGCTGGACTGGCTGAAGCAGTCTTGCAGGGCGAGGACTTTCACCTACGCATTGAGAATGAGCCCTACATTCCCCTAGTGGTAGAGCGTCACGGCGACCAGCTCTACCTCACCCACTACCTGACCCAGAACGGCGACATGTTCATCGATACCGAGATGGTGTTCGGCATTGCTGAGGGCGGCTACCTAACCCTGCAAGAAACTGCTGTGCAGTCCTTTGGAGGAGAGTTTCGCAGTTGCGATCGCGGTTTTGCCCGCCTCTTTGCCCGCAACATCAATCATCAGGGGTTTGCTGAAGCAGCCAGAGCGCAGGTAGAACACTCGCAGGAAGAGGAGACGCTTACAGCAGCAGGTGGGCAGCCAACGGGTGAGCAAGTTGAGGGCAACCGGCAGGCGTTACCCGCCGATGTCCAGCAATATTTAGCAGTCAAAGATCAGCATCCTGAAGCGCTGGTGCTGATGCAAACGAGCGATCGCCGCTTTTACGAAACCTTCTTCGACGATGCACAACAGTTAGCCCAAACCCTCGATCTGATTCTAACCAGCCAGACACCCACAGTTCCTGATGTTGAGAAGATTCCGGCAGCCGGTTTCCCAGTGAAAAGTTTGGAGAAGTATCTGGAGCCGTTGAGGCAAGTGAGTGCGGTAGCGATCAAGGACATTGACGGAGCAATCACAGTTCATGTTCAGCAAGCAGATCAACTCGCAATCGAGGACACACCAACTCCCACCCTGCAACCAGAATCTGCCCAGACGACGGCTGCGATAGAACCCGAAGAGCCTGAGTTTCAAGTACAGAGTCTCTTCAACGCCGATCAGTTCAGTTCTTCCCCTCAAAATGGGCATTGCGATCATTTGGGAAATGATCCGACTTGGCAGGATTCAACCCAAAAATCAATTTCGACGACACCAACACCCAAAACGGTGAGAGTCCCGTCTCAGCAACCGTTGCCGCAGCCCTCTCTTCAAGACGTTGCCGATGAGGTGCGCGGCATTGACTTGGAAATCGTTGCGGCCAATCTGGGACTGGAACTCGATCGCTACGACAAGCACAAGTGGCGCGATGGTGACCACATCATCAGTATCAGTGGTCCTCTCTTCATGGATTGGCGGGCGGATGAGGGCGGGCGGGGCGCAATTGACCTGGTGATGCATGTTCAAAATGTCGAGTTCAAAGCCGCTGTAGAGTGGCTGTCGGGGCAAGACCTTTCACATCGTCCAGTCCATGTCAGCACTTACCAGCGTTCTGAAGAGCGAGAGCCGCGTTCGCTGGAAATGCCAGCCGCTAATGAGCATAGGTGGAATGCGGTTCGAGAGTATTTGGTAGAGACTCGCAAGCTCCCAGCAATCTTGGTGGAGCGGCTGCATGAAAAGGGATTGGTCTATGGCGATGCTCATCAAAATGCGGTTTTTGTTCGGCATGGCCTGAAGGAGAATCGCTGGATTAGAGGGGAGTTGACTGGAGCCAGTTTACGGGGCACTTGGGGCGAAGACAATCACTATCACGGACTGACTCCGGGGTCGGTCAGAGACCAGGGCTGGTTTTGGATTGGTACAGGGCACGGTCCAGTTCAGCGAGTCTTCCTCACAGAGTCGCCTATCGATGCGATGTCGTTGGCGGTGCTGGATAAAGGAAGACAGACTCAGCCAGAAGTGACAATTTATCTGTCTACAGATGGCTCTGGAGGAGTCCCGATTGAAGTGTTGAAACCAGTTCTTCACGATGGCGGACGAGTATTCGCCGCTTTCGATGCTGATCAAGCGGGTACGCTGATGGCTTGGCGCATCGCAGAGCAGTTGCCAGGGGTAGAACGATTAATGCCTAAGCATGGCAAGGACTGGAATGACCGCTTAGCAAAGCCTGACATATCTGAGAGAACATCTCAAACCATTGCAAACCATACCGAGATGAATCAACTCTGGCAGTGGCATTTAACGGCAAAAAGGCTAGGTAGACCAGATCCCTACTTGAGTCGGATTACAGAAGTCGCTCGCGATGTTGCCAAAGGGGCACCTTTATCCGATAGAGCAGTAGTTGCTATGACTAGAGATTTTGCCTCTCTTGCACAACAGATAAATATGACTAGAACAGTGCTACAACAGAACCTTCCAACAACAGCAGGGATTGAACGGTAAATGAAAAGCGTGATTTTAGTGGGTATTGTTATGGCGCTTGCGGCTAGGGAACTGTAGCCACATTAAAACGCCAGTAATTAGTAAAGTTAACAGCCCCAGCGCATTGAGAATGGGATAAATAAAGTCCAAATTAACACTCCCAAAGGTGCCTCGGTGAAGGTCAAGAAGCCAAAGGAAATCATTGGCGCGATCGCATCAGCTAATACAGCGATCGCAAAGCCAAACAAACAATAAGTTGCGAGCATTCAGAGCGGTTTAAAGACTTCTAGAAGTGAAGAGAATTACTCTGCACGAGACTGCTCAATGTTGCTCAAATTGAACAGGAAAGGAGCACTGGCCTGCTCATCTCCGCCCGTCACTAAGATTTTCGGCATTTGTGATCCGCCTGATCTCCAAGCTTGGATGGCTTCTTTTTGTAGAACCAGTTGCCCGCCTTGGGCTTTTAGGGTTTCTGCCAACAGTCGCTGTGCTTCGGCTTTACCTTTGGCTCGATTGACGTCCGCTTGGGCGGTTTGCTCAGCTTCTTGAGCGACATAAATGGCTCTTTTTGCTCGCTGCTCAGCAATTTGCTTTTCTTCTACCGCCTTGGCAAATTCGGGGGAAAAGTCTAAATCAACGACACTGGTGTCTAAAACGAGAATGCCATATTTGTCTAAGCGTTGGCTGAGTGCTTCATCAAAATCTTGTTTAAGCTCGTTCCGTTTCGTGATCGCTTCTTCGACGGTTCGTCGCGCCGCCGCAATCTTGAAGGATTCTTGCGTTTGGGGAGCAATGATTTTAGAAACGATATTAGCTAAGGTTCCTTGGGTTCGCCGAATCTCAACGACAGCAAGGGGATCGAGGCGAAAATTAATGGCAAAGCGGGCCGTTAGATCCTGGAGATCCTTCGTCGAACTTTGAGCCGGAACTTCAAACTTTTGCACCGTCAGGTCGTAGATATCGACTACAGAAACCAACGGCGGCTTGAAATGAATGCCTTCCAACAGCACGCCATCTCTAGCCTTACCTAAGACACTAATCACGCCCGCCTGACCGGGATTGAGAATCGCAAAACAGTTGAGTCCAATAAAGAGGACGAATATGACTAGAGCGATCGGCACTAACAGCTTGTTGCTGACGATATTTTTGGTGTTCAAATTTGGAGGCCCAATAGGATAAAAGTTAAAACAATGGCGATTGAGTTATTTGTAGAATGAGTTAGCGTAACCTTTTCAGATGTAGGGTTTCACTGCATTCTATGTGACTTACAAGATCTTACATTTGATTGAGTCTTTCTACATATAAAGACGGCTATTCCTGTAACCCAAAGTTGTCAGTCGCTCTGAGAGGCGATCGCGCTTCCCAGGGCCGTCGCTTATGCAGGCATAAGAACGGTATCGATGGCGTGGATGACGCCGTTATCACTCATTACATCCGCAGTCGTTACGGTTGAATCATTAATCTTGACGCCTTCAGAAGCGTCAATTTGAACATCGGAACCTTCGACAGTGGTGGCCGCATTTAGCTTAGCAACATCAGCTGCCATTACCGGTCCAGAGACCACATGATACGTAAGAATTTTCTTGAGTTTGGGAGTGTCTTTAAGGAGCTCGTCTAAAGCACCCTTGGGCAGTTTGGCAAAGGCTGCATCCGTTGGCGCAAACATGGTGAAAGGTCCTTTTCCTTTGAGAGTTTTGACTAAGTCAGCGGCTTTGATCGCGGTGACTAAAGTATTGAAATCATCTGAACCTGCGGCGGTGTCAATGATATTAGCCATGGGTTTATTACCTGAATTTGTGAATGGCTAGTCGCCGCATTTGTCATGAATGGACGGCTAACAAGGCTGAGTATGACAGCCTGATGTTTGAGTACGGGGTGGATTAGTTGCTTGGGTGCTCTGTCGCAAGAGAGAGATTGAACGACGATCCGCGATCACGGCTATATCAGTCACGTATTAGGAACGGCAGCTGAGTGAGGCAGGGGCGACTGCCGTCGGACGAACCACTTCTGAAGTTCGATCGCCCAAAATACGACGGTGCTCAACCCCAGGCTAATGGCGAGATCAATAGCCGACAGCGCCGTCGTTTGGAAGATGGGTTGCAATACTGGACTATACACCACCAGCATTTGCAGCCCCACAGTCAGAACCACCGCACCTAACAGTGGTCGATTAGACCAGAACCCCAGGCGGAAAAACGAATCCCGTTCCGATCGCATTGTTTCCGCGAGGGCAACGCGGGAGAATGCGAGCGTCGTGAACACCATGGTTTGCCAACTGGCCTGTCCAGTTGACCAGTAGGTGTTGGCGATCGCCAGTAACACCAGGCCCAGTAAGAGCCCTACACCGATAATATTGAGCCCCACGCCCCGGCTAAAGATACTCTCTGTGGGCCGTCGGGGCGATCGCTGCATGATTTCTCGCTCGGGCGGTTCCACACTCAACGCCAAAGCCAGGATGCCATCCGCCAACAGATTCACCCACAAAATTTGCAGGGGAATCAAGGGGAGCGGCATCCTCAAGAAGGGAGCCAGCAAGATCACCCAGAGTTCCCCCGCATTACCCGTCAGGGTGTAGTTGATGAACTTGCGAATGTTGTCGTAGATGACGCGCCCTTCGCGAATCGCCGCAACAATGGTGGCAAAGTTGTCGTCTAACAACACCATATCGGCGGAATCTTTAGCGACATCGGAGCCCGTGATCCCCATGGCAATGCCGATATCAGCTTGCTTGAGGGCCGGGGCATCATTCACCCCATCCCCCGTCATGGCAACGATGTGGCCCTGGCTTTGCAGCGCCTGCACAATGTTTAACTTATGTTGGGGCGACACCCGCGCGTAAATCGAGACCTCATCAACTTGCTGGGTCAATTCTGCGGTGGATAGTTGAGATAGCTCCGGCCCGGTGAGAATCGTTTCGTTGGGCACAATCACCAATTCCCGCGCGATGGACTGAGCCGTGAGGGGATGATCCCCCGTAATCATGATGGGTCGAATACCAGCAGTTTGGCAGGTCAATACCGCCGCTTTGACCTCTGGGCGCACAGGGTCGATCATGCCTATCAGACCGATGGAAGTGAGCTGCTCTTCGAGCACGGCTCCCGCCGCCAGGTGGCCTTGTCGATCCACAATCTGCGCATCGAGCAGGCGAAAGCCAATGCCCAAAACCCTCATGCTGTCCTGGGCCAGCTGGTCATTATCTGCCCGGATCTTTTGTCGCAGAGCCTGATCGAGAGGGCGCGGTTTTCCTTTGGCCCAGACGTGGCTAGACACCGTCAGCACGCTATCCACACTGCCTTTGGTAAAGGCAATACAGGTCGCATCGCCTAAGCTGTGAACCTCAGACACGAGAATGGCCAGGGCTTCAGGCAACGGCATCGACTCAGTTGGCAAGGGGTGAACTGTGGTCATCCGTTTGCGATTAGCTTCAAAGGGTTGCTCGGCCACGCGAGGGAGAACTTGCTCTAGGGTGGCTTTGCCCAACCCCAGGCGGGCGGCGGTCATCACCAGCGCCCCTTCTGTGGGATCCCCCACGGTATGTATCTGATGGGGAATGTCGGGATGGGGCTCTAGTATCGCATCGTTGCAAAGGACAGCCCCGGTGAGCAGCCACGCCAGGGTCGGCTCCTCTTGCAGCAGACGAGATAGATCATCAAAGGTGTCGATCGCCTCGCGCCTCAAGGGGTTCGTCAAATCAACCCGCTGCCCCGCCACCGCTAAAAACGTCGCCGTCATCCGATTTTGGGTGAGGGTGCCCGTCTTATCAGCACAAATCACCGCCACCGACCCTAAAGTTTCCACAGCCGGGAGCTTGCGAATCAGGCCGTGCTGTTTCAGCATTCGTTTGGCTCCCAAGGCCAGAGTAATCGTGACCACAGCCGGTAAGCCTTCGGGCACGGCGGCCACGGCGAGGCTGACCGCAATCAAGAACATCAGCGATAGCTCTTCCCCACGCAGCAGCCCTAACCCAAAGATGACCGCCACCAGCACCAGGGTAATGATGGCCAGCCGCACCCCTAGTTGATCGAGTCGCTGCTCTAGGGGGGTCGGTTTGGGTTTGACGGTTTGAATCGCCGTGGCAATCTGCCCAAGTTCAGTTTGATTGCCCGTTTCGGTGACGACGCCCACGCCCCGACCATAGGTAATGGTGGTGCCCATGTAGGCCATGGTGGGACGATCGGCCAGGGCAGGTTCGGCCAGGGGATAGTCGTCATCCGTCAACCCGGCTGGTCTCAAGAACTGACTGTGTTTATCCGTGGGGGCCGACTCACCTGTGAGGGAAGCTTCCTGAATGCGCAGATTAGCCGTTTCCAGCAGGCGATAGTCAGCCGCTACCAGATTGCCCGTTTCCAGCAGGACAATGTCTCCAGGGACTAACTGCCGAGCGGAGATTTCCTGGATGCGACTGTCACGACGAACTTTCACAGTGGCAACGGCGAGCTTTTTGAGGGCGGCGATCGCCTGTCCCGCCTGATACTCTTGCCGTAGGCCCAAAATGGCATTAAAGGCCACAATGGCAAAAATGGCTGTGGCGTTAATGTAGTCCTGTAGCGCTAGGGAAATCAGCGCCGCGACAATGAGCACCACCACCATGACGGCGGTTAACTGCTTCCACAACAGTTGCCAAAGCGTTTCTCCTGGTTGCTCGGTGAGTTCGTTCAGGCCGTATTGCCGCAAACGACGAGTTACTTCTGATGGACTCAACCCTTGGATGAGGCTGGTCTCTAGCTGCTGTAAAACATTGGCAGCGTCTAAACGGTACCAGGGGCTCATGGTGTATGCCTATTATTGGGGGCTGGTCGGGGCTCTTATCGGTGGAAAATCGAATCCACTGCCGCTTAATCAAATGAGCCTTCGACATCTTGCCGAAAGGCAATCAGCGCGTGGGTGGCTTGAAAGGGCCTCAAGGCTTCTAACAACTGATCAGAAATGGTGGCGTTAACGATGGTTTTGATTTCAATGTTGGTGTTGTAGCCTGCGATATCGCCCATCCGCTTGCCATGACTGCCGACGCCTTTGGTGGGAATCAAGGTGAAACCTGAGACTCCGAGTTGTTTGAGTAAATGAATCAGGCGTTCCTGCAATACCGCTTCGCCAATAATGGTGACGAGGGTGCCTTTGGTTAACGTCGCCATATAAACCTTTATAAAATGTGAGTGGAGAATAGACAGGGGTTGCCGACGATCGCTTGACTTGCCAGTAGCCGATTGGGACAGCCCCTTACCACCTCGCTGTTTTTCCAACGCAATATTCTTAAAGCGTGACAACAACATGTTTGATTTCGCGTTTGATTTGATGAACGACGACATCAAAATTCAAGCTGCTTCAAACAACTCCAAAAAAGGGAAACTCCCACTACTCATACGATCGAGCAGGGGGAGCCTCAATTCATGGAGATCACTCAGGACTTAACCGAAAAAAGTGGAAACCCCTTCAACGGGATACTGAGCCTTTTTCCAAGCGGTGAGTCCGCCCTTGAGTTCAGCAATGTGCTGATAACCGACGTTTCGCAATCGTTCAGCCGCTTCAGTCGTTTGTGCATCCGTTTCGCCGTAAACATAAATATCCCGCGACAATTTAAGGCTGGCTTGAACCCGGTTCATCAGTTCCATCATGGGCATCGCGATCGCCCCCATAATGCGACTGGTATTAAAGGCATGGCGATCGCGAACATCAATCACCGTCAGGGCCGGTTCGCCCCAATCGAGTCGATTTTTGAGTGCCCCAACATCAGCTTGGTTCTGGATCTTTTCAGGCAGGGAAATGAATCGAAAAAGTTTAGCCACGGTTATACCAGATAGGGAATAAAGTGCAGATCAGTTCGACAGTTGAAGAGCATTAAGCTCACCTTTGAAACGAGTAGGGGGCAACCCATCTCTTAATCCAGGGATGAGCTTAACTAATGGCTAGATCGACATCGGGATCTAAATTCCACTCATGCTTTAACAAGTTCTGGAAGATTAATTTCTGAATTAACATGTTTCGATGTTGGTCAATCAAGAATTCTCGGGCCTGCTCAAGAGACATTTTTTGTACCTGAAAAGCAAAATCTTTGAGCATGAACTCTTGTTCTAAGGTGAGTTCTACGGTTTGATCCATTATTTTCCAAAGTTTGTGATCTGAAGATTAAAAACCCGAAGACTAAAAGGAAACTCACTGTTTACATGAGGCTCACGATAGCGTTCCTAGAGCATCGGTTCAGTACAGCGAGAATCGGGTGCCTTCAGGGGTTAGTGAGCGAGATTGGGTCTCTTACAGCATGGAAACCAAGCTTTGTAGCCGCACTCTAGGGCTGTAGGGTTGCGCAGTCAGAAGTTGCCTGGGGAGGAGTCATTGGCACCGCGATCGTCAGTCCCCTAAAAACAGTCAAGCTTTCATTGAACTGTTGCTGGTCACCCAATCAACCTACACAACACCATCATGTCTTTTAGGATCCTTCTTTTGCTTCTTAGCAACATTAGCAGTCGATTTTGGTTTCTTCGCTTCTCTGTTGCCTTTTTTCTCTTTAGTCATACTAGTTATCCTTTGAATTTGCTACAAACAGGAAATTAGCTAAATACCGAAATAATTAGCTGACTCCAAAAAGTCGTTGTGCATCCGACCATCAGGCATCTTGGCTCCCTCCATATTTGCGCCTGATAGGTTTGCACCTTTCAAGGCAGCCCAATTGAAATTGGCCCTAGTCAGGTTTGAGTCACTCAAGTCTGATCCACTGAACTTTGAATTAGTAAAGTCAGCACCGCTCAAGTTGACGTGAGTTAGAACTAGATTTCTTAAATCTTGGGACCTAAAGTCTCTTTGTCCAGTGGCATATCTTCGGAGGATTTCTTGGGCATCCATAATGGAGCCTCGCAACGTGTAGCGCCGTCGCTGTTGATATCTTTATTCTAGTTCGTATTCATCCGTTTTTACCGGTTATGAATTACTGTATTAATTCCATCTATTCAGCACATTTCTCCAGGCAGTGAAAGTTAAAGTTATTTGGACTAACCCTAAGAATTGAGCAACCTAGGCATTGAAATCAAGTGAAATTGTCTATCTTAAATTAAACCAAAAAAGTGTAGGATGCCCTGGCCAGAAAAGGCCTCAAGCAGTAGAGCAGTCACAAAGCCAATCATCGCCAGACGCCCGTTTAATATCTCAGCACTAGAAGTAAAGCCCCAGATTTGAATATCCTGTTTTTCTTTCAAAGAAAGAGCGTCAAAACCAGTAGAAGCTGTTTCTTGAGCCGAGCGCTTCATCACAGGCATTCCAAATTGTTTACTTTCAAGCACGAGATTAACGATGCCAAGCAGATTGTACTTTTCAGATGTCTTTGTTGGAGTAAACTCAAACCTTCTCTGCTCCGTAGACTTGAAGTTCCTCTTGCGTCCTGAATGCTTAATGACTAATCTGGAATCCATTTTGGCTGCCTCACAATGTGTAGCGTTATTGCTGCTTATATTTCCATTGTAGTTTATATTTAACTGCGCCAACCAAACACGATTTATTGGGTTGAACTCATTCCAAAATGGAAAATGTCATGCGATCAGCAAGAGCAGCAACGCAATTGGAATGAGCAACCTCATAAGATTGGAATTAGCCCAGCTATTTAACTTACAAAAGTTGAAACTAGCACTAGAGAAACTACTAACACAGCAGTCGCTATGCCTAAATAAATATAGCGCTGTTGCTGTTAAAGATTGAAACTCACACTAACAATGAGAGCGCCAAAATGCAGCTTGCTAAAATGTCCGTTTTGGGTAGTTATCTCGATGGATAGCTTTGACGCATGGATGGCAGCTGATACCAAGGCACCCTGGGGTATTCATGGTGTTCCCAGTGGTAGCCAAAGTGATAGCAGGTTAAGAATGACCAAATGACAGGAAAGTGACTACTGACTGCATGGTGAGAATTGACAGTTGTATTTGACTGATGTGGTAGATAAGTGCCAAAGAGAAAAAGCTGAATAGAACTGATGATGATTGGGCATAGCCAATATAAGAATAAATTTGCTATGGAGACATGAAGTCCAAAATAGAAAATCCCAAAGACTAGACCCATACCCAAAAATAGATCAACGCTCTGTCTGCCACCTAAGTACCCTTGCATGAATTTGAAATACCAAGCAAACATATTATGGTGAATGCCATCATGAAAGTCTGGATCAGTGACTTGACCCGGATGTTGATGATGTTGCCAATGTTTAAGCGCAAGTTTCCGATAAGAGAGAAATGCGTAGAGGATGGCGGCCAATCTCCCGAACCCATGATTTAAGCATCGATTACGCGGAGACACAGAGCCATGGATGGCGTCATGGGCCACGATAAATAATCCGGTCTGAATAAAGGTTCTGCCTAAAATAGCTGGTAAAATCCATGCCGACGTTAGCTGAGTTTTATCTAAGGATAAAAGGAGTCCTAAACTCATTATCCAAAGCATTAAGATGACTGAAGAAGTTAACAACCCAACTGGAGGATAAGATAACGACCTAACGAATCCATGCGTTTGTCTTAAAGCGTTAATCAAATAGACAGGCACCATGATTTTGTAGACGGGGTGCGACTCTGGGCAACTCTCGACTCTCGACATCGCATGCAAACTTGGATCAGCAAATTACGATGATTGGATTTGAGAATGCGTTATTGCAGGGCATTGATCAAATAGTCAAAGTAAGTGCCGACTTCATCAGCATCTTTTGCCGATACGAGGGAGATCGCGATCGCCTTCATTTGACGCACACTCTCGGCCATGGCATTCAGCGGTGTGCCTAACGACTGATACATTTGCCGGGCTCCGATCACGCCAATTTCTTGAATGGGAGTGGCATCGCCCGTTGCCACACTATACGTGACTAAACGCAGGTAATAATCCATATCCCGCAGGCAGGTGGCGGTCATTTCTTTGCCAAAGGCGTTGCCCCCAGGTGACACTAAAT
Organism: Cyanobacteria bacterium P01_C01_bin.120; assembly: GCA_039027715.1. Taxonomy (GTDB): domain Bacteria; phylum Cyanobacteriota; class Cyanobacteriia; order Phormidesmidales; family Phormidesmidaceae; genus Halomicronema. Next base: position 16,895 of record JBCCJU010000036.1, read on the forward strand.
TAGGCTGTCCCCAAAACAATTCACTGGCCGCTTTTTTGATGATCGCGTCGCGACTTTCTGTCAGGGCTTTGACTAATTGCAAGCGGCGATCGCCACCCCTCAAAAAATCCTTAATCTGATCCATCTCGCCGGGGGTGAGATAGCGCATCTCTCCATCGGCTCGGGCGATCGACTGTTGAATAATGCTCATGATGGAAACCCCTAAATAGTTGAGTAAGCTGACCAAACTGATCGCTAACCGCCGTGGATTTAGCTGCCAGCAAATCGAGTCGCGAGTCTGATGCAGAAAACCAGAGGGCCGCAAACTTCTCTCTGTCTTCACTATGAAGGGAGGGGGTTTTACTTGCTGCTTGAATTGATTGATTACCACACAATAGGCAAAGATCAGCCGCGTCTGAGTGGCGCGATCGCTGCTACGGGGCGTCGCTGCCTCGGTTACTGTCCGGTCATGGCCACAAATAGAGAGCCGATCGCTCATGTTTAGCCACCCTAAACGAATCAGCCGGGCGATCGCCAAAACATCATGCAGCAAATTTCAGCTCTGCCGACGGGGTCTGTCGCTGGTGGGCCCCCTGGGAGGGGCAACCTTGCCCCCCGGACGATCAGCTAGGGCCTTCTGATAGCCAGCGTCTTGAGTACCCAGGAGTTGATCCCAGAAAGTGAAATAAAGCCCGTAATGCACGGTGTATTTGAGGTGATGAATCGAATGGTGGGCTGGCCCAATCAACCATTGCCCCAGCCAATGGTGAGGAAATAGGGCGGGCAGACGATCAAGCCCTAAGTGGGTCAGTATGGCCCACACCGTCATCGTCGTGAGGGTAGCGATTAAGGTAACGAAATGCAACGGCACCACAAACACAATGCCAAGCAGAAACAGGGATTGCCCAATCGCCTCTAGCGGGTCAAACGCAAAGGATGTCCAGGGGGTGGGGTAGCGCGATCGATGATGCCCCTGATGAAACCAGCGAAAGAGTTTAGGGTGGTGAAACCAGCGATGGGTGAAATAAAAGTAAGTGTCTTGCAGCACTAGCACTAACCCATAGCTCACCCCTAGGTACCACAGTCCGTATTGTTGAGGGTCGCTGTATAGGCGGGTGAGTCCTTGTCCATAACTAGTCAGCACCCCTGAGGCAGCCAACGCAAACACCCCGGCTGAGATCACCGATAGCTTAATATCATGGCGAATGATCCGCCAGGAGGGCTGGTGATGGGGCACTTGGGGATTCATAAAAGACGCACTGAACGGCGAATAAAAAAACCAATAGGTGCTGCCCGCGACCAGAAAATACCGGAACAGGATGATAGCCAAAAAGGCTAGACAATAAAACTCGAACGAATGCTCTCTTAGTATCAATTCCTGACCTTTGCCTTACAGGGCGGCATTACCCACTTGAGGTGCCTGTAAATTATCTAACGAAAGTTGAGTTTTTTCGCTGTAAACCGAGTTCAGCAGCAGGTCAAGCACCTGAGCCTGGCGGGCACTGGCGATCGCCTGATGGGTAATCGACTGAGCCTTGGCATAATCTTTGCCCTCCTTAGTTGACCCTGTCTTTGACATCTTCCACGGCATTGCGGGCCTGACTTTCCAATTGTTTAGCGTTGCCCGCCACTTGATCACCAAGGTCACCCGTCGCCTCCCCGACTGCCGCTTGAGCTTTGCCTTCAATATTTTTGGTGACGGCTTTAGCTCTACCCTGAGGCTGCATCTGGTCTTTCACATCTGCGGCAGCCCCCCGGATCTGACCTTCGGCCTGCTTGGCTTGGCCCATGACCTGGTCTTTTGGATCATCCGTGGCATCGCCAAGCATTTCCTGGGCTTGGCCTTCCACCTGTTTGGCCTTGGCCTTGGCTTTGCCCCAGCCAAACAAAGCGACAACTTGGCTCTGAGAAGCCGTGGTGGTGGCAGGCGATAGGGATGCGGCCCAACTGTCTGTGGTTCCCAATCCGAATACTGTAATCATGGTCAGTACAACCATCAGACTCAGGGATAGCGTAAAGCGCCGAAGTTGTTGAAGTGGTTTTATGAAGGGTTTCATCTTGAAAGTGTTCAAAAGGGAATCTCATCGATTTGACAGGAGCTAATTGTTTTACGCACACAAAGTTGCGGACAATCTCTCAAAGCGTTGTGGTCAGGCATAGAGACAACAGATGCGGTCTCCATACCTGCTATCCCCGCCCTAAAATCGATTAGTCAATGGTCTCTTTCACGTCGTTCTTCACTTCTTCTGCTTTTTGGCGGGCTTTGGCCTCTGCCTGCTTGGCTTTTCCTTTGACTTGGGCTTCCTGATTGCCAGTCAAATCACCAGCGGCTTCTTGAACTTTACCTTCGATATCTTTTGCCTTAGCTTTGGCTTTATCTTCTAAACCCATGGTTGTCCCCTTACTTCAATGGTGAGCTAAACACAAACTGGAATCGAGGCGATCGCTCCGTCTCTAACTTGATGGTCAAGGGTGGATGTTCTATTTCCTGATTGAATTGGTGGATTACGATACAAAACTTGAATGGCTCAAGTCTCGTCGACATTAATGACCGGCCTTATAAAATTGCCCGACCGAGTCATGATTGACTTAAAGTTTGATCTCAAGCTCAAACGGTACGTTTTACAGAGAAGCGCAGGTGATTTACATCAATTTTGTTGCCACTCACGGTCTTCTAAAGCTTGTTGAGGCAACAGCAAGGTCGCCTCGATTTCCTCTCGAATGGCTGTCGTCACTTCACAATTGCTGTTCAAGCAATCCACCAGCAGTTGATTCGCATCGTAGTAGCGCTTTAAGACCTGCTGCTGCTCTGGGGTAAACTGCCAGGGATGATGAATATTACGGTAGTGGGCGATCGCGGCTTGCAACTGTTCGACCCACCGTCGATAGTTCGCCTGCCACCAGGCTTGGCGGTGCTCCTGGGTTTGATTGGGTACGGGCAGTTCGTCTTTAAGCTGCTGTAGCGATTTATAGAACCCGGCATCTAAAACCATTGTCAGAATGTTCCCAATTGCCTCGCTGCAGGCATGGGCATAGGCAAAATCCTGGCTGCGATCGCGGGCAAACTCGGTCAGCAAATTTTCTAACGCCGCATCCAACAGGATGCCCTGATCGAGGGTGCTAGCCAAGGCGAAGTTAGGCGCAGCGGGTCGGTCTTGGGCGAGGGCCAGATAAAACGCTCGGGTCGTGGCGAGTTTAGTTCCCTGGGGGATGGTCCGAGATTTTTGGCTGGCCCACTGCAAAAAGTCTTGCAGGTGAGGATCTTGGGCCACCAGGGCGTCAATCTCTTGCTTCATCAGCTGCACCAGCGAGTCGGCACTCCGTAACATGGCCGCCGTCAACAAAAAGACCTCGTGCCAGTGGGGGTCAGTAATATGGCCAACCAACCCCCCGAGCGCTTGCTCTAAGGCCCGCAGGTTATGGGTGGCGACAATCTTGCGGGCAGTCAGGTATTCCTGAAACGCCAGGTAAGAGAACGAAAAAATGCCCCGTGCCCGTTCAATCAGCAATCCATGCTGAGCCTCGATGGCTTTGAGCATGGCTTCGCTTTCGAGCTGAAGGTCTTCGGGCTCTAGCGTGGCGCCGGGTAAATTCTGCAGATAGTCTTCGATATATTGCTCAATCGTGCGTTGCTCAAAGAAGTATTGCCCTTGTTCAAAGGTCGCTGCCGCCAACTGACTCAGCAGCCTCATTTTTTGGGGCAATAAGAAGCCTCGATAGACCGTATCGCGTTCTACTCCTTTGGTTTCATCCCATTTACCCAACAGGAGGTCTAACCCCTGTTTATAAAATGCCGTGCGCTTATCCGGAAATTTTTCATCCCCCTGAAACATCCAGCAGGCCAGATGCAGAAACAACGGAGTGACCACTAGCTGACGAAATTGCCAGTTTTCTGGCAAGTCGAGCTTTTGCATAAACTGAGCGGCTTTCGCCGGTCCTGGCAGCGTGCCGGCTTTACTGAGGGTGGCAAACCACTTTTGGGCAAAGGTCGTGATTTGAGCCGGGGTAAAGGGGGCAATTTCCACATCGGTAAAGCCCCGTAGGCAGAGTTTCTGGGCGGCGGTGCGACAGGAGGCGACAAACTGATTGCGGTAATACTGGTCTGAGAAACGACGAATTTCATTAATGACTAGGGTCATATCTGAGTTCGGCACTTCATCCATGCCATCCATCAGTAATAGCACCCGCCCTGCCTGCAACAGGGTTTCTAGCGTCAAGGGATCGGCAGTGCCCGACGTCAGAAAGGTCTGTTGAAGATAGTCAAAGAGGCTAAAGTTTCCCTGGCGTCTGGCCGTTGCTGCAAACTCTCGCAGAGCAATGAAGATGGGCACCTGATCAGCGGCAAACTCACCTTGATTGCACTGCACTGCCAGATGTTGCAAAAACGTGGTTTTGCCCACCCCTGGCTTACCCAATACCCGCAGCTTGGTGTAGATTTCAACCGCCTGCATACCAGGGATTTGCGATCGCTCTACTGGCCCCAACGCCACCCGATCAAAATCAGTGAGATCCAGATTATTGAGGGTGCTGAGATCGCTCCACTGCTGGCTGGCAACTTCCTCCAAAATGTTGACATCAACATAGATGTCATCCAGGTTGATCGGGTGATGCACATCCAGGAGCTGCAAAATGCCGCACCGCTGTTGCAGCATGTCTCGGCGCTGCGATCGCACCTGGGCCACTAACGTATCGATATCTGATGCTCCAGTTTCTAAAGACTCCCCAGGGTCAGGGAATTCGGCGGGCGGATTGTCAGCAATCTCGCGCCAGTCTAAATTTAGAACCTGGCAAACGTCTATGAATACTTGCCGATCAACCGGCTGCCCAGTAAACAAGCGCCAGATCGGCTGACGGGTTTTGAGATTCACCTCTGCTGCCAAATTGTCTTGGGTCCACCCTTTGAGGGCAAAGGTCCGCTTAACCTGTTGAATACCCACCGACGAGGCCTGGAGCGATCGCTTGGCCATCACAAAAAATGCTCATATTAAAATCAGGATTTAACGAAAAGAGACTGCTGGAAAAATGTGGTCTTTACGATTACTTGTCATGGTAAAGGCTTTTCATCGGGGCTGGATAAGCGGCCCCGATGACTGATTCCGGGGCTCATGCTTCGATGACCACCCGCAGGTTGCCCCGCTTGCGCACCACCCGGCAGGCGGTGGCTTCTTGAGAACGCTCAAACTCTAGATCGAGCAGGGTTTGGCCGATCTTGAAATTGGTGACCGACCTGTAGCTGACCGATTCGGGCAGCGTGGGCTGCACAATTCCTCTCGCTAGGTTTACTCAGACTGCCGCCAAGCTGACATCGGGGCGCGGCAATGACTACAGCGCCAGTACACCCGGCTGCGACTGATATGCCTTAGCAGAATGGAGGAACAGCAAGGACAGGTATGACGAGTTCTCATGCCGTCATCAAACTGGATATGAACAGGGGAAGCGACCTCTGGAATGAGCTTGTTAAGGGTTGTCAGGGGGAAGTTAGTCAGGGCTAACATGGGCTTTCTCCTTAAGGGCAAAGGTGTGGATGAGTTGATATGAAGCTGAGTATGCAATCCTTTCAAGATTGGCATTGCCAATTCCCATTGAGCGGAAAGCGATTATTTCTCAGAGAGCAATCACGGCTAGATCGTGCGGGAAGCCTTCTACAGAAAAGGTCGCCCACAATGCGCTTCTCTTAGCATTTGCATTAAAACTGTTCTAGCAACGTGTAGCGCCGTCGCTATCAATGCATTTATTATAGTAAATAAACATCAATCCTGTTATTTATAAAATTTTATGTTTTCCAGGCTGAGATTTCGCTCAGCCTTAGAGGGTCTCAAATAAACCGAAAATCAATGGGGGAGATGCGATCCATAGGGGACTACCCAAAAACGCCTATCTCGCCAATATTTCTGAGGAGTATCTCATTATCGCCAAGGCGTTTATGAAAGCGCTGGATTATGACCTGGTGGTCGATTCTGGACTTAGAACAGCTAGGGCTTACCCATCACATTAAACGACCGAGTTCCAAAACCGCGATCGCCTCACCTATGTAAAGCGAAATTGTTCCCTTGGTTGTCACTCGGCTCACCTTTGAAAACCCTTCAACACTTGAACAAAGCAGAGATTATCCCAGTCCCAAATATTCCCTTAGTTGCGTACGGTGTCGCTTTAATTTCAGCACGGCCTGTTGCTCCAATTGCCGGATTCTTTCACGACTTAAATTCAGCAGTTCACCAATTTCAGCTAAAGACAACGGCCTATCATTCTGGAAGCCAAATCTGAGCATGAGGACTTCTCGCTGGCGAGGTGTCAGGTCATCCATTAACTGCTCCATTTCTGAGCGCAGTGAACGTTGAGTCACAAACTCTTCGGGCAACTCGGCTTCAGATTGCAGTAATTCTGCTAGTTCTGTATCGCTATTTTCGCCCAGGCGAATTTCTAAGGAGAGCGTTTGGCGATTATGATTTAGGCATTCCCGCACGCGCTCGGGTGTGAGGTCTAAATGCTCAGCGATTTCTTCAATGGAAGCTACACGCCCTAGTTGCTGAGATAAATTGCGCTGTGACTTCTTGATTTTGTTGATGATTTCTGTAATGTGAATAGGAAGGCGGATCACGCGACTCTGCATAGCGATCGCCCGGGTAATGGCTTGGCGAATCCACCAATAAATATAGGTACTCAGTCGATATCCTTTTGTTGGATCGAATTTTTCAACGCCCCGATTTAAGCCAATATTCCCTTCTTGAATTAAATCAAGAAAATCAAGACCATGTTGAGTATATTTCTTGGCAATAGAAACGACTAACCGCAAGTTTGCCTCAATCATCTTTCGTTTCGCGCAGTTGCCAACAAACAGAACCCTTTTTAACTCCGAAATGTCAACCTCTGCTGCACTAGCCCAATCATTGAAAGAAGGTTCATATCCGAGTTCTTCTACTAAGTGCCCTTTAAGCTTGAGTAACTGCATCATGGCATTTACCTGTTTGCTATAGGCAATTTCTTCCTCATGGCTTAATAGAGGCACTCGACCAATCGATTTCAGATAAGAACGTATCGAGTCCGAGGTATCATATTGTGGCATAGAATTAGCGGCGAAATTTCCTTTTTCTTTGCCTATGCTTTGCAATTTCTTTACGCTTACGTTTCTCGCCAGGAGTTTCAAAAAAGCGATTCTTTTTTATATCGGAGAAAATCCCAGCACTGGAAACTTTGCGCTTAAAACGACGAAGGATAGACTCAATATGCTCATTTTCCCCCGGAGTGACTTGGGTCATCTAAGTCCCTTCTAAAATTAGCCAAAAAGTACTGGCTGTTTTGTTTCAGCAAAATTCAGATGCCTGACGAGTATGGCCGAACGGTTACTTGTCAGATCGCCTGACTAACGCAGACCATGCAATAGGAGAAACGCTGCTGAAGCAGCGCACGATACGGCTCAACTGCCAAAGCCTCCTCTCGCAAGCCTTTATCTGCGGGGCTTAGCTTTGTTCACTTTGAGCGTACGCCCCATCCACTCGGCACCATCTAAGGCTTCGATAGCAGTGCTTTCCTCTGTGTCTGCCTGCATCTCAACAAAAGCAAATCCACGCATTCGGCCAGTTTCGCGGTCAGTAGGCAAGTGTACATTGGTGACAGTGCCATACTTGCCAAACGCCTGCGAGAGCGCGTCTGACGTGACATCGTAAGATAAGTTGCCGACGTAAATAGACATGAATGATTCTCCGAAATTGAAGGATGAAGAGATTTATATTCAGAGAATCTGTTTGCCAAACAATTTTCAACCGAAAGAAAGTAAGTCTCATAACAACAATGATAACAGTAGAAACGCTTGATGAGGTAAATACTTCAAACTTAAACCTACCTATCAGGCTTGATCACGGCTGAAGCAAGCCGATTCTCTGGCTTGAAGTTTCTTTACATTAGCTAGAATATTTTCTAATGAAAAGACTGACATCACCTCAAGAATAGTGAACGTATCACACGCCACTGACACTGATAATTTTACTGCGTTAGAATTGTAACCAATACAGTTTTCAAGCAATCTAACCTTTTCTTGTAAAGCGATACATAGCACTAATATTCTAGATATTTCACTTTAGCTTTAAGCGATAGAAGATAAGGTTGTTCAAAACTCCTTGATGCCATACTTTGGAAGTAGCTGCATCAGATCACGACGGAGTAATAACGCAGCTAGCAGGCACGATTGTTGACTAAGAAACCTAATCTTGGGATGTCTGTGAGGAATTGTTTATATGCTTTTCTCTCAGCAAAGAGTGCGCTTTTATTCTAAAATTGAATCCCTTGAAGCTTCTGAAAGTATTTCATAGTTGAGTCATAGAGACTGAGAGCGAGTTTCCAAAGAGTAAACTCTTCAATTCTCTAAAGTTCCAATCAAGTAAACCTTTTGCCAGGTCTAAGCATGGGCGACAAAAAAAGAAATAGTCGAGAATCTAAAAAGCCTTCTCAGAAAAACAAGAAGGAGAAAAAAGATCCGAAACGGCATGATGGTCCTGCCGCTAAGTAGTTAGCCAAATTCTGAGTTTTAGCCGTCATCGTTATCCGTCTTCTGGTAGGCATGTGCCTGAGCCATGCCTACCGGATTCTAATCTTTGACATTTTCAATTAAATGCCAACTTCCACCACCATAAATTCAAGCATCTTCTTGGCAAAGCCTGTTTTTCCCTTGCCGCACGAGTTATCACGATCGCTAGAAGCCAAAAATTCCATCGGTTAATTTATGTCAGATTTACAAGCTTGTCCCTGTGGTCATTCCAGCTTACTTCGGCATATTGCTTCAGGTAGCTTACGCTGGCGATGTAGCCATTGCTGTATTTCTATGCCTGATTTCCGGCAAAACAATTTTGGAGAACTAAGGGTTTGAGGAAAATGTTTATGGTCATTCGTTCTATCAATTCATGCTATGAGTCACTCCGATATCAAGCGCTTGAGCAGTGCTGAATTCCAGATGTTGTACGCTACCGGCCAGCGAGAGTTTAATAATGTAGATCTCAGCTCTGCCAACCTGTCTTGTATCAATTTGACAGGTATCGATTTATCAAGGGCCAAGCTGCGTCATGCCAATTTGCGCTGGGCCGACTTGAGTCAGTCCGATTTACGCTGGGCTGATTTACGAGGCGCTGATCTAAGCTGGGCAAACATAGAAGGGGCTAACTTCAGCTTTGCCAATTTAAAGGGTACAAAAATGCCTGATGGTGACATTCACCAATAAGCCAATAGGCTGAAATTGCTGGTGCTTTCGGCTCGTTTGCAATCTGGCTTATACTCGGCTCAACAAATTTAATACTGACAAAAAACCAACCGATGAAAGTTTCATCCGTTGGTTTTTAGGTTGATTTGTACTCTAGCTTAGCTATTAGCAGCTGAGGAGATGACTATATCCTCAACCCGCTCTAGAGTCTGTTTGGGGCTAGTTAACGGCTTGAGTTGAAGAGGCTTTCCGAAGATTTGTTTTACTCGCATCAACTTCTGCCAGATCAACTTGAGACAAATTCGCACAATGCAAGTTGGTGTCGAGCAACACAGCTCCTTTGAGCACTGTGCCAGTTAGATTGGCATAACTCAAATTGGTGCGTGTAAGATTAGCTTTGGTCAAGTTGGAACCGCTGAGATTAGCTCCACTCAGATTAACATTTCGGAAATTTGCAGCAACTAAATTGAGATTTTGGAAATCTCTTTGACCAGCAGCGTATCGGCTCAATAGCTCTTTGGTGTTCATGAGTTTGGCGTTCATCATTTCAAAAATCCAGGTAAAATTCACAAAATATTGAGAGAAATATTGAGAGCGATTCACCAACAGGTGCAGACGAAATAGAAAATATATGTTCCAGGATCGCCAACGCTACCTGACAAGCAAATTTTCCTCCCGCACCTTGGTAACTCTCAATGATGCAACCATCGGTATTCCTGGCCTAGATCAAAAGCCGATGGCGGCGGACATCAAATCTGGTGACATATCCGATGGGACTAGTACGCAATAAATAATGTTATTGATCTGTCCTGAATACTCTCAGCAGGCTGCTGGAAAATAATGGAATCGTTACTGCAACGCTCTTGATAAGCTGCAACAGCCATGTCGAAGTTAGAAGGAGTGTTAACCACAAAATACCTTATTTGAAAGCTCAGACAAAATATGACAGGTTACTCAAATATGATTTTTGAGTTACTAATTCATCTGGCTTTGAGATTTTACCTTTCTATTATACTCCTTTGTCGGTGCCATAAAAATTTGATGATGCTTTAGATGGGCTGAGGTGCTGTTTCTATCAACAAAAATAGATGCGTTGAGATTAACGCCTAAGAATATCCATTAACGTTGAGATTCATGGAATTAATTTAAAGTTTTAGGGGTAATTATTTGGGTGTTCTATGGTGCTTCAAGGTAGTGGTCATTGGTCTTAATGGCATCGTTTTGTCTCTCGTTTGAGGGGTGTCACGGCTGCCGATCGCCTACGGGTTGCCTTGCCGCACCCAAGCTTGCAGGTCAGTCAGGGTTAACAGACCGAATTGATTGGCGAGGGCGACATCGGCGGCATCGCGGCCATAGGCGATCGAAATTCGATTGCCTCGCGGTTCTGACTGGGTGGCGTCAAAGGTATACCAGCGATCGCCCACAAACGCTTCAAACCAGGCGTGGAGATCCATCGGGTCGAGCTGGTAAAGGTAGCCCACCACCATGCGGGCAGGAATCGTCAGACTACGGCAAAGGGCCATGCCCAAGTGGACAAAATCGCGGCAGACGCCCTGACGGGTTTGCGCCGTGTCGATCGCGGAGGTCGAGGCATCGCTCGTATCGTACTGATAGTCGATATGCTCATGAATCCAGCGGCGAATGGCTTCGACCTGGTCATAGCCAGAGGCAATATCCGCCACAATTTCACGGGCCAGTTCGCCCAGTAAATCGGATTGGCAATACCGACTCGGCAGGAGAAAGTGCAGCACAGTGTCCGGTAAGAACTGGACAGGCATAAAGGCGGCGTTTGAATTGACGTCGATCGTGTCAGCGGTGTCGGCGGTGACCTTAGAGGTGATCTGAAACTTTCCTGGAGGTATCAGTAGGCGATCGCAGGCATTGCCGTAGAGATCGACATATTCGATCGTCGGCAATTCGGGTTCAATCTGCCATTGGTCTGCAAGTATCCTTTGGCTCGCCCCGCTCTGAGGCCGCAGCATCAGGATCAGTGGCGCAGGCGCTTGCGCTTCAAAATTCAGTTGGCACCCGGCGGTTAATCGCATACATTCTCGCTGTGAATGGCTGGGGGGAACTGGCGGCTTGAGTGATCGTCGGCTTGACGTCGGACTTCCGCTTCAATCTGGGTTTGAAACCGGTTGAGGCTATCAACGAGGTTTTCCTCTAGCCAGCGATCGATACCCATCTTCTCTAATCCCTTGCCGACAATGCCCCCCGGCAAAGCAAATGCGAGGGTGAGGCGCAGAAGACAGCCGCGATCGCTGGAAAAAAATTCAGCCTTGCCCTGATTGCGAAGTCCCGAAACGGACTTCCAGGCGATGAGTCGTCCTGGAATGCGCTGCTCAATGCGAGATACCCATTCGACGATCAGGGGAAACCGCAACCCAAACTGCCAGCACCAGAGATCAGGCTGACCCGGTAGCGGTTTCACACTTTTGACCAACGGCATCCAACGGGGGACGTTTTTCAGGTTGCTCCACAGGTCGTAAACTTGCTCTACCGAACAGGCCACATCAACCTCAACTTGGCGTTGGAGCATTAACGGTGGCATCCACAACCTCCATCCGAGCAGTTGAGCAATTGTGAGATCAGGATTTTGCCCCCTTAAGCTTAGATTACTCATTCAGTATGGCGTTTTTACGGATGCCATCTCACTAGCCCTCAAAGCTGTTTCGGCAAGGGGAACCCTGGTCGGCGATCTCCCGCCCTGTCGAAACGTTAGATTGCCGCTACAATGTAACTGTTGATACAAAAACAAACGTTCGCTTTTTGCCTCTCACACTGTGACGACATGGGCCGCAAAAAGACGGAAGTAAGGGACACCCCTGAAGGAACGCGCCTCAAACCACTGATTCGCTGCATAGAGGCAATGAAATGAAACTTTCCCATCAAGACAATAGCCAAGAGTTAACCGCGATCTTTAAGACCAGCAATCCGGTTGTCGCTTTGTCACGAAATTTGTTCATGCGTCGTCATCAACAGATGCGCCGCCGCGAACAAGGCATGATGATGCGGCTAGCCACTGAAGTCGGCCTATCCGATGGCAATGCCGGTCGTTATGAAAGTCACATTCAAGGAAAAATACCTCACAACTTCTCAAGTTACAGCCGTAGCGCTGCCACCATGAGCTAAACGGCTCAGGGCATAGCAACAGAATCAAACTGGCGCCCCCGGAGTTTTTAATACTCCGGAGGCGTTTACAATGACACCATTATCGGCATTATCCAGAGTATAGAGAGCATCTGGCATCGTTTCGCTGTAGCGTTGCTAATTTAAGTAATGAAGACGTTCCAGGCTTATGAGTCAAACGCGGTGTTGTTGCATGAATGCAAAATAGCCAGAGTTCCCCTCTTAAATCTATCGCGGTTAGTCATCGACCCAAACAGTATCAGGCTTAGCAATCTGAATCATCCGATTCAAGGCCGCACATTGCAGCAGCAATTCTGTGGCTTGATTATCAAAGGTGCGTGAACGCACCTGGCCTCCAAACATCGTTTTGAAGCGAAACATGGTGGTTTCAGCGAGTGAGCGTCGATGATAGTGGGCTTGTCGTTTCCAGCTTTTGCGGCCCTGCCTGCGAATGGCGCGGAGATTCTCATCGCGGGGATGAGGGGGTGCTTTCGAGTTGCCGTGCTGCCAAATTTTGGCATTTTTTTGCGGCGGAATGGCCACCTTAACGGGTTTCTCCCGCGCTTGGATGGCATCATAACAGCGCCGCTTGTCGTAGGCTCCATCAGCTGAAACCTGCTCAATGTCGGCATCGGTGGCCTCCAGAAGGTCGGCAAACACGGCACTATCATGGACCCCATTCGTCGTGACTACCGCCCCCAGAATTTCGCCCGTGGCTTCATCAACGCTCAAATGCAGTTTGCGCCAAGTGCGCCGCTTGCTCACGCCATGTTGACGCGTTTTCCATTCCCCTTCGCCATACACTTTGACGCCAGTCGAATCGACCACCAGATGCACTGACCTCGATGATGGTACGACCGGTAACGTCACTGATAGGTGACGCTTGCGGCGCGAGACGGTGCTGTGCTCCGGCACCGGCAAATCCACATCCATCAACTCCAACAGCGAACCCACAAATCCTTCCGTTTGGCGGCCCGCTAAGCCATAGATACTTTTGAGCGTCTCAAAGGTCGCAATTGCAATATCGCTATAGGTGCGCAAAGCCCCTCGCCGACTGCTTTTGGCCGGTTCCTGCCAACCCTCAATCGCGGCTTCATCCAGCCAGAACGTGACGCTGCCTCGCTGCTTCAAACCAGCGTTATACTCAGACCAGTTACGGATGCGGTAGCTCATGGAGTTGCGGTTTTTGGTGGTACTCAAACCTTAGTCCATTCCGCTCCGTAACCCCTATTTATGCAACAACGCCGTCAAACGCTCTGTTAAATGATCGAGCACGCATTCAGTGGAGCACCTTTTAGCAAGTAGTTGATTGTGGAAAAGTTGTATAAGTCGAGCGTATGTCTGGTTCGACCCGCTGGGTTCTACTCATCCAATTTCATTTCTGCGCAAACCCAAGCAAAACTGCGCGCGGTTTAAGTACAAAGTTCAGTTCATCATTCTTCAGGGAGTCGCAAATCCTCTTCGTGAAAGGCTTTCAAAATCTACTCTGCTGATTTGTAATCAGCCACCCAGTTCCGTCATAGTTCTTTTTGTGCGTTAAAAAGCAAATACTTTTATCGCTCCAAATTATTCTGACTTGCCTTGGCAACTTTAGAGTAGATTCCTGTGGACATAAGGCTGGTTTGATCGGAGAGAACATCCAAAGCCCTATCATTATCTAGATGTTCTAGATGTTGTAAACGGGTGCCCTCTGGCCTAAAGAGGCTCAATCCAGCATCACTTGGATTTTCCTTAACCCTAGATTTAATAGCCCGCTCCACCAAAACATCCAGATCCTCTGAGGCATAAAGCTTCAGATCATGCTTGACTCGACTCACCGTCACATAAAAGCTCTCCTGCACCAGATATCGGTCAAGAGCCCCAATCACTCGCTCCGCCGATTTGCCTTGAGCTCCATAGGTCGTACTAACCAAGGCATAGTCCAGATGGGCCAACTCCGAACTGCTCAAGCTCTCCGTTTTCCCAGTGCCATAGCGAATCAAAATCTGCCCATCCTCGATCGCACAGACCTCAAGCTCCTGCCCATTGCGGCGGCACAGCGTGGCCTGGTTCTTCGTCCACCGCAGACGATCGCCCACCGCAATCTCCATCTCTTCCACCTCATAAATCGATTTCCGCTTAATCTGAGCTGGATCTATCCGTAACGCTGTCCCGGATTGCCCCCGCAGCATCAACCCATTGCTGTGACTATCTGTCGCCAGCACCTGGTAATGCTGCCCCTTTTCTAAACCCAGTTGCTTGTAGCTGGCCTGGGGAATCAGCACATCCCCGATCTGGAAGTGGTGGGCATAGGCCATCTGCACCGAGGTCAAATTTCTGGCCTTGAGCCGCTGCATCAGAATGCTCTGGCCCAACTGCCCCTCTGACTTCAGCCCAGACCGAATCGCTTGAGTGATCGCTAGCCTTTCCCGATTCGTCTCGGCCAGTAGTAGGGTTTTCTGTCGCTCCTCCGGCGTCAGCGCCAGATAGTCACGGGCGATCGCCTGCACCCTGGCCTCCTCACTGCCAACCTGATGAATGTACGGCTTCAGGTGATGAATCCCTTCCGCAATCTTGCCTTCTGCAATCAGGTCCACCCCGACCTTGATCTGCTGATGCTTCTGCCGTAAGGACTGGTTCAGATAAGCCGTCGCCATCTCTGCCTGCTGCAAGCTCTTGAATGGATTCCCCGCCTCCACCGCCGACAACTGCCGCGTGTCTCCCATCAAAATCACTCGCGCCTGTTGCTCCTGGGCCTGGGTCAACAACGCCAGGGCATCCTTAGCACTCAACAATCCGGCCTCATCCACCACCCAAATTGAAGGAAATGGAGAAGGTGTCTCCTGGGGCTGAGCACAGAGCAACGCCGCCACCGTCTCCGTCTGCTGAATCTGGGCCGAGTCCCCCAACGACTTCGCCGCCTCCGCACTGGGGGCAAAGCCTCGAACGGTGTACCCCTGAGCCTCCGCAATCCGGCGGAACTGATTCAGGGCAAAGCTTTTCCCGGCTCCTGCAACCCCCTGCCAGGCAATGATACGATCGCGGGTGGTCGTTGCCAGCAAAATTCCCTCGTACTGGCCTTGGGTTAGCTCCTGATTCTCCAGCGTTGACGCGACCCAATCTTCAGATGCGATCGCCCCCACCTGCCCCCGGCCCTCCAGCACCGTCCGAATCGTCTCCAACTCTCTCAGCACTGCTGTCTGCGTCGTCAACCGCTGATCGTAGGTATGAATCACCTCCGGATCGGCATCAAGGGTCTGCTGCAAGTGCTCGAAGAACTGCTGCCCCAGATGATTCTCCAGGGCAAAGCGTTCCACCTGCTCCCGCCTGAACACCGCCTCTCGCTCCGAGCAATGATTCAGCCCGGCCCGCATCCCCTTTTTCGCATCACTCTTCCAGCACAGAACCTGAGGCTGCGGATGCTCCAGATGCAACACCTGGGTTTGGGCTTGCCAGTAAGCCCGCAGTTCCTCCCGAGGAATTTCCTTACCCTTCGGTGCCCGCGTCATCAGGGTGGCCAACTCCCGCTCCTGAGCGGTAGCCTGCTCGCGCACCGCTGCCAGAATCTGCTCCCGCCGTTTGGAAAAGGTTTGCAGGTCTGCCGGTCGATACCCCTGCAGTTCAAACTGACCGTTAGCTCTGGGATAAATGGCATACCCTAGCCGCTGCACTTCCACCGCCAGTTCGTTCTGGTAAATCATCCCCAGCAGTTTCTGCTGCTTGAACAAAACGTCATTGTGGAGAGACTGCCAGCGTCCGTCTTTCAGTTGCGTGGCATTGATGACGACACAGTGAGTATGCAATTGCGGGTCTTTCTCGCGAGAGGTGTCGTGGTGAAACTGGGCCACAATGAGATTGCCGGTAGCGATCGCTTTTCTGCCCTCCTCCGTTCGCACCCGCGTTTGGGCATACCGCTCCTCGATGACTGCCAGGGTTCGAGTCACCGCTGTGCGATGGGCCTGCTCCAATGCTTCGTTGTCCCCGACCAAGGCTGCCAGACTAAGGCTCTTCGGCGCACTAAAGGTCAGGTCAATGCCTGCCCGATGCTTTTCGGGATTGATTTTCCGTCCCGACAGGGTCTTGTCGCCCTGGGGACTGTTGCCTTTGAGCAGGTTCTTAAAGGCTTCGCCCTGCACCGGCCCGGATAACCCCAGCGATCTGGCCCCTTTCCCCGACCAAGCTGAGTTAGCCTGATTCTCCTCATTGGAGTAGTAGTTTTCAGCGGTGTAGTAGGTCTCCCCCTGGTTGGGGCTGATGACTGTCAGGCTAAGCATGGCCTACCTCCTAACTGCCGACACGGTCCTGGCGTTTGCGAATTTCCTGGATCAGTGCCTTCCGGTTTTCCAGCGCTTGCGGTCCTCGGGCATTGGCCTGCTCCAGGGCGATCGTCTCCAGCAAAATCTGCAGTCCTTGAAACTGCACCTGCAATCGTTCAATGCGGGCCTTCAGGTCATCCATCTGGTGCTCTAGTTCGTGGCGTTGCTGACCCTCACGCATCATCAACCGAATGATGCTGGCAGCGGGGAGCCCCAGCCGATTGGCCTCTTTTTCGACCGCTGCGGCTTCTTCCAGGGGCAGCGATACGCTAAATCCTTTACCCATCAGTCTTTCCGTGAATTCTGTACATGACCTGTGATTTCCAACCACGACTGCATTCCTTATTGAGCGGGGTTTCCAGAATCCCCTGGCCCAGGGCTGGGCGTGGTGTGTGGAAGCGGAGCAACGCAACGCAGTGGAGTGGCGTAGCCCCCAATATTCAGTTGCCTTCGACTCTCTTCCAGGGATTTTCTGCCAAGAACCGTGAGCTAATGTCTCCAGTTTTAGCTCAGGTAGAGAGCCGACTTTTAAGCAATAGAAAGACTGTGAAATTAGTTCTTGAAAATCACATTAGTGAGGAATTCAGCAGGATGAAATCAGAAACTTTCGTCAAGTCGTTCTTAAGTCGTGAATGAGTCGTGTTCAAGCCATGAATAATGGCTCAATTTATTTCGATTATGGCTTCTAAATATTTTTAGTCGTGTTTAAGTCGTGATCAAGTTGTGCTTAAACACTGAATTATCTTGGGAATCTGCATCATGTCATTGATTGAATTTACTAGAAATCACAATCCAACCGTGATTAAATCGTGAACTAAAACGGCTCGTCAAAATGAGAGTGTCATTTAGCAATAACGAGGCTCTCTAAATGCCTTCATGTTGTTGATGACAAGTCGTTATTGGCTTCTATTTATGACTGCAAAAATTCAGACCTACATCGATATGGGTAGCTCGGCAACCAAGTGTTTTTATTGGCATCACAAACCTGAACTGCTGCACTTGGCTCCGCAAGTGGCTCGGCTCAATCCCACTCGACTTGATCGCCTCACGTTAGGCGGACTCACGAGCCAGGAACCGGAAGATAGTGCTTACATCACGGTGGGTAACGGCACCTACGCAGTTGGGGCCTTAGCGATCGCTCAAAAAGGTGACTCTGGATTAGCACTTCCCAAACGCGATCGCGCTGTCTACAAAATCCTGGCGACATTAGGCGTTATTGCCGACAAGACATTCACTGAACAGAATTCCGAAAACTCGGGGGGTGAGTTCAACGTTCAACTTGGTTTGCTGCTGCCGTTGGAAGAGTACTGGCAAGACCGGAAAGAACTCAAAGCCCAGCTTCAGGGAGCCATTTCAGAATTCAGCTTTCGCGGCAAAGTCCTCTCTGGGCAGCTAAAGCGAATCGAGATGCAGCCAGAAGGATCTGGACTTTACCTGGCCAAGGGATTGCAGTTGGCTAAGTCAGGTGTCAGTATTCGCGATCGCACCGTCGTCGTCCTCATGTTCGGCCACCGCAATCTCTCCATCCTCACCTTTGAGAAGGGCAGTACTCCCCAGGAAACTAACAGCACTTCCCAAGGCCCCGGATTCGTGGAATACCTGAAGCAATGTGCCACCGAACTGCCCGGTGTCGCTCCTGATGACCCAGCTTTGCTCGAAGCAATTCTTCAGGAGCATGAAACATTTCAGATTCCCGGTCGGCAGGAAGCCCTCAATTTGACTCAAGCCTGCATCTATGCCCGTGAGTTTTACCTGGAGCGAGTCAACCAGTTTCTGGTGGAGTGGTTGCCTGCTTCTGAAGCTGAAGTGATTGTGGGTGGCGGTGCCGCCTATTTCATTCGGTCAGAGTTAGAGCAATTTTTTGACCAGCGGGGCCTTACTCAGCAAATCACCTGGGCTGGGACATTAAGGCCGGAAATGGCTGATGTGCTTCGAGGGCAGGAGGGGACAGCAGGGCCGGACTTGATTACCAGCGTTCGCTGGGCTGATGTTTACGGGTTGTTCAAAACATTCATGTACAGCACAGCACCCGCTCAATCCCGTTAGCGATCGCCTCAACTATCTCACCGAAAATTAAGGACTTGGACATATGACCCAAGCATTCAGAACCAAAGCCCGAATTCAATACTCTAGTCAAAATGAATTGGACGTAGCAGTCATTGACTATTGTCGGGCGCGATCGCGCCATGACCTTCATGCTCGAACGCGATCAGCATTGAACGGATTCTATGGCCCCTTTGCGATGGCAGCTGTGGAAGCTCCGGGGGATGAAGTCCGACGGCAGGCAATGCGATCGATTCGGCAGTTGACGTCTCAGATTCTGGAAATCAAAGAACAGTTCCTTCCTGAGTTGCTGTCCTTGGACGTCATATCCAATAGCCCAACTAGCCTTAGCTCTTTACCTTATCCAGGGCAAAACATCCAAGTTGCTGCCCCAACGCAGACCAATGGTTCTGTCTCACTCAGAAAACTAGAGTCTGATAAAGCGGAGATTGTCTCGAACATATCCACTCAGGTTTCTTCTGTTGCTGGTCCTGTAGATGAGCCGCTACGAGAGTTCTTGGGAGATGATGCCGCCATCATGGCAGGACTGAATCCCTTCATCAATGACTTGACGTGATCCCGCCTCTACCCAGGACTCCCATTCCAGTTGACCGCAAGACCCAGGAACAGATTGCGGGGACTGCCGTACTGCTGTTGGAGCGGTTTTGTCGAGACCAGCCTCGGGGACAGCGGGTGTTTGAGGGCAAGCAGTTTTACACGATCGTGGAGCGGGGACGCAATCTAAATATCGAATTTAGGGGCGATGCTAACCACCTGCCGGAAACCATACTTAACTTACGGACACATCGGCAGGGTGGGCAGACGCTCTACCAGATTGAGTCCTGGTTGACGCAGGAAGATGTGAAAAGATTTGCCCTGATTCGCCAAGAGCTGCACCAGGAGCTTACTCAGCGGCGGGTAAGAGCAGAGGATTCACATAAAGTGGAGCATGGTCAATCTTGATGCCACTGGTCGATCTCAAAGGATGTGCGACCAATCTTAGAGGGGCGAAGACTATTGAGCCAAACCAGTCGCACTCGCTTTCTACTGCCCGGTTCCAAATATCTGTTCCGCTGTCAGGGGCAACTCGGGAAACTCAGAGGATGGAATCCGCTCATCACCTCGACTTACCCCGAGTTCTCTGTAAACTCCGTCCTGATAACGCAGGACCGTCACTGTCTGGGCTTCGGAGTCAATCAGCCAGAACTCAGGGATTGCTCGCGCCGCATACTGATTCCGCTTGCGAAATAGATCCCGCTCTCGGTTCCGTTTCCCTGGGCTCAGCACCTCAGCGACCAGACGTGGTGACGGCATGTCAAGTTTGATGGTGAGCCGCTTTTGGGTTAAGGCCAGGTGTTCTTCTCGTAAAATCACCAAGTCGGGATAGCGATTGGCAGCATCTTTACGCTGTAGGACAGGAACCTGGATTTCACACTTGCCGGGTCGGATTAAATCCAGAGGCACAATGCCAGTAGAGACTAAGTAGAAGAAAATTCGATTGGCAATCGCATCATTAGGGCCTGACTCTGGCGGCACTTCAACTAACTCTCCATCAATCCACTCAAACTGCTCTTCCATAGCGTTTTCTGGGGCATCACTCCAGATCAGATAGTCTTCAAAACTAGCAAATTTGAGTTTGGCTTGAGTCATCACCCACCTCAGCAAGCACATCACTAATCTGGCCGGAGAGCTTGGCAAGCAAGCTGCTTCTATCTTAGTGTTCCTTGCAAAGGTAACGGAGAGTCTTTCTAG
>JBCCJU010000037.1:0-37172 GCA_039027715.1 Cyanobacteria bacterium P01_C01_bin.120
CCGGATTTAAATCCCATTGAGCATCAATGGTTTGTTTTGAAAAACCGCATGCGAAAACAGATTCAGTCTGGCCAACCCTTTCGGCAAGTCGTTGACCAAGCTTTCATTGACTGACCGGATCTATCCACGGATTGCTATAAACTGGCAAAGCTCTTTGGCAGCTCAGACCAGACATATTTAAGATGGCGTGCCTTCGCGAGCGGCTGCTTGGTAGCATGCATAGGCTTCAGAGAAGCGATTAAGCCGATGCAGGGCAACTCCTTTGAACAACCAAGCAGAGGGATAATCAGCGTTCAATAAAAGAGCGCGATCGCACAACTGCAAGGCTTCTTCTGCTCGTTCCAGATGAATTAAACAGACTGCCTGGTTGACCCAATCATCCAGGGAGAGATCGCCTTCAGAGATGTTCTGAAAAGCCTGTAGCGCTTGATGATAGTCGCCGGACTCTAAAAGAGCGTAAGCACTGGCAGCGATCGTCGTCGGCTGCACTAACGAAGATGAAGAATTTGGCATTAGTGAGGGCTAATGAACACCAATTAATAAAAGGCCTTGAGTGGGCACTAAAGAATACCCAGACTCAACTCAAAATCCAACATATTTGATATGGAAGCTGGTAGATCGCCGGTCAAACCTCTTAAGCGCTGACAAGAACCAATTCCAAGCTGGTGACGACGTCTGCACCTTTACCCTGGTCAACATGAACGCCTGAAATGGTCGGCGCACTTTGAGTAACAGCATCAGCGCCCATAGGATCAATGACTCATAGCCAAAATTCAATTCACTTGAGAGCTGTGGAAGCTGTGGGGAAATCAAACCTAAATTTCCGCGAAAGCTCTGTCCATCAGGCTTTGCGAACTATCTGCCGGCAAACAACTTGGGCACCCTTGCCAAACGCATTTAGTACACCCTAAACAGATTAACCAATCAGAAAGCGCTATACATTCAGGAAATGAATTTTGGCATCAATTTAAATCTTACCCCTGTCTTAAAGTGTCCACGGCAGCTTAGCTTGCTCTATAACAAGACGGCTGCCCTGATATCTTCAGTCAGCAGTTGCCATGTTCCGAAAGTCAAATAGGTTTTCCATGCGCGTCATCAACTTAACCCCATTCATCGCTCAATGCCATAGTTTCGATGAGATGGCTGAATTACGTTTGATTGCAAACAAAGGCAATCGACTCTTTTCTCCGTCAAGCTTTATGAGGGCGGCTGAAGTTTCATTGAGGAACGGTCGAGAAATCCCTCATTTCGCACCGCCCCAACCAAAGTTATTGCGGATTGTAAACAAAATGGCGTCATGATGGCTTGCTGTCTTGACAGCTTCTATGGAAACTCGCTACCTTATCATCCATACCCGGGCTACATCATTCAGAACGCAACATGGAAGACCAGCAGAAAGCTACTAAGGTTACGCTCTACTTGACTTCAGATCTGCATCGTCAGTTGAAGATTCGATCAGCTGTTGATGGTGAGCCCATGTCTTCGCTGGCGCAAAAAGCGCTTCATTTTTATTTATCGCATTCTGATGTAGTGGAAGAGCATATGAATCACGGCGGCACTTATCGTACATACAGCTGTCCTGGCTGTGGCGATACGGTTGTTGTGAGGGAAGGTGAGTTGGTCTTAGCTAAGGATGTCATTAGTTCTGTCAGCCGTGATGACAAGCTCAATGTCGACATGTCAGATATGATTTCCGATAACTCTAGGCCTGAAGAGGGGCAGTTAGTTCACTGCTAGAAAGTGATCAACTTTGAATTCTTTTTCGAATCTGTAGCGGATTCAGCGTTTCGTTTTTACTCAGGCGATTTTGATGCCAGGAGTGACATTCATGAGAGAAGATCTCAATATACTCATACAGGCGCGGTATCCCTTAGTCTACTTGGTGACGTTTGAGGAGGAGCGCGCTGAGCAGGCGATTTCTAGCGTAGCCCAGCAGCTTCGTCCCCAGCGGCGAATTTACAACTGGACGATGACCCACGGTATTGTGGAATTCGGCCAGCAAAGAAATGTTACTCAGCACAATAGTACTGTTTCCCCGGAAGCAGCCATTGAGTGGGTAATGCGTCAGCGAGAACCTGGCATCTATATATTTAAAGACTTACATCCATTCAAAGATTCTCCGGCAGTTACTCGTTGCTTGAGGGACGCGATCGCTGGTTTCAAAGACATACAGAAAACAATTATTCTGATGTCGCCGGTGCAGGAAATTCCCGTGGAGTTGGAAAAGGAGGTCGTAGTCTTAGACTTTCCATCACCGACGATGGGTGAGCTCAATGCGGTCCTGAGTAGTGAGCTCGATGTGGCAAGATCTTCTCGAATTACGACTGACGTTCGCGAAAAGCTGCTTAAGGCTGCTCTAGGGTTAACCCGTGATGAAGCGGAAAAGGTTTATCGCAAGGCCCGGGTCTCTGCCGGCAAGCTGACCGAGAGCGAGGTTGCGATCGTTCTTACTGAGAAGAAGCAGCTGATTCGCCGCAATGGCATCCTAGAGTTTATGGAGGTCGATGAGACAATTGACTCTGTCGGTGGTTTAGAAGAGTTAAAACATTGGCTCACTCAGCGCTCGAACGCCTTCACTGAGAGGGCCCGAGAATACGGTCTGCCCCAGCCTAAAGGTATGCTGATTTTGGGCGTACCTGGATGTGGCAAATCTCTGATTGCTAAAACGACGTCTCTCCTTTGGGGCTTGCCGCTGCTGCGCTTGGACTTAGGTCGTGTGTATGATGGCTCCACGGTTGGGCGATCGGAGGCCAATCTTCGCAATGCGCTGCGTACGGCCGAATCCATTTCTCCGGCAATTCTATTCATTGATGAAATTGATAAAGCTTTTGCTGGCAGTTCGGGATCTTCAGATTCCGATGGCGGCACCTCTAGCCGAATTTTTGGTACGTTTCTAACTTGGATGCAGGAAAAAACGTCGCCCGTTTTCGTTATGGCGACGGCCAACCGAGTTGAGCGCCTGCCGGGCGAATTCCTGCGTAAAGGAAGATTCGATGAAATTTTCTTCGTCGACTTGCCCAATGAAGAAGAACGCCAAGAAATTTTCAAAATTCATTTACAGAAGCGCCGGCGCGACATCGAGCGCTTTGATCTGCAACAGCTTGTCAAAGTTTGTGATGGGTTCTCAGGTGCCGAAATTGAGCAAGGTATCATTTCTGCCATGTATGAGGCGTTTGCTCAGGATCGTGAGTTTACTCAATTAGATATTATTGCTGCGATTCGCTCGACAATGCCGTTGTCGAAGACGATGAATGAACAGGTGACAGCCCTGCGCGATTGGGCACGCCAGCGGGCACGTCCCGCAGCAGCTTCCATCGCTGAATATCAGCGCATGGAATTTTAAGGCTTTTTCTTCGATTCGTCGAAGAAAAGGGCTAGCGATGCCGCTAGCAGTTTACGCAGAAGATTGAAAAGGGATTTAACCCTGTCCATCTTCACCTCTCTTAAACCTCGTTGTCTCTCTCAAGTTCTCTCCAGGAGGAAACATCATGTCTCACTTCAGCACCTTGCGTACGAAAGTGACCGACTCTGCAGTTCTACAGCAGTCTCTCTGTGACCTTGGCATTTCGGTCAAGACCGAAGCTGATGTTCGCGGTTATAACGGTCAACGTGTTCGTGCCGACATCGTCGCTGTTCTCGAAGGCGAATATGATCTGGGCTGGTCTCGCAATGCTGACGGCAGCTTTGATTTAATCGCTGATCTCTGGGGTGTGGCTAAAAAGCACAACCAGACTGAGTTGATCAACTCGATTAACCAAAAGTACGCAGTTAATAAGACCTTGGCTGAAGTCAAGCGTCCTGGATTGCAAAATGCCAACGTCAAGTTGGTGCTTCAGTAGACCAATTGCGTTCCCAGATATCTTGGGCTGCTCAGTATACCTGGGTGGCCCCTTTTTTTGGATATTTTTTTAAGAAACTCCATAGCAAAAGGCAGAAGTAAAAGCCTTGCTGCGTCAGGATCGTAGCCCTTAGAGATGACCAGACTGTGGCCATACCAGACTAAGGGCATTTTGGTCGCCTCTAGCAGGATGGGAATCTGTCACGTTTGCTTTAACCGATATAAATCAATCGATTAGAGAAAATGCGCGTTGGCCCTTTTGCCAAGCGCCCCAGAGATTACCCTGCATTAACGCAGCGACAGCGCTCAATCCCTGAATTTCGGGAGAGTTGGGCGCGAGTTCCAGGGCTGGTGCCAGGGCCATTTGGGCGGCGCGGGGACGAAACGCATAGAGATTTACAAAGCCCAAATAGGCATGTACGTAGGGATTTTCGGCGTCTTGCTGCACCAAGGTTTCAAGCGCTGCGATCGCCTCATTCACCTTAAGCTGCAGCACTTGAGACAGCACTAAGCCATAGCCATAGTTCACGGCGTCTTCGGGCCGGTTCCATCGTCGCTGAAGACTTTGTTCGGCCTGCACCAAGTAGTCTTGGATGGGGTCATATAGGTTGATGCGGCCAATAGGATCAAAAACCTCATCCAGGTAGTCCGGGCCTTGGGGCAGAAGCCGGCTGATCTCCCGCAATTGAGTTACCCAGTCCAACTGTGGTGCGGGTACCGCTACCGCTGCTCCCGATAGCACTATGGAGGTCTCTGGCACATCGAACGCTCGCGGCTCGCCATCTCTGAGATCCACATAGCGCCCGACAAGCTGATAGGTGCCTTCAGATGCCTCCGCTGGGGGCAGCGTCGCAGTGCGCTCCGTGACTTGAAAGCAGCCATCAGCAGGAATATCCGCCGGGCTCAGCGTCGTTTGCTGCGGCTGGATGGGGTAGGGGCGTAAGGTCCCTAGGCCAATGCCGTGGTCGTGAATCCAGGGGTGCGGGGGCGGGTCAATGCCTGCCGCCGGTTCCCAAGTCAGGAGAGCCAGGCCACGATTGAGCGATCGCCAGCGCCCCACCCACTCGTACGTTATCGGCAAAGGCTGTCCGGGGGGAGCTTGGGCAGGCAGCTCTATCCGCTGCAGTTGCGGCAGTTCGGCGGTGCAGGCCGTCGCTGGCAGAGCAGTCACAGTGACGGGCAACTGCTGGCGACGATAGAGATACAGGCGAGTGTCGTCAGGCAAGTCCCAGGTGCGGTCAAGGGTGAATTGGGGATTGGCCGACAGTTTTTGCGCCATTTGCGATTGCTCGTCCGGCTCAGGCGGCGGCCAAGGAGCACCAATCGCTCCCTGAGCGTAGAACCAATCCAGCGAGGCCATGTCTAGCTCATGCTTGCTGGGGCGGCTACCCACCTGTCGACCGTAGACTTGATAGTCCACCAATTTGCCGTAGTAGCTAACATTGTGCTGATTAAAGACGGGAGTTGATTGGAGTCCGCCAATGGTGGAAAGCTGATAGGGGCGAGCTTGAGCTACGTGCTCTACCACTGCGGCGTGGGGATAGCGATCGCCCCAATAGGGATAGAAGGTGGCGTTCGGAGCCAGGGTTTGCGCTGCTTGATCAAGCGGCGGCAGTCCTGTGGGAAACAGGTTCAGTAGGGCGGTGAAGACGACGACGACAACAGTGGCGGTGGTCATCCAGGGCCATTTACGCCACCAGCAGGCCAGTCCCCAAGCCAGGAAAACCGCGATCGCCGGCAACACCGGAGCGATATACCGTAAATCCTTGTTGACAATGGCTGACCATAGCACATAGCTGCCAAAAATGTAGCCCAGCAACCACAAACGCCCCGCCGGCGTGCCATCTAATTCCAGCGTCGATTTGCGTCCAGGTAATAGACCCACGGCCCAAAACGTCAGCCCTACTAGCGGCACTAGTAATAGCGGCCAGGAAACTGCTGACGGCAAATCTTGCCAGTAATAAGTCCAGGCGGCGATGGTATTGAGCAGCGGGTCACCCTCAGCGGCGGCGGCGGCGGTGTTGGTGTTACCCAAGATACTGAACTGAAATAGCCAATTTACCGACAGCCAGGGCAACATCACTGCGACTGTAATTCCAGCACCAACTCCCAACTGCAGTAGTCGGCCCCAGCGGCGCTGCCATAGATTTGCCAATATCACCCAGGCCAGCGGCACCACCAAAAATAGCAGGGCGGACTGCTTGGTCATCAGCGCCAACCCATAGCTCACGCCAAAGGCTAGCATCCAGGCCCACTGCCGGGGGGGACGTTTGGCGTCGCGCCATACCGTCAGACACCAAACGCTGACGACCACCATGGCAGTAACGGCATAGTCGAGCTGAAAATCCAGGGCAGTTTTCAGTAGACGCGGCATCAGCAAGGTTAAGCCTGCTGCCAATACGCCAATTTGCGGACTGAACAAGTGTCGCCCTAGGCCATAGGTGGCGACAAGCAGCCCTAAAGCAAAGACGGCATTGGCCAAAATGGCGATGTCTGGCCCCGGCCCGAAAAAGGTATGGATCCCAGCTGTGACCAGATACAGCACCGGCGGATATTTCGGCGACAGCATCCACAGGTGTCGCCATCCCTCAGCCGACAGCCAGTTACCACGGGTCAGCGTCCACCAAAAATTCATGGAGAGAGAAAGATGCTCGGCTTGATCCCAGGCGGGTGGGCGCTGGTCAATTAGAATCCAAGCCGCGGCGATCGCGATCGCGCCGGCCCACAATACCCAAATGCGCCCCAAATCATTAATCCAACCAGATGCCCTCTGGGTCATCACCCACAGCTACCCCAAAATCTCTCAGCCCGTATTGTACGGCTATGGTGATTTGCGTACAGCCATATTCTTTATCGCTTGATAATACTAGCTCTTTGTCCCAAAGCTATGGCGATTGCAGGTGTAGAGACGAAGAGAGGATAGGGAAATAGATAATGAGGAATCAGGGAAAGATCAAGAACTCAAAACTCATTCATTCTCTAAATCTCTGAAGTCGCTTCGCGAGTGATTGGCAAGGCCTTAAGATCTGGCTTCAAACTCGGCTGAAGTGGCGTTTCATCAGCATCGGGAAAATTAACTGCTCCTGAATCTAAGGGGTCGGTGACTGGGTCTGGTGGCATTTCCAAGGGCAAATCTGGCGCTGGCGTCGGTGAGTTAGGGAGGGCTTCGACGGGAACTAAGGGTGGTTTTTGGGGAGAAGCGCCTGGTTCACGCATCCGAGAATCGGCTGGAGCGAATTCCACTTCTGCTGCCGGTTCTAAATCATCCGGAGTTTCAACTGTCGTCTCTGGCACGACTTCAGGAACGACTTCAAAATCTTCAGATGGTGCGGCTTCCTGCCAATTATCGCGACGGGTAGGGGCATTACTAGCAGGCACAAAAGGGCTATCGAAGGTTTCTGTGGGGGTGTCGCCCGACCAATCGATTTGATCGGGAAAGGACTGCTTGGGCTCTAATTGAATCACCCCAGGCAGACTCTGGGCGTTGAGCCGCCAAAATGTTCCTAAAGTGATGCCGCCGATCGCTGCCATCAGGGCAGTTCCCGCCAGCACTATCAGTGGCTGGGTGCGACCACGCCTGGATTTGGCAGTCGCAGAAGCCGTGGTGGGCTGCCGTGCTAGTTGGGGACTGGGCGGCTGAATTTGGTAAGCCGCACCGGCATCAGGAAGGTGTTCTAGCCATTGCGCCATTGTCAAGGCTGGCTTAGTTTCATGAGTTTCAGATGACTGCGCACCTCGAGCGATCGCTTCAGCAATCACCGGACTCAGACCCGGACGGTGCTGCTCAAGTTGCGCTTTAATTGCCTCGCCATCAGCGGCTTGTGAGTCGACTAATTCACCGGTCAAAAAGCTAAACAACAGTTGCGCCAACGATGACACCGGCTCGTCTGCCGTAGAGTTGGCGCTGTCGGTATTAGTCAAACGGGCGTGAAGCAGCCCTGTGAGGGTAATTGTGTCATGACCAGCCGATAACCAAACATAGTGAGGCAGCAAATCAAAGCCGACAATGCCCTGTTCTTTTAACCAAGCAATGCTGTGAGCCACTTGGCGAATGCTAGTCAAGGCTTGCTTTGGCGACAGAGGGGAGCCCTTGCGACGAGCCAAAGACCACGGCAGCCCAATGCCTTTGCCCATCGCCAGACAAAGCGTCTGGTCATCGCCTCGAAATATTTGAAATGGATTGGGCAGAGGCGACTGAGGAGAAAACGCTGCGCCCTCGAGGCGAGCCATTAAGCCAGATAAATCGGCTTGTTCCGAAGCGTCGGCCAGCGAAAATACCTGAATTAAAACCGGTAGGCCCACAGCAATATGAGTGCCGTAGTACAAATCTCCATGGGGAGCAGTTTCAATCAGGGCATCAATGACGTAGTGACCATTTTGCAGAGCAGTTCCAGGAGTGAGCGGCATAGGCATTCGGCGGCAATGCGGGCAAAAACACAAACCGTTACAAATAGTAGACTCTTTCAGGGCGCATCATCAACTAATGATAAAAACTCTGCGAGGCAGGCACTGTCATGCCCGCGCTGCAAAATTCAGTTGGGCCCTGCGCCCTTCTTCTGGCACGGGAACGGCAACTCAGCAATGACGGCCCTAAACTTACCCTGTCACTATCTTCATAGCAGATTATGGATATCAGGTTGAGTTCCCAGATAACGTAACGGGTTTGAATTGACATCACGATCGCGGAAATTGCTGCACTACCCGAGCGATCGCCTCTTCGCGAGTTTGAATTTCGCCGTCCAGCGTAGCGGCCTGCAGCGCCGCCAAAATTTCTCGGTAGAGCGGTCCCGGTGGATACCCTAAAGCTTTCAGGTCGGTGCCGCTGAGAATGGCTTTAACCTGGGACCAATTCGTCAAATAACGCCAGATGCGCTCCTGAATCGCCGGCGATTGGCGCAGGCCAACCAGAATCAGCAGCGGCAAGTCGTAGGTTTGCAGCAGGTGGACGTGCTGACTAGGGCGATCGCCCTGCGGCAATTTTGCGGCGATTTCCGCTTCAGCTGAAGCTAAAGACTGTAGCCGCTGGCTGCTGGTTTGCGGCAACTGTAACTGCTCTGCTACAGGGACTCGCTGAGGTGCCGGCAGGGTGGACAGCAGCAGCTCTAGCCGCAGCAGCCAAGGCATCAAAGAGGCTGGTAAGTCAACTTGTGTCAGCCAGCGAGTTAAGTCACGCAGCTGTTGCCAGTGGCGATCGCCAAGTTTCAGTTCCGCATGCAAACAGACCAGCGCTCCCAACTCATCCAGCAGCGCTAACGCCGCTTCCCAATAGTCGGCGGCGAGGATGTACTGCAATTCTGCCCGGAGGCGCGTTTGCAAAGCCGGCAGTTGGGCAATTTCCGTTTGCAGTCTTTGGTAGACGCCACTGGCGATCGCGTGACGGATAAATCCCTCCGTTTGCGATTCCAAGGTGAAATCTAACCGCACGGCAAAGCGCACGGCGCGATAAATCCGGGTCGGATCCTCGATAAAGCTGTTGGCATGGAGCACCCGAATTTGATGGGCCTGCAAATCGACCAGGCCGCCAAAAAAATCTAATAATCGTCCGGGGGCCGGTGGCGTCAGCGCCACCGCCAGGGCATTGATGGTGAAATCGCGGCGATAAAGATCCTGGCGAATGGAGCTGGCTTCGACTTCGGGATTAGCCGCAGGATAGGGATAAAACTCGGTGCGGGCCGTGGCAATATCAACCATCAGCGAATTGCCGGCGGCGTCGAAGGGCGACTGATGCCAGACCAGCGCTGCGGTTTGAAATCGGCCATAGACCTGGAGCTCGGCCTGGGGATATTGGGCTTTGATCGCTTCTGCCAGCACGACACCAGCCCCCATTTCCAGGGTTTGATAGGCGCTGTCGACGACTAAATCAACATCCGGTAAATTCAGCGGCGCAGCGCCATCGCTGAGGAACAAATCGCGGACGCCGCCGCCCACTAAGTAAAGCTGCCAGCCGCGATCGCTCGCCACCGTCGCCATTGTCTGCAGCATTTTCCACAGGCCCGGATCGAGACGCTGTTGCAGGGTTTGCCAAAGTTGAGAAGGCGCTGGCGGACGCTTGGCAACCGCTGTTTGAATGGCTGCTGGAGCGAATTTTGGCTGACTCTGATGCAGTTGCCGCAGCACATCCGTGCGGGTGACGACGCCCACCAATCGTTCTTCTGCCAGCACCGGCAACCGACCGATGTCGTAAGTCACCATCAGCGCTTCAATCTCTGGCAGCGACGTTTGTGGCGTAATGGTCTTGAGTTGAGTGGACATGTAGCCCTTCACTGGGGCGTGACCGAAGCCATGATGCAGGGCCAGATCGATGTCCCGGCGGGAAATAATGCCCACTAATTGCTGCTCTCGATTGACCACTGAGAGCCCGGAATGGCCATAGCGCAATAAAATGCGTTGCGCTTCCCTGATCTTAGTGGCCGGTAAAATCGTCCGTACCGGCGACGACATCAAATCACCGGCCATCGGCACTGGGGGAATCTGCTGGCGCAAATCAGCCAAGACGCTCTCAAACGCTGATTGAGGAGTAGGTGTCACATAAGTCACCGCCGCCGCCGTGGGATGCCCCCCGCCCCCCAGCGGCGAGAACAACTGGTTAAAATCAATGCCGGAGCGATCGCTCGTGGCGGCTCCTCCCCGCGCGCGGCCAATCAACATCAGTTTTTGGGTGTCTGCTTGAACCGTAAACCAAGCCCCAAACAATAGACTGTCCAAATCCAGGAAGGTGAGCAGCCGCTCGGCCAATCCCGAAAGCCCTGGCACATAGTCGGCGGTTTCCAGCAGCACCCAGCCGAGGGTCTGTCCAGACTGTTGTTCGCGCTGCAGCTGAGCGATCGCTTGTTCTGATAGCGCTTGCAGGGCCGGTGATAAATTTGGCTCGACAAATTCGGCAATCACCGCTTGGCTAGCTCCCTGCTCCATCAGCCAAGCTAGGGCCATGGCATCCCTGACGGTGGCCGACGTGAAGGTCAGTGAACCGGTGTCAACGTGAATGCCTAACGCCATCACGGTCGCCTGACTTGGGGATATTGTCCGTTGCTGAGCCTGCAACTGTTCGACCAAAATTGTCGTGGCGGCTCCAACAGGCTCGACCATGTAGCGGGTGGCCGGAATGGTGCGATCACGATCGCGATGGTGGTCATAAACCCACACGTCGCGCCCCTGCTCAGCACTGGTGACAACCCAGTCCTTGGCTGCTCCGAGGCGTTCGAGAGACTGGGTATCTACTACGGTAATCTTGGCAACGGTCGCCAGGTCAACGGTCCGCCGTTCAATCAAGGGATACTCATCGCGATGAAGCGCCAAGAACGCCTGCACAGTCGGATGACATCCTCCCGCCAGGACAATACGCGCTGCCGGATTAAGCACGGCAACCCCGACGGCGGCGCCCAGTGTGTCAAAATCGGCGATGGCATGACACAGCACTAAGTCCATTAGCGATTCACCCGACAGTTTTGGGATATCTGATACACAAAAATGCTCGGTAAGCGCCGTCAGCGGTCTAGCCCTCTAGAATCCCCCAAGTTTGGCAGACTTTGACTTCCGAATTTTCCTTCAGAAGTAGGAGAGAGTAAGGAGGCCAAGGCAAAATTTTGAGGTTCACTTCAAGGTGTGTACTCGAGCAAGACAGATTTAGGAGAGTCGTCGGCGATCGCGACAGCCGGCTTAGATCTTCCCATAAAGCTCAATCAACCCCTTCAGCCGCCTAGTAAGACTTCCGTCGCATACCCATTTCTGATAGCTTACTAGTAATAGGGCAGATAACCAGTAGATCGGCTATCAAAACGCCCCGCACTGCTGTTGTGTTGAGATAGAGAGACTTACATAAAATGGTCATCGTTTTCCAGTTGGCACTTTTGGCCCTGGTTCTTTTGTCATTCGTTATGGTGGTTGGCGTGCCGGTTGCTTACGCCTCGCCGCAAAATTGGGAGCAATCCAAGCGTTTAATTTTGTTGGGCTCCGTGATCTGGGGAATTTTGGTTATTGTGGTCGGTGGCCTAAATTATTTAGTGGTGTAAGCCGGTAGGCATTAGTATTTTATGGCTGTTTTTGAAGGTAATTTTCACCAGAGCACGCCGCGTCGTTTTGCTCTGGTTATTGGCCGCTTCAATGATTTGGTTACAGAAAAGCTGTTGAGCGGTTGTCAAGACTGCCTCAAGCGGCATGGCATTGACGTTAATCCTCAAGGCGACCAGGTGGATTATGCTTGGGTGCCGGGGAGCTTTGAAGTGGCGATGGTGGCTCGGCAATTGGCGCTGACCGGTCGCTACAGCGCCATTATTTGTCTAGGCGCAGTGATTAGAGGGCAGACTCCTCACTTCGATTATGTCGCCTCCGAAGTTGCCAAAGGGGTCGCGGCGGCTGGCTTTCAAACGGGGGTGCCCATTGTGTTTGGGGTGCTGACCACTGACACGATGCAGCAGGCTTTAGAGCGCGCCGGCATTAAAAGCAATTTGGGCTGGAGCTATGCCATGAGTGCCCTAGAAATGGCTAGCCTGATGGGACAGATTCGGGCGCTGCCGGTAGAAAGCCCGAACGGCCTGCTGGAAGGGAGTTCACCTTCTTTGCCGGCAACTACCATGACGGCTCAAGTGGCGCCAACTAGTCAGTAGCGATCGCCAACGGCTTGACGAAACATAGTGGGTAAACGTTGACAAAGCGATCGCCGTTTGACATATTGAATAAACGTCCCAATTGGGAAATCTGCGGGTATAGCTCAGTGGTAGAGCGTCACCTTGCCAAGGTGAATGTCGCGCGTTCGAATCGCGTTACCCGCTTAAAAGTTGAAATCAGCGTTGTTGTTGGGGCCTAAGCTTACGCAATGAAAGTTTTGCGTAAGCTTAGGCCAGTCATACGCTTCGATAGCAACGGTTTTGGCCTTTTAGCAGAAATAAGCGACCGCTCGCTGGCCAAAGCGCACATTAGCATTGAGCTGCTTAATAGTTATCTCAGTATCTTGCGCTGTCTTGAACTTTTTCAGGACGATGGCAAGCGCGATTATCGCGGCGGCGCGGTTATCTTGGCATCACAATTTACATTCAGAAACTTTCATAGGCAGCTTACCTCGGACTATGGCACTCGTTCTTGAGAGGGCTAGGCATTGCTGGTGGCCATTATGAAACCCTCGACCTGATTGGCATTTACAAGTTTTGTAAATCACCTCTAAATCGATTGCTATGATTGGAAAACTGAATTTTTTGCCGCAACCGGAGGCGTCCCGACTTTGACCTTTTCGACTGAAGATTTTGCCCGTGCTCTAGCCGACCATGACTACACTTTTCAGGCTGGCAGCACCGTTAAAGGAACCGTAATTGGCCACGGCTCGGAGGGGGTAATGATAGAGATTGGCGGCAAATCCGATGCCTTTTTACCTCTGAAGGAAGCTTCTCTGGAGCGCATCGAAAATTTGGAGGAAGCTTTTCCTTTGGGGACGGAACTGGAACTGCTGATTATCCGCGAGCAGGATCAGGATGGGCGAGCGATACTGTCGCTGCGGCGGCTGATGATTCAGCGAGTGTGGGAAAGCCTGGAATCCAGGGAGGCTAATAAGGATATTTTGGAGGTCACGGTTACCGGCACCAACAAGGGGGGTGTCATTGTGGATGTGGAAGGGCTGCGGGGCTTCGTGCCGCGATCGCACCTGTCTCAATCGGCAGATTTAGAGGCACTGGTCGGCAGCACCTTATCCGTGGGCTTTTTGGAAGTCAACCAGGAAGGCAATAAGCTAGTGCTTTCGCAGCGAAATGCGGCACGGGAACAGGCCATGTCCGTATTGGAAGTGGGACAGCTAATTCAGGGCAAAATCGCTAGCCTCAAGCCCTACGGGGCGTTTGTGAATTTTGACGGCGTTACCGGTCTGCTGCATATTAATCAAATTAGTCAAAACTACGTCGATTCATTGCCCAATTTGTTTAAGGAAGGGCAGGATATCAAGGCAATTGTGGTCAGTTTGGACGAATCGCGCGGTCGCATTTCCCTGTCGACCAAGGTGTTGGAAAAATATCCCGGTGAAATGCTGAAAGAATTTGACACAGTAATGTCGGATGTTGACAGTCGCCTACAGAATATTGGCAAGATGTTGGCTAACAGTGAACTTTAGGTCGGTGAGTGGCTGAAGTATGAGGGTTACAGAGTGGGAGAGTGGCTGGGTGAGAGGCTAGCTGGATAACAGGGTGTTGAGGTTGGCAAATTTAGGGAATAGGGAATAGGGAATAGGGAATAGGGAATAGGGAATGGGGAATGGGGAATGGGGAGCACCAAGCATCAAGCATTCAGCACTCGAAACCAAGCACTCAAAACTTAAAACTCACTCAAACTCAGAACCAAACCCTAAAACGGCGGTTTTGCATGCAGTGACATCCAGCAGTATTCAACAATCGAGCAACATCAGCTATGAGCAGCGTCTGGGAACTTGATTTTTACTCCCGCCCAATCTTGGATGAGAATAATAAAAAGCGCTGGGAAGTGCTGATTAGTGAAGGGCTACAGTCGGTTGATGCGGATACCGATAGCTTGTTCCGCTACAGCAAGTTTGTCGCCAATACCGAAGTCAACTCCATTGAGCTGAAAAAGGCGATTGAAGAGGCGATCGCTCAAGCGTCGGCCCCCCCCAGTCGCATTCGCTTTTTTCGGTTCTCCATGCAAAATATGATTATGCGCGCCTGCGACGAGTTGGGCATTACGGCTCGACCTAGTCGCCGGACTTTAGCCCTACAGCAGTGGCTTGACTATCGTCGCCAAGAAATTTATCCCCAGGAGCCCGGTTACACTGATAAACCCTCCCCCAGTGTGGGCGCGCCGCCACCGGCACCCAGACCTCTACCCGATGCTTTGATTGGTCAGCAGTGGGCTTTGGTTTCGTTGCCGGCGCAAAACTTTACCGATATGCCTGAGTGGCCAATTGGTTTTGGCGAAGCTTTTCCGCCTCAGTTTGCTGGGGTGGCTGACGATGTCATGGTGCCTGGATTGGTGATTTTTTCACCACGGGCGCAACCGTTGGCGGGATGGCTGTCGGGTTTAGAGGTCAGCGAACTGCGAGTCGAAGCAGGCAACACCCCCCGGCTGATTTTAGAAACGGGCGGCGCTGATAGTTGGGTGATTGCGGTGCTTGACACTCCGGAACTGCAAACCGAATCGGCAAACTTTGACGCTGCCAAACAGCAAAGTAATCAGGTACATTTTCTGGCGGTACAAGCGGATCCCGATACGGAAGCATTTGCTGGATTCTGGTTAATGCAGGGATTGCAGTTGGGGTAAGGAAGTGTGAAGGGCCGGAAGGTGACATGCTCTCTGCTCAATTTATCCAAATAAACTGGCGCTCCAATGTCAACGGCCCGCTGCCGCACATCTAAACTTGGCGACGTTAATTCATCCTGCTCATCTGGAACGACGACATTTAATTTGCTGCCGCACCCAGTCCAAGGCTGCCTCTGGGGTGTTAATGTCCCCTTCGGCGTGGGCCAGCTCCGCCGCCGCCAATAGCTGACCAATATGCGGCCCCGGACGCATGCCCAACTGCTGAATCAAATCACGACCGCTGATCAGCGCCGAAGGATGGGCTACGGGGTCAGCGGCATCCAGAAAGCGGTCAATCAGCTGAGTCAAAATTTCCCAGGGAACGCCTTCTGCCAGACCAATCAGCACCAAAGCAATGAAACTGTTGCCAGCGGTTTTGAATAATTTATATTGTTGACGCCGTGACCGGTTGCCCTGGACGATCGCCCGCAGGCATTCCTCACCCCGCAAGATGGCCAGCACGGCTTGCTGTTCCGCCCGGCTGTATTTAAAGTGCATCAATTCAGTTTCGGCGATCGCACTATCAGGAGATAACAGACGACTTAGCTTCGCTGCCTTGAACCAACTGCGATGGAAACCCGGCGGCGTTTGCTCTTTAAACCAACCATTCAGCTGGACGGCAAATTCGGGATGTCGTTCCGCCAGCTGCACGGCGGCGGCATCCACTGCCGCTAACTGTCGAATCTGCACTGCCGAAAGCTGAGGCAACCAGGTAAAAAGAACCTCGTCCTGCCAAGCCAATCGCATCAGCGGCGTGCCTGCCGATTTACTCAACAGGCTATCCAACTCTCCCCGCACGCGCTCAGCGGCTACTTTACCCAATAGAGGAGCAAGCTGATGAATGGTTGATCTCGTTGGTTCGTCTAAAGTGAAATCGAGCTGGGCTGCTTGTCGATAGGCCCGCAGTAGCCGCAGCGGATCGTCAGCCAAATTATCAGCCGCCACCATGCGCAAGACGCGCCGCTGCAAATCAGCACAGCCGCCCAGCGGATCAAATATCTGTTCGGTGTGGGGATGATAGGCGATCGCATTCACGGTGAAATCGCGGCGGTGCAGATCGGCCTCCAGGCTATCGCCCACCTGCTGGGCAAAATCGACGGTAGCCTGATCGAATACCACACGGGCAATCTGATTGCGGGGGTCGAGCACCACGAAGCCAGCGCCATAGTGTTGGGCGATCGCTTGGGCTGTCTCCACAGCATCGCCCGGCACCACAAAGTCTAAATCAAGATAATCAGCCTTGCGCCCGAGCAGCGCATCGCGCACGCTGCCACCCACCAAATGGGCTGATTGTGGCAGCAAAGACAGTTCGAAGGGCCAAGTCTGGGGTGATAAAACAGAGCTCACGGATAGAGCAGCGATGGCGAAGGGAGATTGATTAAGGGAAACAGCTTGCAATGAAGGATAATTGGGTAAACAACAGTCTCTGCTAAACCGATAACCCGCCAGCGGAGCAGACACAGCTTTTCATTTTGCAACATTCTTCGGTGTTGACAAGGCAGGTCATCGGTAAATTGCGCTAAATTAGCAAAAACCTAGCACTTTCTTGTTCCACAGTAGGCCGTTTCTTCGGAAAAGATCCAATGTGCATTTGTGTAAATTGCCATTATGTTGATCGTTGCGTTACTTACAATGCGGTCGAGGCGCAGCACCAGCAGCCTCACTTAACGGAATCGCCCAACTTTGAAGCGAACAACCCGACGATTAATGTCAATATTCGCCAAGACGGTGACATTATCGAAATGGAATGGGACGTGGTTGGTTGTGAAAGCTTTAGTAAAGAAATGGGCAAGTGGTCCAAGCTACGCCCCGGTGAGTTGGTGCCTACTTAGGGAGTAACTTAAAAATTAGCGTACCCAGGCGTTGAGACTTGGCACTGCCAAACCCTGACAGCCACTGTGTGCTTTAGGTGGGTTATTTAGGTGCAAATCCCTTAGCTCCTTGACTAGCGCTTGCGCAAACGCTTCAGCTCGCTTGAACCGAGAGAAAGTTAAATGCGATTCTCCATGTTTGGTACTGCAGGGGCCAAAATTCGGGTGCCCTAGTGCAAGTTCAAGCAACGGTTCTTCAGCGTAGAGGCCAACACTATTCCAGGATGGGATAATTTTGCAGAAGATTTTGACTGGTCTAGCGCCGCCAACTAAGGCGTCGGGTCTAAGTTGGGACGAAGTTTAAAGCGGACAGCAATTGCTGTGATGTTGTCATGGCCGTTGTGTTCGTTAGCCAGATCAATCAAGTCAGCAACTCCCTCCTCTAAATCTGCCTTCGATCGCATCATCGGTTCCAAATGTGATTCCACATGGGTTTCCAGCAGATCATTGTCACTGAGGCCATCGGAACATAGCAGAAAGAGCGTATCTTGGTTTACGGTGAGCTGCGTAATGCTGGGCGCCACCTCTTTATTGCTGCGGGGGCCCAGGGCTTGAGTCAATTGATAGGCGTCAGGCCGAGCATAGGCGATCGCTGGCTCTACGCCGCGATTAATCTCGCGCTGGCCCACTTCATGGTCCACCGTCGTTTGAGTCAAGCCTTGACGGTTAAGACAATAAAGTCGACTGTCGCCAACATGGGCAATTACTACTTGCTGATCGGCTACCAGCATGGCCACTAACGTGGTGCCCATCCGGGCACTACCGGCGCGCGCTTCTGACTCATTTTGATTAAAAATTACCTCGTTTGCTTGAAGAATGCCGGTCCTAATCACCGTCTCATCCGGCAGTGCTGTTTGCCAATGCTCAGCAAAATAGCTGCGCAGCGTGGTGACCGCTAGCTGGCTGGCGACCTCGCCACCAGAGTGCCCGCCCATGCCATCACATAAAATGTAGAGTCCGCGCGCTTTTAACTGCACACCGGCAGGACTGTCGGTTCGATAAATCTGCGTTTCTGCAAAAAAGGAATCTTCATTGTGCGATCGCTGCCGTCCGACATGGGTGCGACCGACTTCATCCAGACGCGCCAGTGTCAGCGGCAGCGCCATGGTGGGCAAGTCGTTGAGCCCACCATCGTCAGGTCTTTCCTCAGCATCTTCGGTTTCTTCAAAATCTTCGAGATCGGCGGCTATTAGCAAATCGTCTACGGTCAAGGTTGGCGCTGCTTCGCTGCCTTTTTCCTTGATAGAGATACCGATTGCGTCCACACTCGCTGCTTCTGGCTGCGATCCGACAGCATCTTCTGACCAGTTAGGATCAGGCATGGAAATCGGTAGCGGCGAGGTCACAACCGTGGCCTCCTGAATTTGCTCGGCAATATCCGCCAGGCGACTCTTAACCATGGGGGCATCCACCACCTCATTAGCCACCATATCGGCAATTAAACTATCCAGGGCCACAATTTTATGTTCTGCCAGTTCCGTCATCCAAGCCTGCCAAAACTTTCCCAGAGTTTGCAGGGTGGGCGGGCGATCGCTCGGGTTGAAGATTAATCTCTGCAGACAAACCACTTGATCATCGTCAACCCGCAGATTTTCCTGCGCTAGCAGACTAGATTCGGCTTCATATATCGATAAAGCTGTCCACAGCGTCAGCATTTCATAAAGCCAATGCACCAGCTCCAGCGGTTCCACTTGCTCAGCGTCAACGAAATCGGTTAGCGTTCGCCAATTTGAACGATCTTCCACCACCGTGAAGGTGTATTCATCAAAGTTCCAAGCTGCCTGCAGCTCCGGTACCATCGGATAAAAATCTTCTTGAAGCCGCCAATAGGGAAACGCCAGCGGCGGAATCATATTGTCAATATCAGCTTCTTCAACATCATCTGGCAGAGTTTCTAAAAACTGCACTAGCGGTGAGTCGTCGGCCGGCGCACAATCCAGCACCGATAGAGTGATTTCAGCGTCATTCAAGGGCTTCGTGGCATCCGCTGAGTGCAGCAACTGATAGCGATTTTCGCCTTTGAGCGTTTGTCCTTCTGTCAATAAAGTCGCCACCGTGGGCCCGGTCACCTGGGGAGTCACAACTGTCGCTGATGAAAGCTCCATCAGCTCCTCATCAGCTGCTGCGGCCGCCAAATCAACTGTTGCCTCGGCGCCGACCCCGGCTGGAAGAATAATTGCCTGTAGTACTCTTA
Source organism: Cyanobacteria bacterium P01_C01_bin.120 (assembly GCA_039027715.1). Classification (GTDB taxonomy): domain Bacteria; phylum Cyanobacteriota; class Cyanobacteriia; order Phormidesmidales; family Phormidesmidaceae; genus Halomicronema. The sequence goes on from JBCCJU010000037.1 coordinate 19,190, forward strand.
AAGCATGGCCGCATCGCTGACAAAAACGGTTTTGAGTCGGATTTTCAAATTGACAGTGCGGACAGAGATACATAGCCAGGGACCTAAATATCTATCTGGCGGAGCATTTGACAACGTTTTATCACCCTAGTTTAACTGAGGAATCTGGAGTGAGTTGATTTGCACAAACCTAACCAACTTAAAGGTAGTGTGCCCCGCTGCTGAAGTGGAGAATAACTACAGTCACTCAAAAATCTTCATTTATCGAGATCTTGATCCGGAAATTTGCTGGCCTGGGTCATCTAGTCTTAAGCTAAAGCACTGTCTGCCAGTAGCTGCTGGGTTTCTGCCGCCGAGAGCGATCGCCATTCTCCCGGACTCAACCCCGCCAGTGTGATCTGGCCGATTGCCCAGCGCACCAGCCGCAGGGTGGGATATCCGACCGCTGCAGTCATTCGCCGCACCTGACGATTGCGGCCTTCGGTCAACACCATCTCTAGCCAGCTTGTGGGTACCGATTTACGGTAGCGAATCGGCGGTATCCGCGGTGGTAGGTCTGGGGCAAATGCTAGCCGTTGTACCTGAGCTGGGCGCGTTTGCTGTTTTTGAATCAACACGCCCTGACACAGCTGGGCGATCGCCGCGTCATCCGGCAGCCGTTCAACCTGCACCCAATACGTCCGCGGATGCTGATATTTCGGGCTGCTTAAGCGATGCTGCAACTGCCCATGATTGGTGAGCAATAGGAGTCCCTCACTATCTCGATCTAGCCTACCGACGGGATACACGTCGGGAATCGGAATAAAGTCTTTAAGCGTAGCGCGATCGCCCTGACTGTCAGTAAATTGACTCAACACGTCGTAAGGCTTGTAGAAAATTAGATATTGGTAAGGTGACTTATGGTTGCGATTTGCTGCCCGCCTGGACGCTCGCGACGGACGCTCACGCTTGGTTGATTTGGCCATATTTGCCTCGCGATCGTGGCATCAATAGATGTAACTATTTGCTGCATTATTTTTGAAAATATTGAGAAATACTGCTTTCTGAAATGAGCCTTATATCCTGAAAATAATCCGATTTATTTCAGAAACATCATGGATAAATTACAACGTTATCGCTTTAGCTGCACGCTCACCTTTGGTGATATTTATGGCCAAGTGCTCGCTTGGTTAGTCGTTTTGCTTATTAGTTTGGCAGCAGCGATGGGACTCATGGGGGCTCGTCAGCCGCTTTATGCGTTAGTCTCGGTTGGCCTGGTTCTAGTGCTGTCGCTGCCGTTTTTACTATTTGCTTTTGTGACTACGCTGGTCAACCACATCGAGTTTGTAGCAGTTGATGCTCAAACAAAGACGACTACTGCTCGGGCCGCTAAGGTGTCTCAACAGCGCCCCGCTCAGGCAACTTAAAACTTACATGGCGAGATCGTAAAGTTAACGGCATCGTGTTTCTTAGGCTAAGGCCAAAGCATGATGTCGTTTAGCGCTCAGAAGTTCCGTGCGATCGCTTATCTTGCTGATGGCGGCTGAGGCCAGCAAAAAGCAGAAGGCGAGTTTTGGGTCGAAGGTTGCTACGTTGATTTTGCTAGGCGACTTTGCCAGCTTGAAAAACGCGCCCAATCACTTCTTCAATGGGCGGATCGGTCACGGTAAGATCCTGGACTGGCAGGTCGGCCAGAATGCGGGAGACGGTCTCGGTTAGGTCTGAGCGCTGCACGATCAAACTTGCCGTGCAGCCCGCCAACGTTTCCACTTCGCCATACTGCAGCAATTTCGACATATCAGTGCCGCTGGCCAACTCGACTTTGACTTCTCGATAAGGGGCGAAGCGGTTGAGCAGACCGTTTAGACCACCGTCGTAGATTAGCTCGCCCTGATAAATCAGCAGCACGCGATCGCACAGGGCGGTAATGTCTGCCATGTAGTGGCTGGTGAGCAAAATGGTGGCTTGGTAGCGGCGATTGTATTCCTGGAGAAATTCCCGAACGGCAACCTGCGCATTCACATCTAAGCCCAGCGTTGGTTCATCGAGGAACAGCACTCTGGGCCGGTGCAGCAGGGCTGCCAGCATTTCCGCTTTCATGCGCTCGCCAAGCGATAGCTTACGCACGGGCTGCTTCAGCTTGTCTGTAATGTCGAGCATGGTCGCAAGTTCTGATACGCGATCGCGAAAAGTGCGATCGCTGAGCCCATAAATTGCTCCATTGATGCGTAACGAATCCATGGCCGGCAAGTCCCACAGCAACTGCTGCTTTTGCCCCATCACCAAAGTGATTTGCTGCAAAAAACTGGGGGTACGGCGAAAGGGGATTTGGTCGGCCACGGTGACGCTGCCGCCAGAAGGATGGACTAATCCCGTCAACATTTTGAGGGTAGTCGTCTTACCGGCTCCATTGGGGCCCAAAAAACCCACCACTTCTCCCGGCTCGATCTGAAAAGAAACGTTTCGCACTGCTTCTACATGGCGATATTGACGTCGCCAAAAATGATTGAGCGTCCCCACTAGGCCAGGCTCTTTAATGGCAATTGGGTAAACTTTTTTGAGGGCATTAACGTCAATTATGGGCATCTTTGAGTAAATAAGTTTGGTGCGAAATCTAAGGTCTGGTCGGGGTTGATGTCTACGCAACAGCACAGACTAAATCGCCTCATTATCATGCGGGATAATGCGGTCAGAGAATCAGGATGTCATGTCAAAAGAACTCACCGATACCGATAAAGACGCCATCCGGCGAGTAATCACAGCTCAGATTGAAGCTTTTCAGGCGGATGACGGCATCCAGGCATTTCTATATGCCGCCCCCGCGATTCGCCAACAGTTCAAAAGCGTTGGCAATTTTATGCGTATGGTGCGCAGTTCTTATCATGCCGTATATCGCTCGCGGGGAGTGTTATTTGGCGAATTAACTGAAGTGCAGGGCTTTCCGGCTCAAATTGTGTTTCTGATGTCCCAAGATGGCGACGTTCATAAGGCAATTTATTTGATGCAGCAGCAGCCCTCAAGAGATTGGCGCATTGCCGGATGTTTTTTGATGCCTGTGGAAGAAACGTAGTCGGTAGCGTCTGGTTTTTAGCCTACTGTTATTGACCACATGGCCTCACTAGGCTGACTGGGGCGTAGCTGCCGCTTCAGCGGTGGTTGTCGGCTGCTGGGGACCTTGAAATAAATACGTGTGCATCTTGCCGCGACCTTTGATGTCGATCAATCCTCGGTCTTCAAACGCATAGCGATCGCCAACGTGTTGATAGGTGCTTTCGCTGATTTGAATGCGATTGACCACGCCATGAGATTCCATGCGGCTAGCAACATTAACGGCATCTCCCCACAGGTCATAGCTGAACTTTTTGATGCCGATGACGCCCGCTACCACCGGTCCTGTATTGATGCCAATCCGCAGACAAAAAGCACTGCCGTCACTGCGCTGAAAATCCTGAATCGTCTCCAGCATTTGAATGGCCATTTCCAGAATGGCAGCGGCGTGGTCGGGGCGCGGTTCTGGCAGACCGCCCACGACCATGTAAGCATCGCCAATGGTTTTGATTTTTTCCAGCCCTAAAGTATCGGCGATCGCATCAAAGGTAGAAAAGACTTGATTCAGCACGCTGACCAACTCGCTGGGGGCCATTTGTGTTGATAGGCCGGTAAAGTCAACAATATCGGCAAAGAGAATGGTGACCTCATCGAAGCGCGAGGCGATCGCGCCCATTTCCATCTTGAGCTGATCGGCAATCATTTCTGGCAAAATGTTGCGCAGCAGTTTTTCCGATTTTGCCTGCTCGACTTTGAGCGCTTGTTCGGCCTGCTTGCGATCGCTGATTTCTCGATGAACCCGCTCAAACATCTCGCAAAATGCTTGAGACACCTCTCCCAATTCATCCCGTCGACCCATCGCTTGGGTTTGGAATTGGGGTGGCTGATCGTGGCTAACGGCTTCCCCAGCTCGCTTTAAATCATCGCGTAAACGCAAGACGGGGAGAATCAAAATTCGCTCTAACATGACAATTGTCACCAGCGTCACGAAAGCCGAAATAATAATCACCAGACCGGCAATACTTAAAGCGTACTGCTGCATTTCGTAAATGACGCTAGACGCATCGTGGCGCACAATCAGCACATACTCATTCGAAAAGCGATCGCTGGGCCAGGCCACGTCATATCGTTGGCGATCGTCGGTCAGTTGCCGCACCACTTGACCCGGCTGCACAGCATCGCAAACAATGGCCGGTTGCTCTCCAAAGGCATCGATAACCGTGCCGTCTAGGGAACACAAAGTCGCCCCTAAGATCACCGAACCAGGTTTCAGATTTTGCTGAATTAACCCCAGTACGGCTGACGAGTCGCTGCCCAACATAATGCTGGCTTTGACTGTGAACAGCACCTCCGTCGAGACATTTTGTAGCTCGCCTAGCTTTTCTCGATAGCGCCGCCCAAATGCTGGAATAAAAATGGCGACTTCGATGACGACGATGCTGAAAAAGACCCAACTGACGATGCGGCGTGATAAGCGCGATCGCAGTAGGCCGACAGAAGATTGCAAAATGCTGGCCATAGCCCTTGAAAGTGACGCGGAACTGCACACCATACTACTGGCCGCTCCTAAGTTATTCCGGGGAGTCAGCCATGCTTGTCTAAGAGTTCCCTGAGAGCTGCCTAAAGAATTATTGACTTTTCATCGGCGCGTTTTCCTGTGGCTGCCTGCGGATAGGGTGAGGGCGGATTGGGCAGGCTTTTTAACAAATCTTCCCTGCCGTTGGGACAGTCAAATCGCAATCGCATCGCCGGAGGCAAAGCATTTGCCCTTTAATTCGCACTTTTTGGCCTGCTATGTATCTGAATGGCCGCACGTTGTTCAGGGCCTTTGTTAGACTAAACATCGACTATAGACGTTTGAGGCAAACGCGGTATCTATGACCGTCGCTACGATTCCCGCTAAATTTCTTCGCACTCAAGAGATTCCCCATTTAGACTTCGACGCCACCCGCGATCGCTTTGACGGCTCTTGGCGCGATTTGCTTGCCATGCTGCTGGGATTAGGGCGAGCGGCAGGGGCTGATTTTGTCGAGTTTTTTTTAGAGCGCAATCAATACATCAGCTGTACGGCGGAAGACGACGCCATTGCGAGCATTTCTCCTCGACTCGTCACTGGGGCAGGCGTGCGCGTCTTTAAGGGTAAGGGCGACTGCTATGTCAGCACCAACGACCTGACTTTTAACGGTCTCCGCACTGCCCTTGAAAAGGCGCTTTCTATCCTCGGTCTGCTGCTGCCCGGCCCCGCCGCGTCCATTCCCGAAACTAACTTAGAGCTGCTGCGAGACTATGCTGCGGCGAAAGGTAAAGACGCTTGGTTAGGCAACTGCAGCTCGATGCAGGAGATGGGTGAAGTGTTGCTGGCGGCAAATGCGGCGATCGCTCAGCAGGGTAGCTATGTGCAGGCCCGTCGAGCGGGATATTTCCGCGATTGGCAGGAGGTGCTGGTTGCCGCTAGCGACGGTACCTTTGCCCGCGATATCCGTTTAACTCAATCGGTGGGCTGCAATTTGCTCTGTGCCGATGGTGACGATCGCTCTGCCATTAGCAAACGCGCTGGAGACACTAGCGATCCTGGCTTTTTGCGCACCTGGAACTATGAACAAATGGCTGAGGAGATTGCCGAATCGGCTGGCAAAATGCTGCGCGCCGATTATGTAGAATCGGGTAGCTATCCCGTTATCATGGCTAACCACTTCGGCGGCGTTATTTTTCACGAAGCCTGCGGCCACCTGCTAGAAACGACCCAGATTGAACAGGGCACGACTCCCTTTATTGATCAAAAAGGCGAGAAGATTGCCCACGCCAACTTGACGGCCTGGGATGAGGGCCTGTCAGACGAAGCTTTTGGCACCATCGATATGGACGATGAAGGCATGCCCACCCAGCGCACCCTGCTGATTGAAAATGGCGTGCTGAAAAATTTCCTCAGCGATCGCGCTGGTTCCATGCGCACTGGTCATCCCCGCACTGGCAGTGGTCGTCGGCAGAGCTATGCTTTCGCTGCCGCCTCCCGCATGCGCAATACCTACATTGCTCCCGGTGAGTTTTCCCTAGATGAGCTGTTTAACTCCGTCGACAAGGGCATTTACTGCAAGAAAATGGGCGGTGGCAGCGTTGGCGCTACTGGCCAGTTCAACTTTGGCGTTGACGAAGCTTATTTAATCGAAAATGGCAAAATCACTAAGCCATTGAAAGGGGCAACTTTGATTGGCGAAGCGAAAGAAATTATGCAGCGCATTTCCATGTGCTCAGAAGATATCAGCCTGGCACCGGGTTTCTGTGGTTCCGTCAGCGGCAGCGTTTACGTCACCGTCGGCCAGCCTCATCTGAAAGTGGATGCCATCACGGTCGGCGGTCGGTAAGGCACTGCAATATGCTCAGCAAGCTCTGGAAAGTCTCATGTTTGGCAAGATTGATAGGATCGAAAAGAGCTCCGTAGGGTAAATCCTGCGGGCTCTGACTTGCCTTTACATCAGCTCCAATCTTCCCGATCGCGCCCTAGATTTTGATAAATGCCACCTTGGGCATGTAGCTGCCGAGTTTTAACGTAGAGTTCTTCTTCTGTAAGACCAATTTTTTTCAGCGCTTTATCGAGATCGCGCTGGATGTCGCGGGCTCCCGGGAAGCCTTTGTAGCGAATAATCAAGCGGGCCAGTTCTGACAGATTGAAATCGGTGACTTCCCCCTGCAAAAGCTGATTGACCGTGGCGCGATCGCCGCTATATTGCGGATGATCTTGATCTTTTTTTTCGGGCATGGGACTTGATCGACGAATCGGTAATGAAAAATTGGCAGAGAATTGGGCTCACCACCCATTTATTCTCTGCCACGGGTATTAGACGCTCAAGGTCTAAAGAATCTACACTGCTGCTTTACTGGGAGCCGGTTCCCATTCGTGGTGAATGAAGTTCCCGCGCGGTTCATCAACCCGCTCGAAGGTATGAGCGCCAAAGTAATCGCGCTGAGCCTGGGTCAGGTTTTGCGGCAGGCGATCGCGACGATAGCTGTCGAAGTAATCCAGCGAAGCGCTAAAGGCTGGTACTGGAATGCCCGCTTGGGCCGCCAAGCAGATCACTTCTCGCCAAGCCGCCTGACGATCAAGAATTGTCTGCTTAAATTCGGGCGCCAGCAGCAAATTCGCCAGTTGACCATTCTCGTCATAGGCTTGCTTAATCTTGTTCAAAAATCGCGCTCGGATAATGCAGCCGCCTTTCCAAATGCGCGCCGTTTCACCCAGGTTGATTTTGCCCTGAAACAGTTCCTGATTGCCCTGAGAGATCAAGTCCATTCCTTGAGAATAGGAACAAATCTTAGAACAGTACATAGCATCGCGAATCTTATCGATCATCGCCTTTTTGTCTCCTGTGAAGGAGAAAGAAGGGCCACTCAGCTCTTTTGAAGCGGCTACCCGCTGATCTTTGATGGAGGACATGATGCGAGCGTCCACTGCGGCACCAACTGTGGGGATCGCAATGCCCATTTCCAGCGCATTAGTCGCCGTCCACAGTCCCGTACCCTTTTGCCCAGCCGCATCCACAATCATTTCGACCAGGGGCTTACCCGTCTTTTCATCCAGGTTGGTGAAAATGTCCTTTGTAATTTCAACTAGGTACGAGTCCAGCTCGGGGGTGTCATACCACTCGTTAAAGACTTCAAAGAGTTCGTTGTGATCCAGACCCAAGACGGTCTTCATCAGGTCGTAGGCTTCGGCAATAATCTGCATGTCGCCATACTCGATGCCGTTATGCACCATTTTGACGAAGTGACCAGCGCCGCCAGGGCCAATGTAGGTTACGCAGGGGCCATCGTCGACCTGGGCCGCAATCTTAGTGACGATCGCCTCAATTTCTTTGTAAGCAGCTTCGGTGCCCCCCGGCATCAGGCTTGGACCCAGCAGCGCGCCTTCTTCACCGCCACTGACGCCCATGCCAATAAAGCCAAGCCCGGTGGGTTCCAGCTCTTCTGTGCGACGCTGCGTATCGGTGTACAGGGAGTTGCCGCCGTCAATGATCATGTCACCCTGATCGAGTAAAGGCTTGAGCTGCTCAATCACGGCATCGACGGCCCTACCCGCTTTGACCATGACTAAGATGCGACGGGGACGCTCTAAAGCCTGGACAAATGATTCTAGACTGTAAGCCGCAAGTACTGGTTTATTCTGATCAACATCGCTGTCCTTAGCGACTTCGAGGTTGAACTCGGTTTGGGCTCGCTTCACAAAATTGTCAGTCTTTTCGGGCGAGCGGTTGTACACCGCGACAGGAAAGCCCTTGCTTTCTACGTTTAAGGCCAGGTTTTCACCCATGACCGCTAGGCCGATTACTCCAAACTTCTGTGCCATAAAAAAAGTCTCTCTGAATTTGCCTAAGCGAACTATATGAGTGCTGATAGCAGGTTTGCCCTTAAACGTCACTTGGGGTGTTGTGCCCGTGCACATCCCAGGGCAGTGCGTCACAGCGAGATGTGTACAGGGTAATCAACTTTTTCCGCAGGCGATTTATCCCAAAGATTTTCTTTGGAATAGGGATGATAATTCTCTATCTCAGGACGAATGTTGTTATCAATCCGTAAATTTCGTAGGCATAAAGGGCAGTCAAAGTTTGAATTTGCACTGGTTTGACAACTTTGGGCAGCAAGGGGAAATCCATGAATTATGAGAAACGAGAAATTTGAGGTCTCTTGCCAAATCTCCTGCTTACAGGAGGGGTAGAATGTGGCGCTTCAAGGTAAACTTTTAGTAACAGTCTATATAACTGAACTGCTAAGAGGTTGATATGAAACAGATTGCACACTCCTTGAGTCGACTAGGTCTTGCTTGTTTGGCGCTCGTGGTCATCGTCAGCACGTTTGCGATGTCTGCGGCTCCTGCGCTTGCCACTGATTTTGAGGTCAAGATGGGCTCCGATGGCGGGTTGTTAGTATTTGACCCGGCCAAATTAACGGTTCAGCCTGGCGACACTGTTACTTGGGTGAACAACAAAATGGCTCCCCACAACGTCATCTTTGACCCTAATCAAGTTCCTGGCGATAAGGCCCTAGCTGATAAAGTTTCTCATTCTCAGCTGACTTTTGCCCCCGGCGAAAATTACTCCACTACCTTTACAGCTGACATGCCTGCTGGTGACTATGGCTACTTCTGTGCACCTCACCGGGGAGCCGGCATGGTAGGCACCATTACGCTTCAAGGCTAAACAGCGTTCTTGTTGAGAACTATTTGTTTTGTCACGTCATTTGTTTGAAGCTTGTAGCCCTTCCTATTTTGGAGGGGCTTTTTCATGCGCAAATAAAATTGGGAGCATGCCGCACTCCGAACGGTTAACTTCATAATCGCGGCTGCATTTTGAGTCCCTGAATTACGGATGTTCCACGAAGCTATTGTTACTCAAGAGAAAGTAACTAAATGCTTTGTTGCAAACAGAATAAAAGCGTTGCGATTATTAAAAATATCGCTGATTTTTCGAAACTTTTCTAAATTTCATTTCCACCTCAATAGGAGTGGGATATGTTGGACTTAATTACTGTCTAATACGTTACAGAATATGAGCTCATTTGACATCAGCGATCGCGATTATCAATTTAAGCTAGGCGATTACATTAGTCGCGGTTGGGAAATCTTTAAATCGAATGCGTTACTTTTTGTCGGCTTTACCTTACTCACTTTTGTCGCTCTTGCAATAATATCAGCCATTCTGCCTTATCCGCTTGGCGGCGGCAGTTTTGAAGACGGTCAAGGGGGACTTGGTATTGCCAGTAGTATTCTACTTAACTTACTAATTCCCGGCATCTATCTTGTCGCTTTTCAAATTGCTCGCAATCGACCAACTGCTTTCAGTGACTTCTTTAAGGGCTTCAACCGGGCTTTGCCGATTCTTTTGCTGGCGTTTATTAGCGGCTTTTTGATTGCTATTGCCTCACTATGTTTTCTACTACCAGGGATCTATTTAGGAATTGCTTACATGTTTAGCCTGCCGCTGTTGCTGGACAAAAACTTGGACTTTTGGCCAGCTATGGAAGCTAGCCGTAAGCTGATTACTAAGAAGTGGTTTTCTTTTTTCGGATTTGCCATTGTCTTGGGTTTAATTAATATTGGCGGCTTGATTTTAATTGGCATTGGTCTGTTAGTAACCGTTCCGCTAACAATTTGTGCACAAGTGGCAGCATATGAAGATATTGTGGGCCTCAATTCGGTTGCCGATAGCGTGTAGGCGGGCCTTTATGCAACTAAATCAAAGCGTCTGAGGAGCAACGCTAGTTATTAAGTTTAGGCGATCTCTGAGAAAGAAATTACCCATTTGAAGCGTTGGTTTAATGCCTGCGGCAGGGATGCGCCAACGTTCCTAACGCCAGCCTAGGTATGTTCATTTCGAGAAATTCCCTTAAACCTTGAAAGTGGAGATTTACTGAGGCGAGGTCCTAACTCTTTACATCGGTTAAGCGCTAGCAGAGGAGGTGGAAAGAGCCTGAGAATCTTGCTCCAGTTGTTGAGCGATCGCAATCATTGTTTGTGTCAGAAAATGATGAGGGTAGTGTAAACAGAAAATACCCTGACTTGCCAGTCGGATCAATTCCTCACTCAAATATAAAATCCCGGCAACAGGATACTGATAGGTGTTCTCTAGCATATGTGTAACTACGGCAGCTTCAATAGTCGGCAAAACTAATGATGGAATTAACCGAGTGTAGGTAATTTTTAGTTGTTCAATAATCTCTAATATGACAGCGGCTCTTTGCAAATCATAGGGATCAAGCTGCATTAAAACGAGCACAATGTCTGCCAAAGATAGTCCGAGCAAGTCGTCTTCGGCCAAGTCGGGTTGATTATCAATTAGCCAAAAGTCTAAAAGTAATTCATCTCCGAGCCGAGTTAATACTTCATAAGGTTTTTCGACTCCGTAGCGATATTGCAAGGTCTGTAAATGTGGGCTGCCCTGGGCTAAACGACTCCCCAAAGGTGAAATATAAATGCCCGCCGACTTAATTTCTTGCGGGGCATCATAGCGTCGAAGCTCTGAGCGCAACGAGGTGATTGATCGAGTATTGGCATTAAGCCACCAGTAAGCATCGGCACGTTTTTCAGACGTTTCATCAAGGCCGAATAACGTGTAAATACCTCCTACCTGCAAGTCTGTATCCAATACACCGACCCGATAGCCGTGGTGCATCAAAATTACCGCCAAATTGGCAACTAAATGAGAGCAACCAAGACCGTGGCGACAGGCTTGAAGGACAATAACTTTAGCCATTAATTTAAGTTGCTGTGCCCAAAGTTACGAAAGCGACAATCTCGTGGCTTCATCAAGTAAGGCTTTAGAAGTAGATTATCACTGGCGCGCTGACTCCCTGCTGGAACAGGTGAAACAGTGCGGGTGAAATAATGGCTTCAGTTTATTACAGGAATATCCCAATCCCGCCATTTTTTTGGGGCCAGGTTGCGGATGCCGCTTTTTCGTTGCTCTAGAGCTATACATGCTGGAGATGGCTGAGTAGTTGGGTGGTTGGGTAACTGGGTTTGGCAAATTAGGAAATAGAGAATTGGAGACGGGGACTAGGAAATGTAATTTAGTCAGGGGGCTTGCCGTCTGGCGTTAACCGCACTGACGACGGCTATATCACCTCAGCGACGGCGGGCCTGTAGCTTTTGGTAGACGGCTTTGAGGTCAACTTGATGATGTGCTAGAGCCACTAAAGTGTGATAGAGCAAGTCGGCGACTTCGCCAGCGATCGCATCGGCATCATCGTCTTTACAAGCCATGACCACTTCCGCGCTTTCTTCACCGATTTTCTTGAGGATTTTGTTGTCCCCGCCGGCGAAAAGTTTGTTGGTGTAGGAATCAGGCTGGGGCTGCTGCTGGCGATCGCGAATCACAGCAAACACTTGCGATAGGGTATCGGCGGGGGGCGCCGCCACTTCGTCGGCAATTTGGTGAAAGCAGCTGCGTTCGCCGGTGTGACAGGCAATGTCGCCAATTTGCTCCACCGTGACCAACAAAGCGTCGCTGTCGCAGTCATAGCGAACCGTATGCACCTTTTGCAGATGTCCAGAAGTGGCGCCCTTGTGCCAAAATTCCTGACGGGAACGGCTCCAAAACCAAGTCTCTCGCGTTGTCAACGTCTTCTGCAACGACTCAGCATTCATCCAAGCCATCATCAGAACGGTACCGTCCAAATAATCCTGCACAATGGCAGGCACTAAGCCTTGGTCGTTATAGCGAATAGCATCAATGGGCACAGCCGCAGCAGGTAAAGACATGGGCGATCGCAGTTTGGATAAAGATGACCTTTCTATTATCCTTCCTTGAGTCCGTCATTTGCCTGCCGAGTCCAACAGCGCAAAAACTGGTTGGGGCTGTGACTTACCTTTAAGGCTCAGTGGCCCTAGCGCCTGGGTGGGAAAGTCCGCCGCGATCGCAGCCTGCATCGCCTGATTCATCCAAATTTCGTTCTCCCCAGCTTGACTCATAAGGCGCGAGGCCGTGTTGACCGTATCGCCAAGAATGTTGAATTCGCGGCGACCACGTCGCTCACCGATTTCGGCGGCAAACACCGGGCCATAGGTCAGGCCAATGCGGCAGGTGAGGCGAATTGGTTGCCCCTTAACCGTGGGGGGAGAAATTGACTGCACCACCTCTCGAATCATGCTGGTTGCCTCAGCCGCTCGACGGGGATCGCTCGGGTCAGGATTGAGCACGCCAAAATGAATCAGCATTTCTGAGCCAATGGAGTGATAGGTAACTTTTTGCACAATCCCATCTTTCAGCTCCACAATGCCGTTGATCAAAGAAAAGGCTTGGGAAAAGCATTCCACTACCGCGTTTGTTTCTTCTGGTAGCGCGTCGTCCACGGCTTCGGGCAGGCCAATGAGGTTGACAAACGCCACCGCAATCGTGGGAAAAGCTGGCGGAATACGACGCTCAGAGGCAGTCTGAATAATCAGCCGCAGCACCGATCGCGGCAGATAGCTGGCTAAAGGCTCTACTCGCTGAATGGCCGCCTCGATTTCTTTAAGCAGGCCGGCAGTGCTACGGTCGAAGAAGATGGAAGTGCTGCGTCGCCGCGCCACGGTAATCTCGTATTCGCCCAGTTCTTCGTCGCTTAAATTATCGACCACTAGCCAGTGTCCATTATTGATGGGGCGCAGCGGTAAGCGATCGCCGAGCTGTGCTCTCACGGCTGCGGTCAATGCTACCTGACGAATGCTGCCTGCTCCCTCCGCCTTTTTGGCAATCGTGACGGCGCGCCCCAACAGCACATGGGCCATCCGCTGTGGTGTGCCAATGTCGGCGGTAACAAACTTGCCGGTGTGCAGTCCCACCCGCATATTCAGCGAGAGTTCGCCGCGCGGTGTGGCAATGCGCTGAAAGGCCGCCATGGCCCGCTGCATCCGCAGTCCAGTGTTGATCGCTTGACTGATATCACGCTGGCGATCGCCGGTCGTAAACTGCACCAGCAGCGCATCGCCGGTAAATTCCAACAGATTGCCGCTGGATTTCCCGATGATTTCAATCATGCCGGAAAAATAGCTGTTAAGCACCTGCAGCAAAACTTCCGCACCGTTTAGTCCTTCGACTGAACAGGCCTCTAACAGCGGCGTAAACCCAGCCAGGTCGGTAAACAGCAGCGTGCCCTCCTGCCAGCGATAGCGATGGTATCCCGGCACTGGCGGTTGGTCACAGACATCCCGAGGCACATAGTCAATCAGAATATGCTGCAGGGTTCGCAGATGCTCAAACACCCTCATTAGAGTCTGACGCGACGGATTGACCCAGGCAGCGGCGTACAAATCATCGGGTAGTAACCAGCGCAAGTGCCATTCTAGAGGGAGTAATGAATTGGTTTGGGTGTCATCCACGGTGCGGGTTACCTGAGCATTCATCCGCAGATTCCCTCCAAACTAACTGACTATCCATACTAAGGGTCGGTAAACCATCACTAATTGAGGCGATTCTTCGCTGTTGTTGCCCTTTGTAAGGGCGCAACCTACCGGTGGCCGCTGGCCGTCGACTAAGAAAGGCCAGTCGAAACAGAAAACTTTCCATGCAACGGCAAGGCCGTCGGCCTGTTGACAGCTCAAAACTAACAGAGTCTACAACCATCTACAGGATTGATCCGGCTGCTTCGGAAGCAAAGTCGCTCGCTCTTTGGATACCCAAAAAAGGTTGGCAATGCCCTAAAGTGTGTCACTAAATTAAGGGTAGAAACCTCTGAAAGCCAGCATAGCTGTGCCCGCTTGGCAAAATTAGTTAAAGACTGAGCGATTTGCAGCACAAGGGTTCACTGCTAAATAATGGCAGCCTCTAGCAAGTCGACAAAATTCACACAGAGGTGCCGTTGAGAAGATCGCGAGTAAAACTTGAACAGCCCGAAAACGTAGCCCGGAAGATTACTCAGCGAAGGTTTATGAAATCCTCACGCGGAAACGGAGTGGGCTTGCTAGGGTGAGGCGAAATTATTTGCTTATTACTCTATGACTCAGCTCGATCGCTTACACATTGAAGTGACAAATGTTTGTAATTTCAAATGTGAGTTTTGCCCTGACGCCATCATGGCTCGGCGCCGGGGACATATGAAATTCGAGGTGTTGGAAGGCTTGATAGAAGCGATCGCCAAAGACAATCTGGCTCGCATTATCACGTTTCACTTGATGGGAGAGCCCTTTATCTATCCCCATATTTTTGCGGGTATTCAAAGTGCGGTGGAGCGATCGCTGAAGCTGCATTTGACCACGAACGGCAGCACCTTTCACCTATTTCCCAAACACATTGAGCAGTTGGTGCGATCGCAAGTGCCCAAGGTCACCATCTCGCTGCAAACCCCCGATCCCCACACATACCAATTGCGCGGAGCCCCGCCCCGCCTGCAGTCGGCAGCTTACTTTGACGGCATTGTCCAATACGTGCAGGCTAATTTGCGAGCGATCGAGTCCCCTACCCGCATTCACGTGAAATTTTTAGACACCACGCCCAATCCTTTTCTCGTTCCCCACAAGCCCATGAACGTGGTGGCGGGTAAGGCCAATATGATGGCCGAGCTAACCACATGGGCTAAACGATTTCTGGAGGGAATTGTCGATGAAGATATTCACTGGCCGACTATCGAGCGCGCCATTCGTCGCTTTCGTCCGGGGCAGTGGCAGTTGATTCCGCTGCATCCTAAGCTGACGCTGGAAACTTTCCCCCTGGATAGCTGGGGCAACGTGGAGTCTGACGCGGTTGTGCCTGCCCGTTGGGGATATTGCAATGGTGCGTCTCAGCAGGCAGGCGTACTTTATGACGGTACCGTAGTGCCCTGCTGCAAAGACTTTGAGGGCCAGATTCCCCTTGGCAACGTAACGGAAAAGCCGCTAAAGGCAATCTTGGCTGACAGTCCTGCTTGTCAGTTGCGACAAAACTTTAATCGACTGCAAATTAAAAATCCCGTTTGTCAACGCTGTATGGGAGCCGATCAGCCAGTGAAGGCGCGAGTGCGGGAAGTTGCTTCAGTTGCCTATTTCAAAGCCTACAATCCTGTAATGCGTCGGCTCTATCCCGGTTGGGGAGAGGTGTAGGAGTGTAGGGGTAAGGGGGGCTAAGTGATGGAGTGATGGAGTGATGGGATAAAGAATTTTGGATTTTGGATTGTGAAAATCCCCCATTCCCTATTCCCTGTTCTCTATTCCCCATTCCCTTTTTCTCTTCCCTGACGCTTGATCTAACTTCCATATATCCTTAGGCTTTCACTAATTCAATTTGCCGTATTTGGAACCTCCAATACTATGGCCACGATCGCCTCTCCTCCACATCTCGCTGACACGCTGCGAGCCCGCCGCAACCGTTTGGCAGAGCTGATTGATTTTCCTGCAGTGCTGTGGTCAGGGCAAGCCAGTGCGCGCAACTTTCCGGCGAATACCTATCCGTTTCGCGCTAGCAGTCACTTCCTATATTTTGCTGGGGTGCCGCTAGCAAATGCCGCCGTTCGGCTCGACAATGCCAAGCTGACCCTATTTATGGATGAATCGACCTCTGAAGCGTCGCTGTGGCATGGCCCAACTCCTCCACGGGCGGAGATTGCGGCCCAAATTGGCGCTGATGCCGCCTATCCCCT
The DNA here is from genome assembly GCA_039027715.1 of Cyanobacteria bacterium P01_C01_bin.120. Taxonomy (GTDB): domain Bacteria; phylum Cyanobacteriota; class Cyanobacteriia; order Phormidesmidales; family Phormidesmidaceae; genus Halomicronema. The sequence continues at coordinate 35,276 of JBCCJU010000037.1, forward strand.
GGATGCATTAGCGGATGCTGTTAAGGATGTAGCGACCGTGGGCGTGCAGGATGCCGCGACTGCTGCCCGGCAGCTAACAGAGCGCGGTGTGATTAATCCAGCTCGCGATCGCGCCCTAGCTGAAGCCATCGTAACGTTACGGTTGACCCACGATGACGCGGCGATCGCCGCGATCCGTCAGGCCGCCGAGGTATCCATTCAGGCCCATCATGCGGGTTTGGCGGCTACTCAACCAGGACAGACGGAGGCGGCTGTAAGAGCGGCCATGGAAGCGGTGATTTTGGCCCAAGGAATGACCACGGCCTACAACAGTATTGTCACGGTTCACGGTGAAGTGCTGCACAACGAGCACTATCACCACACCTTGCAGCCGGGCGACCTGCTGCTGGCTGACGTGGGGGCTGAGGCGCCAAGTGGCTGGGCCTCAGATATTACTCGCACTTGGCCCGTTAGGGGGAACTTTTCGACCACTCAGCGCGACCTTTACGACATCGTGCTAGCAGCGCATGATGCCTGTGTTGCTGCTGCCGATCCCGGAATGGAATATCGGGAACTGCATCTATTAGCCTGTCAGGTGCTCGCTGCCGGACTAGTGGATTTGGGGATTTTGCGGGGTGATTCCACGTCTTTAGTGGAACAAGATGCCCATGCCTTATTCTTTCCCCACGGCGTCGGGCATCTGCTAGGGCTTGATGTGCATGACATGGAGGACTTGGGCGACCTCGCGGGCTATGCGGCTGGGCGCACCCGCAGCGATCGCTTTGGGCTGGCCTTTTTGCGCCTTGATCGGCCGCTGCAGGCGGGCATGATTGTCACGATTGAACCTGGCTTTTATCAAGTTCCCGCAATTTTGCAAGATCCCCAAAACCGCGATCGCTATGCTGACGTGGTGAACTGGGAGCGACTGGCCCAGTTTGAAGATGTGAGAGGCATTCGCATTGAAGACGATGTGTTGATTACGACCACTGGCAGTGAAGTGTTAACTGCCGCACTTCCTACGGCGGCAGCGGATATTGAAGCTTTGATGATCACCTAATTACGCTTCTGATGAAGAGGCGTTGGGAGATCTTTCGATGGGGCCACGGATTTTAGCGGGATCCCCCGTAAGATATGAAACAATATTTCTAACTTGGCTATGGTTAACACAGTTCCCGCTATCTCGCGAACGACAGTGCCTTATCCCTATCAATACCAAGACTTGACGCAGCGCCGCGATCGCATCCTCGCGGCGATCGATGTCGGCACCAACTCGGTTCACATGGTGGTCGTCAAGATTAAATCTTCCCTACCGGCTTTCACCATCATTGACCGCGAAAAAGAAACTGTGCGCCTGGGCGACTTTGCCGCTGATGGCAACCTTTCCACGGAGGCCATGGAGCGCGGGCTCGAAGCGCTCAAACGATGTCAGGCTTTGGCCGAAAGTCTGCAGGCCGAAGATATCGTTGCAGTCGCTACCAGCGCCGTTCGGGAAGCCAAAAACGGTCTGGATTTTATTGAACGGGTGCACCGTGAAGTCGGCCTCTACATCAATTTAATTTCTGGAACCGAAGAAGCGCGTCGCATTTATCTGGGCGTACTGTCAGGCATGGAGTTTCATCACCAGCCCCATGCCATTATCGACATCGGCGGCGGCTCCACTGAGCTGATACTGGGCACGGGCGAGCCCCATCGATACCTGAGCAGCACCAAGGTTGGAGCCGTGCGACTGACGGCTCAATTCGTTTCGGGTGATCCCATTAGTGACAAAGAATTCACTTATCTCAGAGCCTACGTCCGAGGCCGTATGGAGCCAGCGGCAGAAGACCTCAAGCGGCATCTCCAGCCAGATGAATCGCTGAAGCTAGTAGGCACTTCTGGCACCATTGAATGCGTCGCGGCGCTGATCGCCCAGGATCGC
>JBCCJU010000038.1:0-36877 GCA_039027715.1 Cyanobacteria bacterium P01_C01_bin.120
TTAAAATTTCAGGGGCTCAGTGGGAGAGGAAAAATGTGCCCCAAATCCTGAAACACCGCTGTGCTTATCTCAACGGGCAATTCTCACAATGAGTCTTACAAAGGTGGGATGCACCCCTTTGCCTCTTATACATAAAGAGAGAAGCTTCAACATCTCTCAGATTTGGAAACCTACGTTAGCTGACACGGCAGCCCTAGTGATGGCTCCTGAGGGCAACTGGGCTGCTTTGACCGATGCAATAATTAAGTTTCGGACGGATTGCGTCTCTAATTCTGTCACTTCTGGCCCGTTATTACATTGAGTGAGGATAACAAATTTGATACCTGCCAACGTGGTTTTAGATCCCATGCTGCAAGCCTGGCTAAGAGAAGATATTGGTCGGGGCGATCGCACCACTGCCGGACTCGGCGACATCACTCGTATAAATCATCAGGCCATATGGATTGCTAAGGCCCCCGGCGTCATTGCCGGTCTGTCAGTGGCTCAGCGGGTATTTTCACTATTGGATGCGAATGTGCAATTGACGCCTTTAGTGGCAGAGGGTAGCTTTTGTGAAGCCGGCACGGCAATCGCGGAAATCATAGGCTCACTGGGAGCCCTACTCACCGGCGAGCGAGTAGCACTGAACCTTGCCATGAGGCTTAGCGGCATTGCCACCTTAACTCGCGAGTATGTTAACAAAATTGCTGACATGCCAGCCCAGCTAGTCGATACCCGCAAAACGACTCCCGGTCTGCGACTGTTGGAAAAATATGCCACTCGCGTGGGGGGTGCTCGCAATCATCGGATGGGCCTGGACGATAGCGTCATGGTCAAAGATAATCACATTGCCGCTGCGGGCAGCATCGCCGCAGCCGTGACGAACATTCGTCAACAGCTGCCTTATCCGCTCACCATCGAAGTTGAGGCTGAAACCCTAGAAATGGTGAAGGCAGCTCTGACGGCCAACGTCGATATCATCATGCTCGATAATATGTTGCCTGCGAAAATGCGGTCAGCTGTTCAGTTGATTCGGCAAACGCATCCTCACACCAAAATTGAAGCTTCTGGCAACATTACCCTCGAAACGTTGCGAAACGTTGCTGAAACGGGCGTCGACTACATTTCTACGAGTGCACCCATTACGCGATCGCCTTGGCTAGATTTGAGTATGCGAATTAAACAATAGACCTGTGCTCCTAGCTTAGGGTTTCTTGGTTCACCGCATGCTGCTGCAAGGTTTCTAATGTCACCACCTTGAGCGCTGCTTCGTGGGTGGCAGCCAGCACTACTGGCGGCGCCACGCCATCGTCATAGGCTTCTTTCCAGCGCGCTGCACACAGGCACCAGCGATCGCCTGGTTTTAGTCCCGGAAAGTTATACATTGGTTGCGGCGTACTCAAATCGTTTCCCTGAGCCTTGGTGTAGCTGAGAAACTCTTCTGTCAACTGAGCACAAACGACATGAACACCAACGTCACCAGCGCCAGTATGGCAACAGCCGTCGCGATAAAATCCGGTCATGGGATTAGTTGAACAGCTTTCAAGCGCGCCACCCAAGATATTTTTAGCATTCGTCATCGTGGCCTCATCCCGCCTCTATGCAACAAATTTATTGTGGCAAGTCTGGAGCATACCATCAATTCCCAAGAGTGACCCATGCGGATAAAGCAAGGCAATTAGCCTGTCCCTAAGCGTCAACATATCTGGCTTTGTTAACCGCATGTTCGATCGTCACTAGATTTGATATTCTTAATTACTGGTGCGGCGACATAGCCAAGTGGTAAGGCAGAGGTCTGCAAAACCTCCATTCCCCGGTTCGAATCCGGGTGTCGCCTTCTTTATGCTGCAAATATTTTGGTTGAAACGTTGAATTCTCAAAGGTTCAGCGTTTCTATACTTTTGTGTATTGTTGCTGTTTGTTGCCAATTGGGGATAATGAACAGCAAAATTTAGTCTCGATTTTAGTCATGGATTTTGGGGAGCGGTTGAACCGGGTAAATGGACGGCTAAAGGCCGCGAAAATTTCCGTCAAGGTGGCTCAAGTGGGAAGCTGGCTGTATCTGCGCGGCACGCTCCCCCCGCCACCAGGAAGCGCCAAAGATAGGCCATATCAGCAGCGGGTTGCTTTGGGACTGCCAGCTAACAGCAGGGGGCTGTCGGTGGCAGAGTCGCGGGCCAAGGAAGCGGGAACGGCATTAGAGCTGAGAACGTTTGACTGGGCAGATTACCGCAGCGATCGCGCCGAAACTGTGGGCGAATGGGTAAAACGGTTTCACCAACAGTTCGAGGGGGCAGCGCTGACCTGGAGCACAGACTATCAGCAGCCGTTTAACAAGCTGCCTTCAAATGCTCCTCTAACGGCTGAATTGCTAACGCAGACCTTAGAGAGCGTTAAAGCGAAATTGCCCAACAGCAGGGCACAGCTACGGGCCTACAATGCCTTTCGACAGCTAGCTGCGTATGCGAATGTGTCTACAGACGAATTGAAGGGGCTGAAGGGCAATTACAGCGCTTCGGAGGTAGACCCGCGCAACCTGCCGACCGACCAAGAGATCGCCACTATGCGAGACGACATCAAAGACGCTGGTTGGCGGTGGCTGTTTGGGATACTGGCAGCTTACGGCCTGCGGGGGCATGAGGCTTACAAGGTGGACTTGGCCGACTTTCCTACGGTGCGGGTGCCACCAGACACTAAAACAGGGTCTAGATTTGTTTGGCCGCTCTATCCTGAGTGGGCCGAAAGGTGGGAGCTGAAAGACCGCACTTTTCCCCCGCTGGCAAAAATCCCTAGCTACACCAACGGGCAACTAGGGACTAAGACCGCGAAGTTTTTTGAGCGAATGCCTTGTGACGCCTACGATTTACGCCACTGCTACGCGCGGCGCTGCTTTGAATTTGGCTACTCACCAGAGTTTGGAGCCAAAATGATGGGGCATAGCCCGGAAGTGCATTGCCGCACCTATCGCCGGTGGATTGATGAAGGGGTTTACTGGCGGGTGTATCAGAAGGGAGTGAATGGGAGAGATCGACCTTCGTGCCCGTAGAGCCAAAGACTAAAAATTCTTGTGTTCATACTTCATAGTTTTGAAAGTCGATGCCATAGTTTTGGGGTGATACCGTCAGTTCTGATTTCATTCGCTCACCATGCTAGAACTTTTCCTCACGGCTACTGCCAGTCAACTCGCGAAAGTGGTTCTGAATCAGTTCTTAGAACTGGGCCAAGGGGCTTTAGAAGAATATGTGCAGGACTTTTTCAAAGACTCTATGGGAAGTGGTGTAGCCAAGTTAAATGAAGCGGTGTTGAAGGGGCCAATGGGAGAGGCAATCAGAGCATTTATTAAAGCCTTTGTCAAAGAGCTAGAAGACAACGATGTTCATAAAACGAGTATCAATCACCACTACACCAAAGCACTTCAGAGCTTTGTAAAGGATAAAGATGTTAAACCTATTCTGGGGAAAGCGTTTGAGACTGGCTGTGACCAGATTGCATATGGGAATCTCGAACAAATTTGGACAGAACACTATCAGCAACCAGGCTGGCAGTTTCCCCAGGAAGATTTTCGCTGGCGGCGAGTGGCGAAGGTTTATGTCAAAGCAGTCAAGGGGATTGTGAGAGCGGACGGAGAGTTGCGCGAGCTGCTGAAGCTAGATTTAGCCGATCAGCAAACGGAAAGCCTGAAGCAAATCCAGGGGATTCCGGTCGGGTTTGATTTAAGCCAATATCGACAAGCGATTTTAAAGCAGTATGGGGCGCTGCGGTTGGAAAGCTTGGGCAGTGCCAAGTATGAGAGTCAGACCGTTAATTACCGCACTGTGTCGCTATGGGAAGTGTTTATGCCCCAAATGGCACGCGGATGTCAAGACTATATGCCCCAAGCCTATGAATTACCGAAAGAATATTTAAAGCGCGCCCAAGAATCGGAGGAGATTGAACAACTAGAAGAGTGGGAAATAGAACAACGACGGGAGCGCTACAGCCAACAAAGTCCCCAGTCGATTCTAGAAATTGTAGGAACTTCCGAAGGGCAGACAACTGCTCAGCCGCCTGATTCTTATGTTGTGATTTTGGGGGACCCAGGATCAGGAAAATCGACCGTGCTGCGCTACCTAACAGTGAACTGGGCCAGGAATACGGTTGATGATGCTGATGAACAAACCCAAATTCCTTTATTGATTGAGCTACGGAGCTACAGCCAAAGTCGAGAGGCACAGGAGTGTAGCAACTTTATTGAGTTTGTCCATCAAGGCAGCAATTGGGTCAACCATATGGATCAGCAGCAGCTAGACGAATGGTTGCGAGATGGCAAGGTGCTGATGATGCTGGACGGCTTAGACGAAGTGGTGAACCGGCAAGCCCGGGGAACAGTCCTAAGACAGATTCATGACTTTACCCAGGACTATCCTCGGGTGCCAGTGGTTCTGACCTCACGGGTCATTGGTTACAAAGCGGATGATTTAGGCAGGGTCGGGTTTCAGCATTACATGCTGCAAGACTTGGAGCAAGACCAAATAGAGGAGTTTATCGACATTTGGCACGGGCTGACTTATGGAGATGCAGGAGAACGGCAACGGAAGCAGGAGAGATTGCAGCGGGCAGTGCAACAGTCGCGAGCGATTCAAGAACTGGCAGGCAATCCCCTGCTATTGACGCTGATGGCGATTTTGAACCGGGGAGAAGAATTGCCCCGGGACCGAGCAAGACTCTATGAGAAGGCATCCGAGGTGTTGCTATATCAGTGGGATGTGGAAGAGAAGCTACTGAAGGATGACCGATTGGAAAAGTATCCAATTGAGCTTGATTATCGGGATAAGCAGCGAATGTTGCGGCGGGTAGCAGCAATGATGCAAAACAGCAATCAGGGACTGGCCGGTAATTTCATTCGGCGAGGGGAGCTGGAACAGTGTTTGACCGATTACTTGAAAACAGTCAAGGAAGCGCCTAATGCTCCCAGTATCGCTGCCATCATGATTGACCAACTGCGAGAGCGTAATTTTATTTTGTGCCTGTTAGGCAATCACGGAGGTGCTGAAGCCTATGCGTTTGTTCATCGCACGTTTCTAGAATACTTTTGTGCCACAGAAATCAAGGAACGATTTGATAAACGAGGCGCTCAGGGAGGAGTCAGTTTTGAAGAGCTGCGAGATAAGGTGTTTTCAGTCCACTGGCAGGATGAGACCTGGCATGAGGTGTTGCGACTCATCGTAGGAATGATTGATGCTCAGTTTGCTGGGAGGTTAATTCAGTGGTTATTAGAGCAAAAAATTAATCGGTCTGAATATTTGGAAAGAGATCGCCTCCAAGTAACCGGTTTGACGAATGTGCTCTTGGCGGCTGATTGTGTGGGCGATGTCCGTGAGCGCACAGCAATTGCCACGATCGACCAAAGGGTTTTAGAACAGCTCAAACAAGAAATTGAATATGAATATCCTTACTGGCTCACTCAAGATAGTGCCAGAGCTTTAGTTGCTGCTATTACAACTTATTGGTCAGAACATGCCCAAGTTTTGAGTTGGTTGAGGATGTGTGTAGGGTTCAGTGGGCGCTCCTACATTCCAGAGATATCAGTAAGTGCAATTGCCACCTTACAAGCCCGACAGCCCGACGCCCTCACCTGGCTCAAAACCCGCGCTCAAGACGATGCGGATGGGGATGTGCGCCGGGCAGCGGTGCAGGAATTAGCCCAGGGCTGGAAAGATCACCCCGACACCCTCACCATGCTCAAAACCCGCGCTCAAGACGATGCAGATGGGGATGTGCGCCGGGCAGCGGTGCAGGAATTAGCCCGGGGCTGGAAAGATCACCCCGACACCCTCACCTGGCTCAAAACGATGCGGATTGGACGGTAGATTAGCTGCGGCCGGTGACAATTAATCAGCAGAAAAGTTGCCCATCGAAGCAACTACTCACACAAAATCAGGGGATTGCGGGTGAGAGTCACGACGAGAAAATAGGGGTTCGCGGTATGTGACAGTTGGCCGTTTTGGGCCAAATTTAGTCCGCTGTCAAAACTTTGCCCTGAAGCTTATCGATGCGATCGACATGCCATAGGTATGTGAGACGGGCCGCGCTGGGATTTTTCACTTTCCAGTGATGACCTTTTTTGAGAGTGTGATCGCGCCGCATTTGAGAGAGCGTCCAGCGAGAGACATTTAGCCGCTGGCAAGCCTCGGCAGTGTTCTTCCAGGGCGATTTCCTATTCATAGCCATCCCCCAATTCAAGCTGATTTGGCTCCGCTCGAAGGTGGGCCAGCAGGCTATACATTGCCGCGTCGTCGAGGTCGGCAACGATGGTACACGGGCGTTTAACCACTGCTGAAACACGCTGCAACCAAGCTTGAATACGCGGGTGTTTCCAATGCCACCCTAACCGCCGCATTTCGGCATCGATGAGCACTCTTAATTCGAGGATGTCTGAGGTCAGAGAAGTTGAGTTTTCCACAGCTCAGACCTCCTCAAGGGCTGTGGAAAGGTTCCCTCCCCCCCTGCTACCCCCCTTCCCTCCGGGGGATAAGTTTTTTTTATGAATTTCGTCAGGGTGATCACTCTTCATTCCCCCCCAAGGGTCGGTAATAAGCCCATTTGGCAGGCGATCGCGCCGATCTCGGGAATAGGGGTTTTCAGGATTCACATAGAGCAGTGCTTCAGCTACACCCATTGATAAGTATGGGTCTTTGGGCATTACCGACCTTGCCTCAAATTCTGCCAGGGTGTTGCTGTGGTCAGGGTGCCAAGTGGCAAGGTGCCGATATAGCGTTCTCATGCTGCAATGGGCCAACTCCACCAGCGCTTCTGCCCAGTCGGTGACGGTTTCATAGGTTTTGTAGCGTCCTTCAGAAAGGATGGTTTGCATTGCCTTGAGAATGCGTAGGGTCGCGTCATATTGCCGTTCCTTATTGCCGTTCGGGGCCGGTTCTAACGGATATTGCGAGCCTGTCATCTTGTCATCCTCCCTGTTGGCTGGATAGTAGTTGCCCTCGACGCTGCGAGCCCATGAGTAGGCTTTGCGGTGGATTTCGTGCTGGTGCCGACAGAACTGTTCGTAACCGGGACTGGCGATCGCACGGTCGGCAACGTAAGTCATCAGGTCTGTGCCGGATAGACCCAAAAAGACGCGGCCAAAGGTGGCAATCTGCTTTAACAGGGCGTTTGTTTGCCCGAAGTCAGTCCACCCTTCGGTGAGAATGTTTTGCAAGTCGTCACGCCAGCGCTCCAGGTTGGAGCACAGACGGCGGTGTTTGCGGCGGTTGCGCTTGGCGGCGGCTAAGGATTCCCCTAGCAGCGCCATGTCTTGAGATTGGGCGGCAAAATCCCAGCTCCAAAAGAAGCGCTCTAGACGATCGCCGACTGGCTGTAGCCCGTCATTGAGCAGGACGCTCCCAGAGCCGGGCTGAAGCGGTAGCCGGTGCCCCTGATATTCGACGTGTTCCCCCATCCATGAGCGGCCATAGGCTTTGGTGTTGGGGAAGATTTCTAGCTGCCCAGCAGCAACGGTAAAGTCAAAGGCTTTTAGGCAGTTTTTAAGGGCACATGCCAAGTTGAACGTAGCGACAGCTTCGGGCAATGGGATGTACAGGTGTAGACCGCCTGACCAGGATGATCGCAGTTTGATAATGCGATTGATGCCAATGGTTTCAAGGGCGTCGTACAGGTCTCTGAGCTTGGCTTCGTTGAGGTATTGACTGCCCTTGTCGATATCGAGCATGGCGTATTGGGTCTTGTGACCAAACCGCACGCCAATTTGCATCGCGGCATCTTGCCAATGCTGCCAGAGGGAACGGGCTTCTAGCGGGTAACGAGTTTCGGTTTCCCAAGTTTTACAGCCGTCTAGCTTGTAAATCCAATGCCACCGATAGACATTGAAAATTTCGCAAAGTCTTTGACCCAGGGGGGATTGTGGTGAAGCTGGAGTTATCATAAGGTATACGTGAAATTACATAAATGAGCCCGATCGCTTAGACCGCGACCGGGCTTTTCTCTTGAGGGAGTTTCTCGAAATAGCTGGCGGCAAGTGTGGCAATATCGCCGTTGTCAAAACGGACTCTGAACACCAGAGAGCCGGGTTTGACGGGACTAATAATGGTGCCGACAGTTACAGGGACAAATGCCGGGTTAAGGATCGAAAGCGCATAAGCGTTGAATTGGACGCGATCGCCAATCTGAAAGGGTGCTGGTGTGGCTTCCAGCTCGGGCGGGTAGGTGTATTCGTTCATGGTTCCTGTAGGTGGCTATACTTTGAGCTGAGGCATTGCACCTCAACAGCAGGGGCGATCGCGCGGTCGCCCTTTTGCATGGGCACTTTATGAGTGCTGTTGATTTGGTGCAATAATTATGAGTTTTCGACCGTTAAGGCCGGAGGATGTTGTGTCGATCGCTAAAAACGATGTGATGCAGAGCTTTCCAACCACGGCCAAGCAAGAAGAAATCATCGAACTGATTAAGCAGCGGCTATTGGGCCGTTGCAATTGCAGTGATGATTGGTTTAGTAAGGGCGTCGTTTGTGAAGTCATGACTACGGCTGAAAAAGGCTGGAAGACTGGCCGCATTCGATTACAGCTACAGTTTGATGACACGGTGCAAGCTGAGAATGAGGTTTCACAAGGCTGAACCTCCAGTGGTTAGCTAGTTCAATGCTTTGATCACCCACTTCCGTACTGGCGGGGGTGGGTTTCTTGTTGGCAGATAAAGACTTTTCCTCGCATTAAATCAATCCAATTAAGTTGATGGGTATCTCCCCCCTGGTGCGGGTGCATCAGGGGGGAGAATGTTTTGGGGGCTAGAGACGCCAATCTGACTAGCTCCTCATGTTGTCTCAAAAGGCATAGCAGTTGACCATGCGATCAAAGCATAGCAGACTGCTATGGCAGTCTGCTATGGTTGAAAAGCAAAAGTTCCCTACCGGGGAATCACCCGTGAAAACTATCCGAGAAGATTTATTGCAAATGTCTCAGCAGGAATTTGCTTCCTGGTTGGGAATCGCAATCAGCACTGTTAGCCGATGGGAAAACGGCAAGGGGAAACCAATGTTTACCCCTGGTCAGTTCAAATTGCTAATAGAGAAGCTGTCTGAGCACGGCTACAAACTAAAAGACCTGCCGGATGATTGGAGCATTCCGACAGGCCAGGTTTGATTTGAATATTTTGTCCACAGAAATTAAGGAGTAGACACCTAAATGATACCCACCAACACAGTCCCGGAGACGGGGCAGAGAAGAGATCGCCTGAATGAAACAGCCTTTCCCCTTGCTGATCACGGTGAGTTTTTGGGAACGGGCCTGACCAAGCGCGAATTATTCGCGGCGATGGCAATGCAAGGATTGCTGACATCTCAAAGCTATTTTGAGTCAAATTTAGATTTGGCTCATGCTGCCGTAGAACGGGCTGACGCGCTGATTGACGCGCTTAACCCTAAGCACAAGCCAGAGTTTGAAAATATCCCTTGGAAAGCTGACAGCTAAATAGTTTGTTTTAACCCGCCGCTATGCGTCGAAAGCGCTACGGCGGGTTGTCCCTTAAGACAGGTTAATTATGAATCCAAAGCCCGGAAGCGATCGCGCTTTTCCTTGGGAAATCATCACAGAACGTGGTGAAATCCAGCGAGTTCAGGATGACTTTGCTTTATCTCAAGGCTTGCCCCGTGCCGACCTTTCCCAGATTGCCTACCCGATAGAAACCCGCTTTGTAGGCGATCGCACTTATCACGTACACATCACCAGCAATTCTCACAATCGAACCGTTCAGCGCCGCTCAAGTCCGATAAGGGTTTGGGTGATTTGTGCTGCTTTGGCGATTGGTTTCAACATTGGGGCCGTGTGGGCCGTGGTGACGCTGTGGCAGCCGTCAGCTACCAACGTTTCACCGAGGTAGCCGCCATGAGTCAAACCCCTGAGAACCCTAACGCCGCCACCTTACAAACCGGCTTGGGGCGTAGTTCCCGTCGTACCGGCAATCGTATTGACCGGCTAGCTGAACGCGCGTGGATTACGCGGCAATCGATCACATTTCCCTATGGCCCCGTGGCGATCGCGATTTCTGTCGCCCGTACCTACTACATTCGCGCCCTGCTGTTTGGGCTGCTGTATCTGGCCGCCCAGTACGGCGTTATTGTGCCGGGCTCCCTCATGTTCACCCTTGGGGCTGCCGTGCTGTGGGAACTGGTGCTAGGGGCCTATCTGTGGGCTTCTGGTGCCCCTAAGTTTGACTTAATGACGCGAATAACAATCGCGCTGGTTTCCATTGTCTTGGTTTATGAGCATCTTTATTCAGGCATCTGCAATGGATCTTTCTAGCAACTTTCAAAAGTCGGGAGCCTATCAGGCGTATCAATTCCAGCAAAGCTACCGGCAACTGCAAGCTGTGGTTCTGGTGGCAATCGTCGCTTGCTCTATCGTCAGCTCTGCTCTGTGCTCGCCAGAGCTTACCTACATCATGATTCTGGGCACTTATGCCCTAGTCGGTTATGGCGAGTCACTAACCGAAAAATTAGAGATGACGCGACGCCGGGTAGAAGACTACCAGGCAGTCGGTGATGAAGCCTTCACCCAGCTCGCCTATACCGACATGATGGCGGCTGAGGAACTCGTCGTCATCGATGAAGAAGTATCCCTATCAGACGGCATGGCCTATCTGAGGGAAGCCGCTACCAATTGGCGATCGCACTTGGGGCTATTGGCTCCAACTGACACGGGTAAATCGAGCACAATGGCGCTGTTGCTGGCACTCATGAGCAACCGCCAAAGAATCATGGTGGTAGCCGTCGAGTCAAAGGGGGCCGAATATCCCGGAGTCCCAGCGGCAAACATCTTGCGAATCGGGTTTCGGCCAAGCAGAGACGAAGTTGAAAAGTTGATAAAACTGCTCGATATGATCTGCTACATCGCTCAAGCGCGGGCCGATACTTTGGAAGCGATCGACTGTCAAATTGTGCTGATTCTTGAGGAGTGGTTGAGCGTTTATAACACCATTAGCAAGGTGCCTGGTGTTAAAGATTTGGCCCCTGTACTTGAGTCCTACGTTTATACCTTGGTCGGTGTTGGTCGGGGCTGTGGCGTGCAAGTTATTCTCACCGCTCAAAGCAGCGTGGCAGCCGATTTAGGTATCTCTGGCAGCGTCCGCAGCAACTTGCGATATATGGCGTTAGGTAGCAACTACGGCGGTTTTGAAGGTATCGAGAACGCTTTTGCAAACTATCGAATTGTGTCACCTAGTCGGCGCGAAAAATGCCAACAGCAGTTAGCCGCCGCTATCAAGCAACTGAAAACTAATCGCCATCCTTTGATTTTGACCAACCTCATAGGACGGCTAGAAATCTTTACCGCTCCCTATCTACGGGATTCAGAAATGGCTCAGATATCCATCAATACTCGACAGATTGATGATCGCTTGGAAGCCATCATTGCCGGGAAACCGCCGCCAACCTATGACGCGCCGCCAGAGGAGCCAGAACCAGCAGCAGATTCAATTTATGAAGAGCTAAAAATCACCAAAGATGAGAGCCCAGATGAGCCAGCAGCGCTACCAAGTGACGGGCTCTCAATTACCGATGCTGAGGGCTTGATTATCGGATTTCTCGAAGGTAAGCCACAGAAGAATTTTACGCCAGCAGAAATCAGAAGGAATGTACGCATTCTGAAAGACCAAACTGAGACCAAAACTATCGAGCTAATCTGCGAGGGCTTAGTAGGCGAACAGCGCTTGATCAGAGTGAGGCGTGACAACGGCAAAACTCGCTATATGGCCCCCTAGGGCTTATCCCTTGTGTCTCGTCTCGATTGTCTCGAAATCCGTCACGGTCTGCTACTACGTTGTCTCGGTGCCCCCGTGGCGGTCACGGTGAGTTTGTCTCGAAATTACCGTGACCAACCTACCGTGACACTGTGACGGCACCGTGACCGCGACCGTGACCAACCACCATTTAGGAGCCAAAACCATGTGTTGTTATGAAATGATCGTCAATCAAATCATTAAGGAAACTGTTAAGGCAATGCACGATTCCGCCGCCCAAAATGAGCGTGAATGGGTGCGGGAAAACGTGTTGGATGCGGATTTGACGACGGATGGAAAAGCCGTTGTTTTTGAGGTGACTAACTTTGAAGCACAACAGCGGCTAGAAAGGGGCGATATCGCTAACGTTTTTGTGGGAGCCGTTAAAAGAAATTACTACTATCGCGACATTAAGATAGTAGTCAAACAGCCGCTAGACCTGACTGCCATTAATCAGAAACAAGCGGTTGTGGAATAACTTCTTAATTGGCAGTGGCAGACTATTTGTTGTTTGACCTGGAACGGACACCGAAGTCTGTTACTGTTTTTAGGAATCCCCTAATTTCGGCAATGTCAGCGGTTAAGCGCTTTTCTAGGGCATCATGGGCAGTTTGAAACCGCATAGTTCGGTGATTTATCAGTTCAGTATTGCCGTTGATGCGATACAAGGTCATTTCACCGTCGCTAAGCGTTGCTTGCCGGGTTTGCTCTAAAAGATGCTTGGTTTCTATGGCTTCCGTTTCAATGCTGCGTAGTCGCTGGTTGAGGTTTTGATACCGCTGCCACACAAACCACGTTGCCGCCGCAACTGCCGACAGTGTGGGCAAGCTTAAATCAAGGTTGAAATGGTCATAACTCATGTTAGTTACTAAGCTGGTTTTCTATCAGCTCTAATCGTCGGTTGATAGCCTTAAATGCCGCCACCAGGTAAGGAATGGTTTTAGGTACGTCAATATGCTTAAAACCATTTGGGTCGGTCATGACCAATTCGGGATTAATCAGCTCTAAGTCTTGGGCGATGACGCCTAGACTTTCCCTTGCATCACTGAACAAAGGGAAATCTTTGGTGTTCCAGTCATAGGAAACCAAGGGGACATTTACTAAGGCAGTTAATGATGCTTCCCATCTTTGGGGGAAATCTTCATCGTCGATATTGGTCTTAAACCGGCGATCGCTCGGGGCCGGGTTGAGAAACATCCAGGTAGAGTCAACTTGGACGGCAAAGCGCACGTTTCCCGACCAATGAAAGTACTTGCATCTGCCGTCTGTGTCTAAGACGGTTTGGCCAGCGTTATTAGTGTTCGGATAGCGAACTACAAAATGACTGCGACCGCCGCCCTGTGCCGCAAAGTATGAGACGGCGTGAATATGGTTTACAGGCGCGTAGCTGTGCCCGTGGCTAGTGGGAGCGTAGTCGCTGTGAGTATGGCTCAGCGGTGCATAGACGTTAGGGATTTCGTCTAGTTCGGCTTCAACCTCATCTAAGTCATCCTGCTGTAAAAAATCGAAGTTGGCCAGGTCAACAAAGCGAATTGGGTTAGAAACGGGCATGGCCTCAAATCCTTATGGCGGCTACTTTTTACGCTTCATATAAAGCGGCGTGCTGACTGGCCAGGGCACCAGTGCCAACACGGCGATCGGCACGGCTCCCAAGGGCTGATAGAACATCCCTGCTACAACGCCAAAAAGCGCGATCGCCATCCAGCCTATGGGCAACTCAGTTTTTTTGAGGATGCGATACCAAGCGACGCAGTAAACCACCGCCACCGCCAGCCCTAAAGCTAAAAACGTCAATGGTTGGTTAATCATCGTCATCGGGTAGAGCCTCAATCAGTGCTCTTAGATTGCCCGGTCAATACCATTGGTCAATCTGAACGCTCCAAGCGAAGTTGTGTTTGCCGCGCTTGCGCACTTCGATATCGCGGGCCGGGAAAAAGTTGGGGATTTCCTGAAGCAAGATAATTTCTGCTATGCCGGTTTTGGGATAGAGGTTGTACCACCGGGAGTTATACAGATTGGCGTCAAATCGTTCTCTTAGCACCCCAAAAATCACGCGCTGAGGAATGGCACCTTGGAACGAATAGCGCACCCTTAAAAGTGGGCTTTGGGCTTCCCCGACCGTTCTCCAGTCATCACCAGCGGTTACGTTACCAACACTCAACCAGGCCATTATCTAAGTCCCAGTGTTCGACTTCTGCATCTGGCTCCGTTTCCATCTGTTCCAAGCGCTGGTGATACTCACCCTCATTCAGATAGGTTTCCAGCTCCTCAGCCGTCGCAGGCCGCATTAAGCCCGTGTCGGCATCCACCACAAAGTTAGAAAACTGGCCCATTGACTCAGCCTTACGCCGCCAGTCTGGAGGAATGGCAGTTTCCGCTGTCCGAGAAAACAGCGGATGACCAGGCAAAATCAATGAACCAGAATTTGGGTGCATCATCACGTTAAGGGGCTTGCTGTGGATCTTGACTGTTGGAAGCGCTCGACCAGCCCTCTGGCAGGTTGCCGTTAGTAGGGTCGTAAAACGTGGTGTACTGATTATCGCCAGCGTCGAAGGTGGCTTTAGGTGGCTTGGGAGAGTCCACCCCAAACACTAGATCGGTGTCATTGGTGTCGGTGTCGCGAACGCCCAGCGTTTGCAGGTCAGCCGCGCCGATATTGGCGTAGGTGTCATTGGGCATGTTCCAGGCGTAAGTAATGCCTTGGAAAGTCACTGCCACAATGCGAGTTTTCGCTGTTCGCCCGCCGCGCCGAACGCTGGCCTTACCAATTGACCAACCGCTAGTTCTAGCAGCGGCGATCGAGTTCCAGTCAATGAAACTAGAGGTCGTGCCCGCCGCCCGCTTGCGGCTGGCTCTGGCCGGTTTGGGTGAGTTAGCCCCAAAGACCAAACCCGCTTGGTTTCGGTCGTTAGCGTCTTGTTGTCCGAGAACTGAGCTATCCGCCGCGTCGATGTTGGTCAGGAATCCATATCGGACATTTGACCCATTGAAAGGACTCACCGAAACCGGGCGTTTATCGTCATACTTGCCCATTGTTTTTCACCTGTAAAAGTTTGCTATTGGGGGCCGGTTCTAAGCCGTAACCCCTGAAATGAATGGGCTTAGACCCCTACGGTCTCATCTAAATCAACCGGCACCGCCACCGCAATTGTGTGAGTCCGACGAGCAAAAACGTTGCCGTTGCTGTCCACGGTAGGCGTACCAAAGGTCGGGTTAGGATAGCCGGTTAGGTTTTCTTCGTTGCCAGCGTTGTAGTCCACTTGAGCCGCCGCCGCCGCGCCTAAAAGCTTGGTCATGCATTCAGCGGTTTTCTCGTCTGCAAGCTGCACCGATGCATCGCCGGTCAGAGCTTTCAGTGAGATAGTCACATCGTCAGCGGTTTCGGTTGCAGAACCCGCAGGTAGTTTATCGACAAGATTCTGGATTGTTAGATCAGCCATTTTTGGAGGTCTCCTATGAGTGCTTTTAGCCTAGGAGCCGCTATCCGTTGTGCCCTCAGTGTTTTTTCTATTCTCAAGGCGGGTAAGTTGTGAGTAAGAACCCTAAGGGTTTTGACAAAATTGATCAGTCCCGACCCCTTCTGCAGCAGGAGATCCACAACCTCAGATTTGAGCGCGCCCCCCATGCTCAAATCTGAGGTTAAACGCCATGCCTCACTAGCGCGTGGTGCTCTGTTTCTTGCCGCCACATCTCACCCATACCCGCTTTTCTAGGTTTTCCTTAATGACCACTGCAACTTTTAACCGTAGCCGCCAGATTTTGCAGCCGATTACTGCTCTCAACGCGACCGATATGACGGTGATTTACGATTCCAGCTACGTCAACCCCAATGAGATTACAAACACGCTGAAATACTACGGTTTCATTACTGATTTAAGAGCCACGGTCAGGGTGAACAGCTTTGCACCGGTGCAGCCGCCAGTTCTTAGAATCGGCTCGTCAGCTAGTGAGAAAGCGGAAGCCATTAGAGAGGCTGAGTTCAATTCTGAACGCTGTCATTTAGCGGTCTACCTTCGGAATAGCCGCACTGGCTGGACGGAAATTTACCGGGAGCCGATTGTTAACCGGCAGCCGTTCTACACAATCGATCTGACCACTTACCTAACGAATCAGCCTGCATTCGCCGTCAGCAGCGACAGCCAGCTAGCCGTGAGGCTGCTTGACATTGGTTTTGGGTTAATCGATGGCGATGACAGCATCAGCATCTACGGCAGCGCTAGAGAAGAAGTGACGGCGTTACCCAATGACGGCAGACTGATCACCACCAGCACCAGCAGTCAGGCTACAGCGACCAATCAGCCATCGATGATTCTGGCCCCTAATCCCTACCGCAAGGGCTTAGACATCACCAATCTGAGTGAAACCGACAAGGTAAGCCTGTCATTCAATCCCGGCGTTGTCAGCTTGAACGGCATTGTTCTGTACCCTGGCGGCGGTAGCTTCAGCATTGCCTTTGACAACCTTTATCAGGGCGCTATTTTCGCAATTAGTGAAAGCAATGATTCTGATTTAGCGATTGCTGAATACATGTAAATAAGATTGAAAGACGAATGCTTAAAACCGAGCTAACTAACCTTATTTCCAGGAAAAGATACACCAGAAAAGTATCTCTAAGACAGATGTATTCAATGGGAAAGGTTGAGAACCAACTGTATCAGCGTTCTTTTATGGAACGTCGTTTATTTACTGATACTTATCTCAGGAAAAATTACCACCAGAATTTAGAGCAAACCAGGAGATAGTTAAATGCTAGAAACTGGTGAGTTGCAGGAATATGAGAATGAAGCCGAGCTTTTGTTTCCTGAGAGGCTAAGGGAAAGCGATAACCCTGCTACTCAGGTAGTTGTAAGCGTTGGTGAGGCGTTTGTCGAGAGCTTTGTCGAGTACAGCCCTGACGCGCCGGTTAAGGACTACGTGAATCAGCAAACTTGGGTGCCGGGCGTTATCGTCAGCAACAATGAGGAGATATCGCCGTTCGATTGCGAGCGCTGGCCCAACTCGCCATTCTGTGACGGCTCACAAGTAGTTGATGCTGAAATTGGGTCTGTCTTTAATCCGAGAATTAATATCCCCCTGCTAGATATCGATATCCAAAAGGTTCAGGCTTCAAGCTGTGAGATCTGCGTGCCCGTGCAAACCAGAATTTTTGGTGTTCCAGGGCCGCTTACTTTTGTCTGCACTCGCAACGATTCACCAGAATGTCAACCAGAGATTAACGACATTCCCGAACAGCCCGAAACCTTTGACGATATCAGCTTGGCTCAAATTGGGGCGATTAGAGTCCCGGACTATATCCGAGTCGTCGTAACCGTCAACTTCATCAGTGAAGTGTCTTATTTGTGGCAAACCGGCGTTAACAACCTCAGTAATAACGACGGTTCAAGAGCCGCATTTCAAGACCTGTACGACGATTTTAGAAAGGGCAAGGTTCAAGCCGTGCCGGGCGTTTTCTTTGAACCGCCTAGTGTTGGCCTTTTTCATCAGTCGCCAAGATGGAGCCCTGACACGACGGCTTGGGATAAAACGGGCCGAATATCGGGTATTTTCTGGCAGCATTTCAAGCATATTAACGCTGACTATCAAGACAGTGAGGAGATGGATTTTACCTATGGCGGCGAGGTTAAAACCCGCTATGTGGAGCGTACTAAAAGGCAGCTTGATAGCTTTGCTATGTTTGCTGATTATCGATGTGTGAGTTTTTCCATTAGCAGTGCTAAGGAAAACTTAATTAGACGGGCTACCAGTTCATTTGATGCTAACTGGTATTCCCAATATGTGGGCGTTTTTGAAGACTCTAACCCTTTCAGCAACGGCAAAGACTTTTATAGACCGAATGACTTTTTTACTACCGTATCCCCTGGTTTCTACACCAGTCGGCAGGGATGCGGAATTCGTAAGTCCGTGCCGATACAACCAAAACCGGAGAGTGACGATATGGGATGCTGCAGCGAAACTTTAGAGCTATTAGAGGCAATTTACCTCCGATTGGGCGTTGATGAATATCCCTCGATAGTGCCCGAAACGCTCCAGGGCAACAGTGAGAAAACCATCGCCATTGAGAACTTAACCCAGTTTGTGGGCTGGCTCACGCAGGCTTACGACGGCAATGAGGGCCAGTGGCCGGTAGAGATAAAAATCAAGGACACTGACCCCACCAAGGAAGGGAATCAAAGCGAAACTATTACCCTGCCCAACTCTGCGGAAGCGATAGCAGAAATGTTTGCCTTGAATTATCAATCAGAGTTAAAGATTGACATCCTTACAGAGGTCTTATTTAGACTTGTGCCCGAAGTCATCGCCGCTAAGAATGCGTCAATCATCGGTCAGGGATGGTCTAAAGCAAATGGTGAATACTTAGGCTACAAAATGAACATGAAGCCTAAGAAATATCCCGTTCAGTTCAATATGAATGAACCTCAGCGTTTAGAACAGTTTTTAGAGGATAGAAACGAGCCTCTATTAATTCCGGTTAATGAAGAAAGGAGAACCTTAAGTGATGTTGTGGAACAGCTTTTATTTGCTGCCGCCATCATCAAAGAGTCTCATTTTGTCCCTGATAGTCGCCGGGGACAACTGCTAGAAACCATCGAAGACATGATACGCGACCAGACTTTAACTGCCCCCAATCGCGAAAAGTGGAACGAATGGATTCAACGCATGAATCGAGATATCAGTAGGCACAATAAAGACCAAAGCGTTAAGCCTGAAATTGTGCCCGATGTACACGAAAATATCGAAGTGAAAGACGGTGAAGACGGCCCCCAAATTAGCTTTTAGAAATTGGCAGAGAGTAGGGCAATGGTTGAAATTAGCAAAGCGGGGCTAGCCAGCAGAGCAATTAGACGTGCCATAGGGGAGGATGGCACCAGAGTTTTAGAGATAGATTTCAGCTTCTCTAATATTCAAGATGCTAGGGGGCTGATTGAAAGGATTGGTCGCGGGGCTATTAGCTTAGTTGGAGGTCTAACCAAGTTTGTCGGGCGATTAGCGCTTGGTGTTTTTCAGCGTATCCCGTGGCAGAGAGTCTGGAGCGGTCTGATCGCTACTCTGACCCGTGTAGCGGTGTTTGATTGGAACCAGACTGATGAGGAGCTTAGCCGCCTGCAGGAAGGCAATAACCTAGCGATGTTTGCCGCGTGGGGCAGTCTGATCGGTTCGGGCGCTGGCTGGCTTACCGGTATCGGTATCGGCTATGGGATCGGCATGGCCATGCCGGTCATTGGGGGGGCATCGCTGGCTAGGGCCATATCCAGCGCTACGACGCTAGAAGCCATTGAGGAGGTGCAAGCGACGCTTAGGGCCGCTGTTACCCAAACGGTGGAATCACAGGCCAACAACGCCATTATCGGCATATACAGGCGCTACAGGACGATGTTTAGAAGCGCTGATAAGGAGCAACTGTCGCAGCTACTAGGGGACAATGTAGCGACCTACATTACTGAAACGTGGGGCACTGAGTCAGCACCCAGCTTTACGATCGCCGGGAAAATAGAAGACACCATTGATTCTATTCCCTGGGACTGGCTGAGAGTCCTGACTGAGAACGCTGTCGAGGAGTATTTAGACTCGATAATTGAATCTGGCTATGTCATCGCCAATCAGCTTGACACCGCATTTCAGCAAACCAGGATGCAGAACGCGGATGCTGACGCCGCCGCCGCGCGGGCCGTGACCATCTATCCGGAAGGAACCGATAGCAACGTCAGGCTGTATCTGGATGGCACGGAAACCGAGGTGAAAGAGCAAGTTCGGAATGTGATTGCTCAAACTAGGGTACTGGGGGCGCGTGACCTGGGCGAATGGGTCGGGCAGCCGATCGGGGACTATCTGAGGGCTCAACCGCATCGCCGCAAAGCATCAGTCATTTTCAAGGATTTACCGGGCCGGGCCACGCGCAACACTGACGGCAGCCGGGCTAGATTTGCCACTTACTCTATTCCCGATTTAGAGCAGATCTTTACTTGGGAAGCACTGAAGCGAGCCGTGCGCCCCTACAACTGGGGAGAATGGCGAGCCACGGCGAATCTTACCAATGGCCGACAGATGGCGGTCTATGGCGGCACGGGGCCAGAGGCAGAGGATAAGCTGAAAGACCTGTTAACCCTCTCGACCGCTGACATTGCCACGTTGAGCATTAGTCAAGAAAAAGACCGCAGTTTCCGTCTGCGGAAGCGGATCACGCGGATGTATCCCTACAGGCTGAAGCTACTGGTGCGACGGTTTGACCCGGATGGTTCATCATTTGTAGACCAGCAGGGGAATCCCTACACCGAGCAGAACTTTGCGATTCCGCTTTGGCCGGATGAGGAGCCAGAGGAGTTTAGACAAACATCGTTTTTTGGTAGCGATCCGGTTGCAAATTGAGGCGTAAATTTAGGCAAAACGCTACAGAATTTCTTTTAAGCTTTACCCCATAAGGGTTTCAGGCGATGCCCTAGAGGTCTGCAAAACCTCCATTCCCCGGTTCGAATCCGGGTGTCGCCTTTTTTTTGAGATGGCAGTTTAGAGTTCAGATGCCCACTATTCTGGAGTGGAAAATATTAGAAGCAGACGTTTCCCCCTAAGCAAACCCTGCTGTGCCTCCTCGATTTGAAAAACCTGCGGCAGATAGGTAAAACGGGCAGCCGTTTGGTTTTCCGCTTTCCAGCGGTGTCTTTTTTTCAAGACACAATTGTACTTGATTGAAAACAGCGTTTACTGAAAGGCAATGAGAAAGTGGCAAACCTCGGTAAAATCTAGTATTAAGACTCAGCGGCATCGGTGCTCTCGGCATCGTCAATTAGCCCTGGCAAAGCATCGTCCAGCTGCTGGCTGCCCTCTTCTAAATCGCGAATGACGGGTGCAGCAGTTTCACGCTCGCTGGTGAAGATGGCGGCAAGAACATCAGACAAAGATTCGGCCATTGCGATGCGGTTGCCATAGACAGCAATCACGCGGGCTAAAATCGGCAGGCTATTTTGTTCAGCTTCAAGATAAAGCGGTTCGACATAGAGCAACGATCGCTCGATGGGAATTACCAGCAAATTGCCCTGAATTGCCCGCGAGCCTTGGGTATTCCACAGGGAAATGCGCTGGGAAATCGCGGGGTCTTGGTTAATGCGAGCCTCGATCTGCTCTGGCCCAAAAACTAGCACCTGTTTGGGAAAACGGTATAGCAGTCGATCGCCATAGCGATCGCCGGTCGAACTGGCGGCCAGCCAGGCCACTAAATTGTTGCGCTGGGCTGGCGTAAAGGGACGCAGTTGAATAAACTCCTCTTCCTCCTGATTGGGCAGGCGCATGATCAGGAAATAGGGCTGTACCTCTTGAGCTTCATTGGCATAGATTTCATTAGGAGCCCGCCACTGATCTTCCCGGTTATAAAACACCTGCGGGTCAGTCATGTGGTACGTCATCAGCTGATTCGACTGCACCTGAAATAGATCTTGGGGGTAGCGGATGTGCTGTCGCAGCGCCGCTGGCATCTCGTCAATGGACACAAACATGCCCGGCAGCAGCCGACTCCAAGTTTGAATAATCGGATCGTTAGCGTTAGTGGTATAAAACTGGATGGCCCCGCTGTAGGCATCCACCACCACCTTGACAGAGTTACGAATGTAATTGAAATCATTCCCCAGAGGGTCGGAGTAGGGGTAGCGATTGCTGGTCGTGTAGGCATCCATCATCCAGTACAGGTAACTGGAGTTTTCTGCGGCGGACTGATCACTGGCAGGTTGAATATTAGTGCCCCAAGTTTGGCTGTTATTGCCAATGTCGGCGATCGCTAGGTAAGGATCGGAATCAAACCGCAAAAAGGGCGCAATGGTTTGGACGCGATCGCTAATGCGACGACGATAAAGTAGCCGAGTAGACTCCGTAAAGTCTTCCGTAAACAGCATTTGCCAATCTTTGAGATGCCATGCAAACAGCAGGCGCGTGAGGGGATGGGCTAGGGAAATGCCGCGATTTTTGCTGTAGGTGGTGTAAACATTATCGTCGCCGCTGGGATAATCCAACTCTTGCACCTGAGTGTCGACCATGACGTAGGTGTTGGTGAGCTCCCCGAAATAGATGCGTGGAGCGTCTACTGGAATGCTGCGGCGCACGGCTGCATCGCTGGATGTGTGGTCAATATCGCGGATAAAGTACGTCGGCAAACCATCATCATCCGCTGTGTTCACAGGACTCATCGTAAAGCCGTAGCCGTGGGTGTAGATGAGATGTTCATTCACCCAAGTTTTAGCTACCTCGGGCACCCGCTCAAAATTCAGCTCGCGAGCGGAAATGAGTACCTGCCGCAGCGTGGTTGAACCGTCTGCCTGCATCAGAGCGTAGCGATCAACATCGGCATCAGCAAATTCATAGTAGAGGCGGATTTGCTGCAGTTGTCGGTTGCTTTGCAGGAGCGGACGAGTGTCCCATAGGCGCACGTTGTCCAGGGTGAGGCGATTTTCTTCAAGGGCAGCAGCGGCTAAATCGCCTTGAGGGTCAAACGGCTGCACGTTGATATTGGCCAGGTCGAAGGCCTGACGAGTTTGAGCGATCGCCCGCTCAATGTAGGGCCGCTCCCGCTGCAGTTCATTGGGCTGCACCACTACCTGCTGCACCAGTCGAGGCACCAGCAGTCCACCGATCACCGCCAGCACCAGGTAAATGGCTAATCCCCAAATGAGCGGTCGAGTCGTCGACGGTCGTTGGGAAAACGGTGGCAAAGCAGCATATCGACGATGGCCGATTTCCCGCAGCCAAGCCATCAGGTCTCTGACGCCAATCGCCCAAAACAGAGCTCGCCACAGCATCCCCACGCCCAGCAGCAAGGAAATGACGCTGAGTCCTGTATAGACGGGCAGGCCGACTCGGACATCGGTGTAGCTGGCGCCGTAGACCACCCCTTGGGGCGAGTACAAAATTTCGAAGCGGCCCAGCCAGTGATTCAAACTGGTGGCCAGCAACAGCAGTCCTCCCAGAGCATAAAGGTGACGCTGCTGGCGAGGGATAAATCCAGGAAAGCGTCCGTTGCTAAGACTGTTGTCCGACAGTAAATACACCAGCGTGACGCTCACCAGCGTAAAAAAGATCAGGCTAATGAACCAAAATTCTAAGACTTCTAAAAATGGCAGTTGAAAAACGTAGTAGCTGATGTCTTGACCAAAAAGCGGATCAACGGCGTCGAAGGCAACGGGTCTCAGTGCTTGCAAGACTTTTGTCCACTGCTCTGCCAGCGTTAGCCCCAGGGCCCCACTAGCAAACACTGCCGCGATCGCCGTACATATTTGCGGCAAAAATAGAAAAGCGATCGCAACGACTACTAATGCTGCCAACTGCCAGGGATCGGTAATTAGTTGAGTCAATACCGCACCGATGGCATCTGGCTTCGCCCACAGCGGTAGCGGCGGCGAGGGATTGTAAACCAGAGAGCTTAAATCCCAATAGCTGATGACAATGCGCCCTAAATACAGCATTTGAATTGCCAGGACTAGCGCTAGGCTACTCGCCAGTGTCAGCAATGCAAACAGGCCAATCCCCGTCTGCCGCGATTGTGCTCGCTCCGTCGACGATTGACGCATCATCGTTGGTGAAGGCGCTCGCTGAGCCACAGCCAAATTGCCCCACAGCACCAGTCCACTCAGCAGCGCGGCGCCGCCCCCCAAAAGCACTTGAGTCCACAATCGTAGAGCAAAGGCGGCGCTGTAGCCGGCATCTTGAAACCACAGCCATTCAGCCCGCACATAAAAAACTAGTTGCGCCAGCAGTAAACTGCCCCCAATGCCAATTAACCAGGGCCAGCCAGACCAATATCGAAGTCGTTTTTCTAGCATGGCTGCATTTTATCGATTTAGCATTTCAACTCATCCAGCGATCGCCCCTTCCATCATGGTGATGCGCCCCACTGTCGCATCCATGGTGATCTCAATGCCTAATGGCAGGGTTAGAATTGGTTCGACATGACCAATCGCGGCATTCCACCAGGCTGGAATATTTAACGGGGCAAGATGGTCAGTCAAGACTTGCTCCAAGGTTAACGCGCCGTAGCCGCCGGACGGGCCACAATTGGTGCACTGGCCAAACACAAATCCCGCTAGCTGATCCAGGATGCCGGCCAGCTTAAGTTGGGTCAGCATGCGATCAATGCGATAGATTGACTCGCCGATGTCTTCCAAAAACAAAATCGCTCCGGTCAGGTCAGGCATGTAGGGCGACCCGACGATGCCGGACAGCACCGACAAATTGCCACCGTACAGTTTGCCCTGCGCTCGCCCCGGGGTAATGGTTTGGACTCGAAAGCGAGTTTGCATCAGGCGATCGCGATCTTCCGCGGCAATCGGGTTCTCAAAGCTCATGGCCACACCGTCAAATAGCACTTGGCGGAACGGTTCGGTTTGATCGGGGCGCCAAGCGGTAAGACCATTGGGGCCATGAAAGGTAACCAGCCCAGTTTTCGCCGTAATGCCCAGCAGCAAGGCCGTCAGATCGCTAAAGCCGACAATAATTTTAGGATTTTGCCGAATCAGGTCATAGTCCAAAAAGGGCAGAATACGAGCGCTGCCCCAGTCACCCCGAATTGGCAGCAGGGCGGCAATCTCTGAATCAGCAAAAAACCGATTAACATCGGCAGCACGATCGCGATCGCGGCCTGCTAGATAACCGTACTGAGCCAGCGCATGGGGGGCCAATAGTGGCACCAATCCTAATCCTCGCACGGCGTCGACAACAATGTCCACATCAGTCTGATTAAAAGTCGCTCCCGCTGGACTGATAATGCCTACCGTGTCTCCTCGCTGCAGGCGCGGTGGCTTAATGACCGCGGGTGCGCTCCCCAAAGCCGGCAGTTGAGAAACGAAAGGCAGCGCGGCTGATAATGCACCTAATCCTGTCAACAGTTGGCGGCGGCTAGGGAGTTGGCCCATATGTTTTTGACCTGATTCACATCGATTTTATTATCAGGGATGCTGGCAACGCGGTAAGCGATTAGCAAAGAATCAAAGTTTTGCTTCCATGGCAAGTGACCTGCGAATAAAACCGGTACTGCTAAGCGAGTGCATTCTCCCGGCTAATCGGCCAATTCTAAACGCGGGGCATCTTCAAAATCAGCATCGGTAAACTGACAAATGGTCGCTGCGACCAGCGGACACAACGGCTCAGCCAGGGGATTACCACGCAGATATATGCGCTCAAGCATCGCGAAATTTGTCAATGTTTCGAGGTGTGCAATGTTGTTGAATCTGGCATCGATTTTTGACAGTTGAGGTGCGGCAGCCAGACCGTCGAGCTCAGTGACTTCGTTCCAAGCTAAAACTAGATGCGATAAGTTATTTAAAGATGCCAGCGGTGACGGATCAGCGATCGCGTTCACAGCTAGGTATAAATCTTGCAGGTTATCGAGCTCAGCCAAAGCCGACACATCATAAATAAAATTTGATGACAGTTCCAACCAGGTGAGTTGCTCTAGATCAGCCAACGGACTCAAATCAACAATGTAATTGCCCGCTAAATTGGCGCGGGTGAGATTTTTCATAACGGCTAGCGGCGTAATATCGCGAATGCCATTGCCCCATAAAAAGATTTCGTCAAAGTGAGGCAAGGTCGCTAGCGGTTCGAGATTAGTGACGTCGGTGCCGCCCAAGGACAAAATACGCATTGCCAACAATCGTTCATTGGCGCGATCGCAATCGGTTGTTTCTGCTAGAACCAGTAATTCGTTAACAGTGTGGCGAGCAGAAGCGTTAATGCCATCTCGCGCATGACACCAGTCGGCAAATGTCTCTAAGTCTGACGATGGCACCAGAGTTGGCAGTTCAGTCTGAGCAAATGCCCGATTGTTGGCGATCGTCACCAATATAGGTAGACACAAGGCGAAGCGAATAATATTCATTCTGAGAGTTTGCCGTCGACGATTATGTGTCTAATGTAGACAGCCCAAATGGCAATGTCGTCAGCATTACCAAAAGTGCAACGCCACCCAGCAGTTCTCTGATTCCGAGCAGATCTTTATACTCCAATTGGCCTTGGCTAAAATAATTTCTGCCATGTTCCCTATGCCTCGTTGCATAAAGTGACGCAAAACGTTCTGGCTACTTATTTTGTTCTGTCATAATTGCTACTCGCCGGCTCATCAGCGTTATTCAACTCAATAAACCACGTTCATCCAGCAATCCGGAGTATTTAGAACGGCGAAATTCACTTCTGAAATAACCGCTGATTAGAGATTTTCGACAATCAGCTCAAATTTCTTTAAGACGCGGCTATCGCCAAAGCTTATTTTCCAAGTCCCGTACTTGCCGTTCTAAGCGATCGAGGCGGCCTCGCAACTCATCCATCTCGTCCTGACGAGGTACCCCCAAGTCCTGCAGCACTTTGCGTAATTGGCGCTGAATCTGCTCATCAAACTTGGCCGAATCGCCCGAAAACTGCGCCATAAAATCATCTACAAAGCGACTTGCTTGCTCTGGATTAATGCGCCCTTCGCGCACCCACTCATCACTTACTTGCCGCAGCTGCTCAGCTACTAGTGACGTAGTGCCAATGCCAATCATCATGATCTGCCGCAGCAAATTGTTGGTATCCATGTCGCCTCCAGAAGTGGGGTTGAGTGACCCAGCATACTGTTTCATTGTGACAAAGAATCATCCTCTCTCTTACCGGAACAACCGAACCCCATGCACTAATCTTTGAGACAGCAGTGCGAAGCAGCTTGGTTACCAGTACAGTAAGAAGGTTTGCAAAGTAGCAAGTACTACCCTTAAATTTTCGAAAGCGGGAAAGACAATATGGTTATCGAGTGGCTTAAATTTAGGGTGCCTGCCGACCAGCGAGAGCGCTACGTTCACATTGATGACGAAATATGGACGGCCAGCTTGAGACAATATCCCGGTTTTATCTCTAAAGAAACTTGGATCTCGCCCGATGATCCTGAAGTGGTTATTTTGGTGATTCGTTGGCAGACGCGTGACCAGTGGTTTGCCATTCCAGAGGACGAGCTAACGGCTATCACTACTCGCTTTGATGATGCCTTTGGCTTTGACTACACTATGGAAGAATCTAAAGAATATCAGGTCCGGCGCTTTCCGGTTACTGCTGAATGCACACGCTAGGATGCGAATGAGATGTTCAGCACACAACCATGCCGCTATGCCCCCGTTGTGACCATCAGGTCAAACCGACCGATTTGGTCTGTGGCCGATGCCGACTGCAGCTCAAGGCTCATGGACACCCCAGCATCGAGCTTTATCGCACCACTACAGGAGACGTGCTCTGTCAAACCTGTACCTACGATGCTGACGATACCTGCACGTTCCCACAGCGTCCGGGCGCTCAGACTTGCACCCTTTATCAATCCGTTACGGCTGAGGCCGCGCGGATTGAAGAGTCTAAGCGATCGCCGACTCATGCGACATCTTTGCCTTTATTCTGGCGACGTTATCGTCTATGGCTGATATTTCTGGCGATTTTTGGTGTCAGTTTGCTACTGACCGTCATTTAAATGGTGCGTGAGACCTTGAGATTTTAGAGATAAAACGAGTTGGGAACAGGGACGATGCACTTATCATCCTCTGATTAATAACAGCAGAGGAGCGATCGCTACGACGCACTCGCAAATCGAATTTTTAAGTAATCCTCTTCCATCTTGGCGCCGGAGGGATTGAGCGCTGCCAACGCCTGGGGTAGCACTAAGTTGCGACGATGATTACCAATGCGGATATTTAACTCATCAGCAGACTTACTCAATTCCACTTGGCTTTTTGGAATACCCGGCAGATAAACTTCCAAACTGTAATCATTGCCTTGCTGCACTACCCGCAGCGTATTCTCTTTATAGAACACCTGCGCCGGATCCGTATCGTCGTATAGGGTATCTTTCAGCCGCTCCAGTGCCGCAATGCCACACATCTCTTCGGAATAGAGAGGAATCTCCCGTACCGGTAATGGGCGGAAATTTTCATGAATTTCGTGACGATATTGCTGTTGCTGATCTTTCCAGCGTTGAAAAAATGGGTCCTGCACTGAATCGGGAATAATGCGATTGGCAATCACCAAATCCGTGCCCACATTGTAAAGGCTGAGGTAAGCATGGGCTCTTAATGATTCCTTGATGACCATTTTTTCCGGATTCGTCACCAGGCGCACCGACGTCGTCGTCGTGTCGGTCAATACTTTTTCTAGCTCAACTAGTTGCTCGTAGAACTCATACGGCGCATCCATGACCTCTTTGGTTGGTAACGAGAATCCAGCTACGGGGCGAAACAGCGGTTCCACAAGCGGCCGCAGCGCTGCCGATACCGCCTCAAAGGGTTTGTAAAAGCGACGCATGTACCAGCCAGCTACTTCTGGCAAACTGAGCAAACGTAGGGCTGTGCCAGTTGGTGCTGAGTCAATAATCAGTACGTCATATTCCCCTTCATCGTAATGACGCTTCATGCGTACCAGACTGAAAATCTCGTCCATGCCCGGAAGAATGGCCAGTTCCTCAGCTTCTACTCCTTCGAGGCCGCGAGCTTGCAAAACCTCTGTAATGTAGCGCTTGACTGCTCCCCAGTTCCCCTCTAACTCCATCAGCGCATCAAGTTCAGCTCCCCATAAATTAGGACGCACTTGACGCGGCGCATGCTCCAATTCCATATCAAAGCTGTCTGCCAAAGAGTGAGCCGGATCGGTGCTCAATACCAGAGTTTTGTAGCCTAATTCGGCGCAACGTAAACCGGTCGCTGCGGCAACAGAAGTTTTGCCAACTCCGCCTTTTCCGGTCATCAAAATCACGCGCATAATTTTGTTGCCCCTACCTTTAGCCAAAAATGTAACAGTTTCTTTACTGTATCGGTTTTGACGACATTTAGCTGCAAACACGAAGAGATGACGATGACAGCGCAGAGCAAGTGACGCATCTGTGCGGTAAGGCTGAGAATATATGCCATCACAGTGCGATCGCCCCTAAGCAAGGCTTACAGGGCTGACGTTCTAGTTTTATTAATAAAGTTGCTGTTGACTTCAAGGAGAAAGCAAATTCAGCACTGCTAATTTCGACTCAGAACTGACGCATAGGCTCTTTGACCCATAAAACCGGTCGTGGGAGATGTTATTTGTGACTTTCCCCAGCTTAGGCATCAGGAGGGGAAAGTCACAGGCAACTGTACTCAGTGGTGCAGAAAACTTTTTTGAGTCTCAAGATGAACAGCTTCAAGGTTCCAATCGTCGGATAAGACCCATTGCCCTCGTTAATTTTCTGGAAAAACTCAAAAATCGCTGCCTCGTTGAGAATCTCCTATCTATAAGGGTTTCAGGACTTTTCTGCACCACCAAGGGCAACTGTATGAACCCTGTTATTCAGTCATGAAGCCGAGCTGCTCACACTGCTCGGCTTCATGACTGAAACAAAGGAATCAGTAAGACGCCTCTGTCATC
This sequence comes from Cyanobacteria bacterium P01_C01_bin.120, assembly GCA_039027715.1. Lineage (GTDB taxonomy): Bacteria > Cyanobacteriota > Cyanobacteriia > Phormidesmidales > Phormidesmidaceae > Halomicronema. Next base: position 29,119 of record JBCCJU010000038.1, read on the forward strand.
CAACCTTGGATTCATACCTAATATTTAGCAAGGTGCAGAATATTGTTTCCTCTTTGAATACTGAAAAAGATATATGGAAATCTGCTATCGCTGTTTATACAGCTACACCAGCCGGCAAATATCCTAACTCTTCAAGTTTGACAATGATTTTGCCAACGCTCTCTTCGAGAGTCTCTTTGTGAGTTTCGCAGTTGACCTCAGGATTTAGCGGCGGTTCATAAGGGTCGTCGATGCCAGTAAACTGTTTGATTTCACCAGCGCGAGCTTTTTTATACAGTCCCTTAACATCACGCTCTTCACAAACTTCAATCGGTGCGCTGACATGGACTTCGACAAAATCGCCAATTTTTGCTCGCACTTCATCCCGCACAGCGCGGTAGGGAGAAATAGCTGAAACCAGCACAATTACGCCGTTGCGGCTTAGTAAATGAGAAACGAAGCCTATGCGACGAATATTCGTGTCGCGGTCTTCCTTGCTGAAGCCTAGGCCCTTGGTCAAATTAGTGCGCACGACATCACCATCAAGCACCTCGAGCTGACACTGGCGATCGCGCAAACGTTGAGCCAGTGCTTCCGTAATCGTGCTCTTACCAGCACCACTCAAGCCTGTCAGCCAGATAGTTACGCCACGATGAGTCATATTATTTCTCCTATGTATCACAACCCATTTAATTCCTGAATATCGCTAACTGATGAACAATGTGCCCAGCGCAATAGTTCCCAAACGCAGGCTATTCGCTTACTTTACTTAAAAAATACTAAGTAGGACTTATGCAACAGCCCCTTTCCCAATACTTAGGGATTCAGGGACCAAAATCGAATTCAACTGCGTAAGTCTTGACTAAACATTTTCCACTGAAAAAGCAAAATAGAATCGAACTCGGTTTGTAATTTAGTAGAGTCCCATACTTTTGTGTGACAACGACAATTTCATTTGGTCATGACACCTTTCACGCCCATTAGTTGCCGCTTGGGTTCTCCAAATCTGCTATAGATGAAGAATATTAATTTCTTTAAAGCTCATTGATGAGTCTGGTGCAGCATGGCCGCTCCTGAACAGCGCATCTCCATTTCCCTCAGCAGTGTGGTGCTGCTAGTTTTGTCAGTACCATTGCTGGCACTTCTGTGGCAGCTACGCAGTCTGTTTTTGCTACTGCTGATTGCAGTCGTTTTAGCGGCGTCGATCGCGCCCGTGGTGGATTGGGTCGAGCGCTATCGCATCCCCCGTTGGCTAGGGGTCGTTCTGACCTATGTGGCGATCGCCGCCATCATCACCGGCGTAGCTCTGTGGGTGGGGCCAACCGTAGTCGAACAAATTCAGCGTCTCATTCGTCAGGTTCCGGTTTCTCTGAGGCAAATTATTAACTATGCCGAAACCTGGATAGTTTCCTTAAATGACGAGCGTCCTGACTTAGCCAGCGAACTAGTTGAAAAGTTTATAGACGTGCAAGGTTTGACGCGTTGGGTAATTCGTTCTAGTCAACAGCTGCTAATCCGCTCCTATGGATTAACAACAGGCATTTTGGGCGGCTTTTTTAGCGTGATTTTAGCGCTCTTTTTGTCGGGCTACATGCTCGCCGACAGTCGCACTTTGGTCAAGAATTTTGTTCGCCTATTGCCCCAGCCCTGGGATGATCGCATGGCTGCTCAGGTCGGGCCAATTGGTAACCGCATGGGCAGCTACATTCGAGGTCGGGTCTTGGTGTCGACTATCTTGGCGCTAGCAACAACTGTCAGCCTCACAATTTTGGGCTTAAAAGACTTTGCCTTAGGCTTAGGGGCAATTTCTGGATTTACCAACTTGATTCCTTTTCTAGGGCCGATTTTAGGTGCGATTCCAGCCTTGGTAGCGGCGATTTCTCAGGGTGGATGGACAGTACTGTGGGTGCTGCTGCTCTATGTCGTCATTCAAAATCTAGAAACCTATGTGCTTGATCCTCTACTCGTCGGGACTTCTGTTGGCGTCCATCCGCTCTATCAATTGCTAGCGGTGCTAGGCGGCACGCAAGTATTAGGGATTATCGGCGCCCTAGTCGTTCCGCCATGGATTGCTGGCGGTGCGGTACTACTAGAAAACCTTTACCTGCGACCCAAGCTCATGGCTGAACGGCGGCGATCGCGACCGGTAAATACGCCGATAGAAACATCCGGCGTCCAGCGTCAGTCTTCTGGCCCGATGATAGGCGATGGAGCAATGGGGTAATGGAACTTCAGAGTGGCTGAGTGAGAGGTTGGCGTTGGCGGAGCCTGTCTGAAAGGCTTAGCCTGAGATGGGGAGAGAGGGTTTGAGGGCAAGCGTCTTGCCCGCGCATCCAATTAATAACCAAGAAGCAAGAAGCAAAATTAGACATCAATTCTCTTTTATCGTGCTCTGCATGCCGCATGCCTCTTGATTTAGCGTCAATTGAGAAATTGACGTTAAAAAGCCTCCATAGAAGGTAGTAATCCTGAGAGGATGTGCCAATATAGGGAGCTATGTTTGCTTGAAAGAGCCTCGATTAGATGACAGCGTTATAGATATCGTTACTTAACCTGTAATCACTTCAATTTGCTGGATTAGATCTCCATAAAAGATTGAAGGCTCTTTGTTCTGCCTGATTTGCTGTTCGTTGTGGTGAGTCAATGTCTAGGATGAAAACGCTGCAGTTGGGATTGGCCACTTTACTATTATCGTTAGGGGGCTGGGCAGCCACATCTGCCAAGGCCGATGAGTTTCCCCCGTGTGCGCCGCCGGCTGCCAACGAATATTTGCTGTTGGTGCAGGGCGAAACGGTGAGTGCTCGCGATCGCATTCAAAATCTTCTGCCGACTACTACCGTTGTGAGTGTCTGTCGCTATTTAGACGATGTCGTTGTGCGGGCAGGCGGATTCACCAGCTTGGAAAACGCTAACGCTTGGGCGCAATATTTGACGGAAGTAGAGGCCGCTCAAGCTTTTGTGGCCAGGCCAGCCGCGCCTGGTGAGGTTTCGCCCAGCGAGCCCATCGCGGCTGAACCCGTGGTGCCAGAGCCAACCGCAACGCCGGTAGAACCAGCGCCCACCGTCGCGGCTAATCCTCCGGTAGCGGAACCAGCAGCGATCGCAGTAGCATATGCTCCCAAGCTGCTGGGCGAAGGCTATGCCGTCCTGGTGGACTACGGCAATGATCCCGATATCGCTAAACAGCTACAGCAAATGCTCAATCAACCTGTAGGCCTGGCGATTTATGAGCAGCGTCCATTTTTGTTAGCGACCCAAAATCCCGATCCCCAGGCAGCGGCTCAAGTGCTGCAGTCTCTCAGTAATAGCCGTTTTGGCGCTTTTATTGTTGATAGCAGTGAAGTGGTGCTGCTATCAGCGACGGTGGCCGCACCCTAGTTACACCAGCCCAGGAATACCTTCAAGGGTGCCATTGCCCTGAATAACTTCACCAATGGCATAGGCCGGAATGTCATGGGATTGAAAATGAGCGATCGCTAATTCGGTCTGCTCAGCCGGCACAATCACCACAAAACCAATGCCCATATTAAAGGTGTTGAACATCGCCGCTGGAGAAACATTGCCTGCTGCTGCTAACCAATCGAAAATCGGCAAGATCGGCCAGCTATCTGAAATCAATGTAATCGTGTGGCGATCGCTGAGGCAGCGGGGCAAATTTTCTGGCAGTCCACCACCAGTGATGTGGGCCATACCGTGAATCTTGATATCTGCTTGTGACGCCGTAAGTATCGGCTTAACGTAAAGTTGAGTGGGTGTCAGCAGTAAGTCACTGAGGGACTGTCCGCCCAGGCCAGCGGGACATTCGTTCCAGTCATAGCCCTTGGTGGAGCGATCGCGACGATGAGCTGCAGCCACAATTTTGCGCACTAAACTATACCCATTACTATGAATGCCGCAACTTGCGAGTCCAATTACCGCATTACCCGTCGCAATTTGGGTACCGTCTAAAATTTGCGCTTTTTCAACAATGCCAACGCAAAAACCAGCGACGTCATATTCTCCAGGGCCATAGAAACCTGGCATCTCCGCTGTTTCTCCTCCGATCAGGGCACATCCGGCATCTCGGCATCCTGCTGCAATGCCGGTTACCACGTCGGCCAACTGTTCAGGATGTAATTTGCCAGTGGCTAAATAATCCAGAAAAAAGAGCGGTTCCGCTCCACAGGTCAGCACATCATTGACACACATCGCCACCAAGTCGATACCCACGGTTGTATGCCGATTGAGTACCTGAGCTACTTTGAGTTTGGTGCCCACTCCATCAGTGCCGGACACGAGTACCGGTTCTCGATAACCTGTCGGGAGTTGAAACAAACCACCAAACCCGCCCAATCCGCCCAGCACTTCGGGGCGATGAGTGCTGCTTACCATATCTCTGATGCGGTTTACAAAGGCTTGACCAGCAGCCACATCGACGCCAGCATCTTGATAATCCATGTGCTCTCCTCAAAATTGGCCTACTTTCAACCAACACTGATCAAAAGGCTTCTTGGATATTGTCTGGTCATCTGGCAAAGCCAGCACAATAGATAAGTAAAAAGAGGGGTCTAAATAATAAAATTTTATTGATAGAACACTATTGTCCATGCAAGTGGAACTGCAACTACTTGCATTAAAAATAAAAAAATGGGGCAATTTACTTCAGCGATCGCCCCAGTAAAGATTGTATTTTCAAAATCTTGGCAACTTAATTGATAAGTTTTAATAACTCGTTTTATCTTTGTAAAAATACCGAGATGAGCCGCTTCATAAGGATCTGATACATTTCCAGAAAAAGATACGAAAACTTAACATGGCGTTTTGCTCTAGGAAAAATTTTTGCTTGCGGATTGCCAATGGAAATCTTCGTGTTAACGTACGGTTCGACAAAACGAATTAAGGGGTTACACCGAGGAAGATGCAATTGCTGATAATTGGAGTAGGTCCGTTCAGGGCTTGAGCCAGTTACCTAAGCCTTTATGAAAAGATGCTGCATTGCACTTCTGCCATGTTGAGTTTTTGAGATAAAGCATGATTCAAATTTTGTGTCGTAGCTTAGCAGCAGCAATAGTTGCCTTTGTTGCTAGTGCTCCATTGTCCGCTTATGCTGAGTCAGCTGAAGAAACTACTCGCACGCAGCCACAGGAAACGATAGAGGGTCAATTGGAGACAGTTCCATTAACTGCTGTTTCAGCACCTTCTGCCCCCGCCAATATTGAACTTTCTGGCGATATTGAATTAACTACTGGCTCGGAATTAGTTGTGTCAGCCGAAAAGCCCGCTGAGGCAGCAGATCATGAAGCTAGCGATTCAGTTGATGAAGCGATTTCTGAATCTGTAGATGTCGCAGTTGAGGGATCTGACGCATCAGCTTCTGAGGATGTTTCCAGCGATCGCGAAACCGCTCTTGCAGAGACGGCGCCTGCAGAGCTATCGGACATCTTTCGCATTACAGATCACGTTCTCGACGATGAGCGGATTGCCATTTTTTACATTGACCATATGCCAGTGCTGACATTTGTCGAGCAGTCGGTGACAGGCGCTAAAGATATCGGCGCTGAAGCAAACGATAACTTGTTGTTGCGTGCCGAAACTGTCGCTCGACAAGTTGATGAGTTTTATCGAGCTGAAGGTAATCCCGACACCATCCTCGTGAGTTGGGAAGCGGAGGCTGAAGAATACGTGGTGACTTTAGAGGGAGAGCGTCTGGTTGCCATCGATGATGCCACTCGCTATTTCAACACAACTGAGCGGCACTATACTGATGCACTACACGCGACTAATCGTCTGCGGGTACTGATGGGTGGTACCGATGACCTGACTGAAGTTGAAGGAGCCCCGGAACCAGAACCTGTGGCCGCGATCGCTGATTGGGGGGTAGCTTCCACATTCAGTGGTCAAGCCTCTTGGTATGGACCTGGTTTCAATGGCCGGCAAACTGCTAGTGGTGAGATTTTCAACCAGAATGCAATGACGGCGGCTCATCGAACCTTGCCATTTGGTACGCAGGTACGTGTGACTAATGTCAACAACAATCGTTTTGTGATTGTTCGCATCAATGATCGCGGACCGTTTTCCCATGGTCGAGTTATTGACCTTTCGGCAGGAGCTGCTCGGGAGATTGGCTTGGATCGCGCCGGAGTGGGTCCTGTACGTGTTGAAGTGCTGACTGACTAGGTTCTGAGCAAGAGTTGCTTAATGATGAAGGCAGTTGTAGGTTTTGGAAAAAATTTGCATCGTCTTATTTACATCATGAATTTTCCTAGCGAGCAGTCTGGTTCATGTGCGACATGAGATGATCCATCATATGCAGATTGACCAAATGACTCGTTAAGTACTGGCAGCTTCCGCGCTGCTCTGTCGAGGGGATGGCCTATTCGATGAGCAAAGACCCCCGGCCTCAGCTCTCAGAACCTTGGGAAAGCTACCGCTCTGATTTTGAAAACGGGTACCGTCCTGAAGATCATGACAGACTGTGGGAGCTTGCTGACAAGCTGTGATGACGTAACGAAGGCGATGTGCAGAGCCGCGCTCGCGGAGGCCTTATCTGATTCAACAGCGCGCGCGATCGCCCTGACCAAGCCAGGCGATCGCGCGCTGTTTTTTCACCAGGGCTAATATTTAGAGTGCCTCGGCTTTTTTCCTCAGTTCCGCCTGCTGTTCTTCTGGCCTCTGTGGTCGATAGGTCAGGTTAGACACCACCACGAAGGCAACCAAGCCTACAATCGGACTAATCAACGTTGGAAAACCATCAAAATCAATCGTGAAAAGGCCGTTGGGCACATACAGCAGCGTATTATCTACGCCAAACATTGTCGGCATCAAAATAAAGAAGATTAAGCGGGTCAACGACCCGGCTAAGATACAAGCCAGCGCACCTTGACGAGTGGCCCGGGCCCAATAAATGCCGCCAATGAGCGGCACCACTAAGCCCGCAAAACTCATATCAAACGCCAGCAATAACAGTACGCCAGTCTGGGGCACTCGCAGTCCCAAAAAGCAGCCCAAAATGGTAATCACAATCGCCATTAACCGGGTAATCAGCAGCAGTTTATCGCCGCCAGTTGAGCCGTGAGCCGAGGCATGCCGAATCCCTAAAACATTATGGGCTAACACCGATGACGTGCCTAAAATGGCACCGTCAGCAGTTGATAAGGAGGCTGATAAGATTGCCGCCAACACCACCAGGCCAAGGATTGGGGGAATCACATTTTCGAGTAAGGCAAACAGAACCGGGCCGTCAGCAGTTATGCCGGTTTGCGCAAAAATGCCCCCGGTGCCCAAAGCAATAATGGAAAACGGAATGCCCACAATTAACGTTCCTGCGGAAGCCACAAAGCAGGCTTTTCTCGCAGTTTCTGGACTCTCAGCGGCAAAAATGCGCGCCATAAAATCAATGGCGACCATGTTGCCAAAACCCAAAGCAATAATGCTGGCCCAATTGATGGCTGCGCCCGCACCAACCGAGGTTAGCTGCTCCAGGCCTAAAGGCCCCATGCCAGGGGCGATATCTAAGCCAAAGTTGGCGAGCACATAAAACAAAAGTCCCCAGGCACCTAGCAAAGCAATAAACACCTGGATAAAATCGGTGTAGGCCACGGCAAAGAGGCCACCCGAAACCGTGTAAGCAAACACTAATACTGCCAGCAAGGTAATGCCGCCGAAATAGCTCAGGCCCAAAAAGTTTTGGAACATATAGCCCCCAGCCACCAAGTTGCCGGCCAGCAAAAATGAAAAACTAACCGTCATAATGCAGGCCGCAATCAGCTCGACTTGGCGGCCATATTTGACTCGATAAAAA
>JBCCJU010000039.1:0-36751 GCA_039027715.1 Cyanobacteria bacterium P01_C01_bin.120
CATGGCCCATACAATCGTAACCAACGTCTGTGAAGGAATTGCCGACTGCCTAGACGCTTGTCCTGTTGCCTGCATTCACGAAGGCCCCAGCAAAAATCGTAAAGGCACCGATTGGTGCTGGATTGATTTTTCCACCTGCATTGATTGTGGCATTTGCCTGCAGGTCTGCCCGGTTGAAGGCGCAATTTTGCCCACTGAGCGACCAGAGCTGCAAAAGATGCCCGCCTAGCGCTCTAAAGCCTTTTACTAATCTATGTCACAATATGCGCCCATGAAGATGGTTCAGTCTCGCTTTCAGGGGTGCATCAGCATTTGTGCGGACAGAAACACTGTATGCGGCAACACGCTTGTTGCAAACTTTGCATTACGGCGGTTGATTACTTTTTTAGAGTAAATCCACCTAGAAAGTAGAGAGAGATTCAGAATCTTTGGGGCAATATAAAACTGTCGAAAGACACCAACGGCACTTCTCTGCTCAATAAGGTGCGTAACTCTAACCGAGTAAATTAGTCTAAGGCTGATTTTCGTGGCTTGTTGGTCTCAGAAAGCTGATATCTTGACTTCTTCTAAACTTAACCACTTATGTGTAAAATCCCCCGATGCTTAGGCGTCGGGGGTTATTCATTTTGATCGGCAACAGTGAAAGGCAAACAGGCGAAGAGGATTCTCGTCAGATTCTCAGCAGTGCAGTGTATCAATGGCCGATGATAAGAACTTCGCAGCGTAAATCCTGGCAGCACTTGCTCGAAATTCTTAAGCGAAGGCAAGGATAGAACTCAAACTCCTGCGCTGTCGTAGCCTTAACCCTAACTTGAGATTTTAAATTTACGATTTCGGATTAACGAGCATAGGCGCTGAGTAGTGAACTCAATCCTAGCTTGGTGATTTTAGATTCGAGACTGCAAGGTCGAAGAAATCCCAACACTCGATGCCTGTAGCTCTAAAAAGTAAGCCGAGATAAGACAACCAGGAAAGCTACTGGAACTTTGAACATCTCCGACATTGCTTTATGAGGGGCGATCGCTGTCGCCAAATAGCGCCGTCTGCGATATGGTAATCATCGCCTGTTGCATGGGCTAGGTTGGCACTGTTTTATTGCTCTCAGTATGGGCCCTGGGTATGAAGTTAGAGTCTCCTCTTAGATTTGATGTCATAACGCTGTTTCCTGATTTCTTTGCATCGCCTTTGCAATCAGGCTTACTCGGCAAAGCCATTGAACGGGAAATTGCGACGATTAATTTGATCAACCCGCGAGATTTCACCACTGATAAACACCACAAAGTTGATGACGAGCCCTATGGAGGGGGCGTCGGTATGTTGATTAAGCCGGAGCCGGTCTTCGCTGCGGTGGAATCGCTGCCAGTTTATCCCCGACGGTCGGTTATTTTGCTGACTCCGCAGGGAGAGACAATGTCACAGCCAATGTTTTGGCAGCTTAATGCGGAGTTCGACCAAATTGTGTTGATTTGTGGCCATTATGAGGGAGTCGATGAGCGCGTTTTACATTTAGTTGATCGCGAAGTATCTTTGGGAGACTTCGTGCTCACCTGTGGTGAGATTCCAGCGCTAACGCTGATTAACGGGGTAGTGCGCCTGCGTCCTGGCACGGTGGGCAAACCTGACTCGCTAAAATTTGAGAGTTTCGAAGCGGATCTTTTGGACTATCCGCAATATACTCGTCCAGCAGAATTTCGCGGTTGGGCAGTCCCAGACGTGTTGCGTTCAGGCAACCATGAAGCGATCGCCCAGTGGCGACTGGCCCAGCAAATAACTCGAACCCAACAGCGCCGTCCTGATCTTTACAAAACTTGGCAAAAACGCCAACAGCAGGGAAAATCGTCGTAAATCTGCTGAATATCAAGATTTAGTCCATTGAAGCTAAATCAAATTAGCGCCTTAGCATCAGAATTTGTGCTGATTAATACTTAGCAAGCTTGTAAATTTGTTACTATAGATTCATGGATATACGGATTGGCAATGGCTATGACATTCATCGATTAGTAGAAGATCGCCCTCTAATTCTTGGTGGTGTCCTTATTCCCCATAAAAAGGGATTATTGGGCCATAGCGATGCCGATGTTTTGAGTCACGCCATTACAGATGCGCTTTTGGGCGCCCTCAGTTTGGGCGACATTGGCACCTATTTCCCCCCCAGTGATCCCCAATGGGCGGGTGCTGATAGTTTAAAGCTGCTTGCCCAGGTTCATCAGATGGTTCGCGATCGCGATTGGGCGATCATTAATATTGATACCGTTGTGGTCGCTGAACGCCCCAAATTAAAGCCCCACATTGCCGAAATTCGTAGCACTTTGGCTCAGGTGCTTAAGGTTGCCCCGGATCGCATCGGCATCAAAGCCACAACGAATGAAAAGTTGGGACCGACCGGCAGAGAAGAAGGAATTGCTGCTTATGCCGTAGCTTTAGTCGTTTCCCAAAAGTAATGTAAAGCCCGGCGGCGCTCAAATTGGTCCCAACGCCCTCCGATTTTAAGTGTCTAAGCCCCATCATTAAAGCCTCTTAAGCAGTTGAGGACCGTCATCATCTGGTGGACCAGGCTGCCTGTCAAAGCTTCAGTTCCTGACCATAAAGCTAGAGCAGCTTTGGCAAGCTGTTTTATAAAGCCTCCAGGGGCGTCAACGAGCTATGAATGGCCCCTGCTTGAAGTAAGTGCAGAATATTAATTTTCTGGTACAGGACATTGGGGCTACAGATCAAGCAAAAAAGTCGAGATATTTTGCAATTAAATCTCTTCAAGTAGCAAAGTTTTTAGCGGCAGGGTGGTCTTAGGGCGGTTATCCATCTGACTGATCATCTGCCAATAACTTTCTACGAAGAGAAAAGACCGGGCTTTGGTTTGAACCAGATTGACGCTTAGTTTTACTCTCGTTTGTCTGAATCGGTTCTTTCTTTTATAAAATTTTGATTAATTTGTCGTAGACTTTTGTAAAGAAAGCGCTCCGCAGCGCCCCTCCTTACAGGTATTCTGGATGGCATCATCCGGGTATCTACGGAATTTCTCTCGCGGGTTAAGCAGATTACGTCGTATCGTACGATCGCTAGGTAGTAGAGAATGGGTATCTATCGAAAGCAGAATATTTTCTGTAAAAGCACTTTTGAACAAGGAGAATCCTTTCCATTTCGCTGGAGCAATGCCTTTCCCGATTGGTTGCAGTCGCCGCCGCCAGAGCGCACCGGACTAAATGGTGAATATGATTACTACGGCCTGCAAAAGCGAGTAGAGACGGCTTTTAAGCGAAATTTTTCAGCTGATGAGCTAGCTCGGTTGGTAATCAGTCAGCGAGGTCGGGTGGTGATTTTGCAGGGGGTTGTCCGCGATCGCTTGATGCTGCACCAGTTGATTGACCTAGCTGAACAGATGGAAGGCACCTATCGCGTAGAAGCCAATTGGGTTAACTACGATATTGAAGAGGCCGCCCTATTAGCTATGTAAAGTCACCTCGGACTATCGGTTAAGTGCTCCGTAGGCTGATGAGCTGACATAGCGGCTGGACCGCCCGGTTGGGTGAGCAAAAGTGGTCAAAAAAAGCGCCACGGCTTCTAGACTAATAGTGCAGTGCGCAAACTGCTTTATAGCTAAACCGTCGTTGGCATATTCTTCGGTGAGTCCAGTTTCGGCACCTACTCCGCAGCAAATTCGACAGCAGGCCTATGCAGTTGGTTGGCATCGCGTTGGCATTGCCCGCGTAGACGACAGCTCTGAAGCGATTACCGCTCGTAATGCCGCCTTGCAGCGCTGGCTCGCGCAAGGATATCAGGCCGATATGGCTTGGATGGATAATCCCAAGCGGCAGGATATTACCCAAGTGATGCCGGGAGTGCGCTCCCTGATTTGCCTAGCGCTCAACTACTACACTCCCCACGAACAGCCCGATGACGGGCATCATGGCAAAATTTCTCGCTACGGTTGGGGGCGCGACTATCATCGGGTGCTACAGAAAAAACTGAAGGCCCTGTCCGAATGGCTGCGATCGCACGATCCCGACATTGAAACTCGATTTTATGCCGATACTGGTCCCATTGCCGACAAATTTTGGGCTCAGCAGGCTGGTCTTGGGTGGATTGCTAAAAACGGCAATGTCATCACCCGCGACTATGGCTCCTGGGTATTTTTGGGCGAAATTCTGACCAATCTGGATCTGCCTGGCGATCGCCCCCATGCGGAGCACTGTGGCAACTGCACTCGCTGTCTAGACGCCTGTCCCACTAAAGCAATTGCAGCTCCCTTTGTCGTGGACGCTAATCGGTGTATCGCCTATCACACCATTGAAAACCGCAGCGAAACCCTGCCGCCGGACATTGTCTCTAATCTGGAAGGTTGGGTGGCCGGCTGCGACATCTGCCAGGATGTTTGCCCCTGGAATCAACATTATGCTCAAACAACGGACGTTGAAGACTTTCAACCCTATCCAGACAACGTCGCTCCGTCACTCACGGACTTGGCTGAGCTGAATGAGGCTGAATGGAATCGCCGCTTTCCAGCTTCCGCCTTGCGACGTATTAAACCGGCAATGTGGCGACGTAATGCACAAGCTGCTCAACAGAGCCGTTCGTCACCCCCATCGCCAAGCCGCAATCTTAAACCTTCTTGACATGGCTGAAATCCACGCGATGCGATCGATAGGATAATAAACAACAACTTTGTAAGCCATTCGTCGGTCGGGAGATCGCTCCGCTCAGACGATTTTAGAAAGACATTTAAGAGGAAAACACCTTGGTCAGTACAGCTTCACTCAAAACGACAAAGTCAGCAGATATTTTTGCTGCCGCCCAAAACCTTATGCCCGGCGGCGTCAGTTCTCCGGTGCGCGCCTTCAAATCAGTTGGTGGTCAACCAATTGTGTTTGACCGGGTTAAAGGGGCTTACATCTGGGACGTCGACAACAATCAGTACATTGATTACGTCGGCACTTGGGGACCAGCCATTTGCGGCCATGCCCATCCGGAAGTGCTCTCTGCCCTGTCAGCGGCCCTCGAAAAAGGCACCAGCTTTGGCGCGCCCTGCTATCTAGAAAATGTGCTGGCGGAAATGGTTATTGATGCCGTACCCAGCATTGAAATGGTGCGTTTTGTTAACTCTGGCACCGAAGCTTGTATGGCCGTTCTGCGACTGATGCGGGCCTTCACTGGACGCGACAAAATCATCAAATTTGAGGGCAACTATCACGGCCACGCCGACATGTTTTTGGTGAAAGCTGGCTCTGGCGTCGCTACCTTGGGCCTGCCCGATTCCCCTGGGGTGCCCAAAGCCGCCACCCAAAGCACTCTGACAGCCCCTTACAACGATCTTGCTGCTGTTAAAAAGCTTTTCGAGGAGAATCCTGGCGAAATTGCTGGCGTCATTCTGGAGCCAGTAGTCGGCAACTCGGGTTTCGTTACTCCAGATGCTGGTTTCCTCGCGGGGCTGCGTGAAATCACAAAATCATAAGATGCTCTCTTGGTCTTTGACGAAGTGATGACCGGTTTTCGGATTGCCTACGGTGGCGCTCAAGAAAAATTTGGCGTTACTCCTGACCTCACCACATTGGGCAAAATCATCGGTGGCGGCCTGCCGGTTGGGGCTTATGGTGGCCGCCGCGACATCATGGCAATGATTGCTCCGGCTGGCCCGGTTTACCAAGCGGGAACGCTGTCTGGTAATCCCCTTGCCATGACCGCAGGCATCAAGACTTTGGAAATTCTGCAGCGCCCTGGCGCTTACGAACAGTTGGCAGCGATCACTAACCAGCTCATCACGGGTTTACTGCAGGCCGCCCACGACGCGGGCCATGCCGCAACTGGTGGCAACATTAGCGCGATGTTTGGCATGTTCTTTACCGATCAGGAAGTTCACAGCTATGACGATGCTAAGAACGCCGACACCCAGAAATTTAGCCGCTTCCATCGGGGCATGCTAGAAGCGGGTGTGTACTTAGCGCCGTCTCAGTATGAAGCTGGTTTTACTTCGCTCGCGCATACGGAAGACGATGTGGCCAAAACAATCGCAGCCGCCCGTCAAGTTCTTAGTGAGCTGTAATAGTCTCTGTCAGACATTTATAACGATTAGGGAGGCCTTTTATGGTGTCCCTTTTGAATACTCTTGCTAGTGCTGTGCCGCGCGTTTAATAGCGCTAGCTTGCCAGCACTGGTCGGAGAAAACAGCAAACACTGGTGGCAGCGATCGCTCTGTTTAACCGCTGATTCCAGCGACCTGCCACAGTCTTCCGTTCAGATTTGAGTACGCAAACCACTGTTAACTAGGAGTTACTTTCATGAATATTGATGCCGCGATCGCATTTGTGATTTTGTTGGGGGGTGGCGTGACCACGGCCATGGGACTTTATTTCGGCCTGAAAGCCACTAAATTCATTTAAGGGGTTACTGAACCTGAGTTGACCACGGGCAAAATTTTCTCAGGGACGTCATCAATTAATGCCAGAAACCTGATGGGATAAGCGTTATGACGCTCTTCCCAACTTCATAAGGTAGGGTCTGAAGCCCCTGCCATCAAAGCGCTGCAAATCTAAAGCGACGGCCCCATAGCAGTATGAAATTGTGGAACCTTCAAATCTTAATTCCCAATATCACTGCGGGGTTGATTACTGGACTGCTGACTTTAACCTACAGCATGTCCTACGCTGCCCTCATCTTTTCGGGCGATCTTTCCTCTTATTTGGATGTTGGGATTGGTAGTGCTTTGATTGGCACGGTTTTTTTGGGGCTTATCGTGGCGTTGGGCAGTTCGCTGCCGTTTACGATTGCCGGGCCGGATGGCAATGCCGCTGCCATTCTGGCATTAATTGCGACTACTGTAGCCGCACAGATACGGGTGACCGCTAGCAATGAAGCGATCGCCGTCACTATTTGGTTTGCCATTTTGAGCAGCACGTTGCTGACCGGCGGCTTTTTATGGTTGATGGGACGGTTGCGTCTGGGAAGGTTTGTCCGCTTCATTCCTTATCCGGTAGTGGGTGGCTTTTTAGCGGGAGTGGGACTGCTGCTGGCACAGGGCGCCTTTAAGGTGATGACGGATGTCAGCCCCACGCTACAGAATTTGCCCACTTTCTTTGTTTCAGAGCGCCTGCTGCTGTGGCTGCCAGGACTTATTCTTGCCATCATTCTGAAATGGACTCTGGGGCAGTTTCGCCATAGCCTGACGCTGCCAGCAGTGCTGTTAGGCTCAACAGTGATACTGCATGTCGCCATCCGGCTTATGGGGCTCACTCGGGAAGCGGCGATCGCCCAGGGCTGGCTGCTGGCTCCTTTCCGCAACACTAACCCAACGCAGCTCTGGCAAACTCTCTCATGGCAAGATGTCCAGTGGTCAGCCCTGATGACTCAAACTGGCAGCCTGCTGACCCTATTTGCTGTGGTCGCTATCACTATTTTGCTTTGCGCCACTAGCCTGGAAATGGCGACCAACCAAGATATGGACTTTGACCGTGAGCTGCAGGTGGCGGGAATTGCCAATGTGCTGACGGGAGGGCTTGGCGGCATGGTGGGGCATTTATCGGTCAGTCGCAGCTTGCTTAATCGCCAGGCGGGTGCCACCCATCGGTTATCGGGCATCGTAGCGGCACTTTTCTGCGGGAGTGTGGCGATTTGGGGCACCGAAATCTTAGCGTTTTTGCCCAAAGCGATTCTGGGTGGACTCTTGCTCTATCTCGGGGCCGGACTGCTGATTGAGTGGATTTATGATGCTTACTTTCGCTTGTCTCGGGTGGACTATGGCCTAGTTCTGGCCATTTTGCTGATTGGGGCTCGATTTGGCTTTCTTGCTGGAGTGGGTGTGGGGCTGCTGGTGGCCTGCTTGCTCTTCGTGATCACTTACAGCTCTCTGCAGGTAATTCGCAATCGTTTATCAGGGCTCACCTATCCCAGCCGTCAAAACCGTACCTTTCATGAGCAGCGAATTCTGCGTCATGAAGGTAAAAATATTCAAATTTTTGTGGTGCAGGGCTATCTGTTTTTCGGTACGGCATACTCGCTGCTAAGCGATATTCGTGACTATTTAGCAGAACTGGAAGTAGAGACCGAGCAGTATTTACTATTGGATTTTCGGCTAGTGTCAGGTCTCGATTCGTCAGCTCTCAATAGCTTTATCAAAATGAAGCATTTGGCCGAGCAGGTGAACGCCTACCTCCTGTTCACCGGTCTGTCGCCCAAAATCGAGGCAACACTGCGAGGACGGCAGGGCGCGATCGCGCCGGCAGATTCAGTTTGTCAAGTATTTGCCAATTTAGATCAGGCGATTGACTGGTGTGAGGCCAAAATTATTGAACAGCGGACCTTTCGTCGCAAGCGGTTTATTCCCTTTGCTATGCAGTTGGAAGAATTCTTTACCGATCCGGAGCAGGTCCGCCCCTTTATGCAGTACCTAGAAAAAATAAAATTACCGGCGGGAGAAATTCTCTTTCGCCAGGGAGAGATAGCAGAAGCTCTCTATTTCATAGAATCAGGGCAAGTTTCAACCTTTTTAGAACTTGGTCCAGGCAGGGTGAAGCATTTACAGACAAGCAGTTCGGGCACAATCGTCGGGGAAATCGGTTTGTACGGACAAACAAGACATGCTGGTTCCGGTGTTGCCGATAAGCCCACTAGCGTTTACCGACTATCGCGGCGATCGCTTGACCAAATGCAACAGGAGCGGTCTGACATTGCCGCCGCTTTTCATCAAACTGTCGCTAAGCTCTTGGCAGAGCAGCTAGCCCAGGCCGTTGCTGGAGTCGAAAAACTGATGCTGCTGCAATAGCTATCAGCTATGGAGAAATGGGCTTACAAAAACTTTGGGCAGAGGCAACCGCTCGTGTATGACTCACATAACGGGCTTGTTCAGAAACAGGAACCGGTTGATTGCGGTTTTTTGGACAGACGAAAACTGAGCTGCTGCAAACAGCATTTACTAGCCAATTTCTGACTATCTCAGAAACTGTTGGCTGCGCTAAGTCCTAAGCTGGAGAGCTTGATTCTGCCCAGGCGTTGAAGGCATCTCAAATGGATGAATTTTCAAGTCGTCCTGGATGCACATCTTGCCTGCGAGTGAAATCGTAAAAATATAAGACTGAGAGACTTCGTGCATTTGCCTGGCAGGTGCTCTATGTTCACTGCCTTTCATTAGAGAAAGCCAATATTCATTGCCGAAAGGCATGGCTGATGACCCTGCTTAAGAAAAAATTTCAATTCCTGAATGCTTTAGGCAAGAATCATGGTTGCGATCAAAATATCCACAGTAAAAGCGTAAAATGTAGTGCCTCTTACATAAAAACGTTTCGTTAGATATCTTTTGTCGAATACTTTTCGTTTATTTATCGTTAACATTAATTATTGAATAGGTTTGTCTTCAATCAATTACCCCGTGACATAAGTCAATTTCTTACACTACAGGTATTTGATATATCTCAATCAATTAAAGTTCTTTTTTTGGAGAATATATAGCTTGATTTTTGCAGCCTTTGGGAAATGATTTTTCACCCATGAGTTACAATACTTTCCCAAAAGAGTCAGCCTTAATCATCAAATGTTGCTGGCAAACGTTTTTCGAGAAGCTCTTAGTAAGTTTACTGCAGGGCTTTGTGTCTAAAATTAATCAGGCACTAAGTGAACTCAAGCAGGATTTGTCTACACATCTATCCTCCTACAGGAGATATCCCTCCTGGGGGGAATGTGATCAATCAATTAAATAATTACAATTGATAATACAGCGTTCTAAAAACCGAAATTACTAGGTGCGAAAAGGCTGAAGCCGTAGGTACTCAGGCAAGGTGAAGCATTTCAATAAGGTTGTGAGGGTCGTTTGTCGTTTAATCAAATATAATTTTTAATGATTTCTTCAGTTGAAATTCCCGCTTCTAAAGCGTTTCATGCATTATCCGATCGTTTGCGCTTGCAAATTGTCGAAAGCTTGCGAAAGCAAGAATATTGTGTCGCTGACTTGTGCGAACATCTAGATGTAAGTCAATCGAAGCTGTCATTTCATCTCAGAGTTTTGAAGGATGCAGCAATTGTGCGATCGCGCCCTCAGGGCCGATGGACTTACTACAGCTTAAATTTGCCTCAAATTGTTGCCTTAGAGCAGCATTTAGCTGATTTCCGCTATTTTTCTGGAGCAAATTCAGTATCAATAGAGCATGCAAGCTAAGATTTTTTACTTGGCTAGACCAGTAAAAACCGTAATCTTTTTGCCTTTCAATGGAGACCTGGGCCCTGATATTCGAATTTAAATTGTCTTGCAATATACGATTATAGAAATTAAGAATTTTGAAGATTATAGAAAACTTAAAAAGTATTCGCCATGCTGAAGTTTTAGTTACCTGCTAAAGCGACACAAGGTTATAAAACTTCAATATTAGACTTCTACCTGATATACAATGGCACTATTAAAACTTATCTTCAATTCTTGAAGTTTAAAGAGCTATGAGTGATGTTTGTTGTAGCTTTTCTATCCTAATCTGACAGTTTTTTGATGTTCTCAGGCATAGTTGTGTTTTTAATTAAATCATTAATTCAGTTTTTCTAGACAAGGTTGACCTGGCTTTTTAATTTTGAATTTACAACTTTAGCTTATGCAAGCTTGGATGTTGATCGAATTACAACCTACAGATCTGTTGGTTATGTCAAAAAATTGGAATGAGCGGTTTTCATTGAATTAGTTCAGATGTAGAACTCCTGAGCATTATTAACAATCACCGCATTTCGAAACCACTGCTCAATCGAATTAATCGACATTGAGATAAAAAGAGTCGAAGTCATTGAGATTTGAGTGGATGCTAGTTTTTGAGAAGCACTCTACAGGCGGTCGATCAGTAATTCTCTACTGATATAGTCGGAATAATGCCGATATGGGCCTAAAAGGAACTCTATTGCGGCATTTTGCCGAAACAACTTCAAGGGCAAAATGGCGATGGAGGGACATGGGCAGAGCATTTCTAAAACCAAATAGGACAGGAAACTGGTTTGATGCCACTATGCTCAAACAGAATCGCATAACCTATTAAGCTGGAAAGCGTGACAAATGCCAGCGTCATGTTTGTGATCCGAAGGTCTGCTGATGGATAAATATACTCAAGAAGTTAAGCAATGGCTCAATCAGCGATTTCGTGCCACTACGGCTGATGGCTATTTTTATGCTCATCAAAACATTTACGGTTTCAAATCGCCCTATGCTGAACCCGGCATGGTTTTGCGCTACGTCATTTTCTACAACATTTTGAAAACTCTCAGTCGAATACAGTTTGATTCTTTTTTAGACGTGGGGTGTGCAGAAGGTTACATGCTGGCTGCAATCCGCAAGATGTTTAATGTCCAAGTCCAAGGAACAGATCTTTCAGAAGAAGCCTGTAAGCGCGCCCAAGAAATTTTTCAGGTGCCGGCTACTCCCGTAGATGCGATCGCTCTACCTTATGAAGATGCTGCTTTTGATGTTGTTCTGAGTAGTGAAACTTTAGAGCACATTCCTAATTACAAGGACGCCTTCTATGAACTTTTGCGTGTTGCTCGCAAAGCCGTTATTGTTACAGTGCCTCAAGATCCCCCCGCAGAAGTGGCTGAAAATATTCGCCGGAAAATTCCTCATGCCCATATTCACGCCTTCAACTTGAGCAGCTTTCAAGCATTAGTGCCCGACGACTATAGCGTTCAAGCATTTGGTTTATATAGCTCTTGGCTAAGATTGCCCTTTCGCCTAATCGAAGGTCGCCCGATCAATTTAGAGGGGCGTAATCGAATACAGCAGATGCTCATTGGTAGTTTGAACCCAATGATTATGGCCGCAGGCAAACTCTTAAACGAGACTGCACTTAAGATTTGCCTGCGCTGCGATGCTTGGCTGGTGCAGCGACTTTCATCTCAGCGTCAGTTGGTATTCTTGATCGTCAAAGACTCCACGTGTTTGTTATCACAGCCACGGGCCATTGATCTGGATGATATGCTGGCTTTTGGTATGCCACTACACCGCATTAAAAGCTGCCCTACAATCATTGCAGGGCAGTAAATCGTTAGTTATATCAAAATCAGCTAGCAACTTTCTTGAGAATATCGCTAGACGGCAGGTCAGCGCTCAACTTTCACTAAGCTCGCTGACGGCTCGTACCTCCGGAAGCCGAGCCAGAGGCCTTCTTCACTCCAGAAGCTGGGGTAGCGCGACGGCGGCGCTGGGGCCGGGCTGAGCGATTACGATCGCCACTCATATTGCCAGATCGGCGAGCGGGGCCGCCGCGCGACGAATAGCGCTTACCGCCCCCGCTTCGGCGTTTGGCGGGGCGCTTCGCTCCAGGAATTGGCTGTGGTTCAATGGTCGGGTCGGGCTCGTATCCAGGAATAACAGCAGAGGGAATATTGCGCTTGAGTAATCGCTCAATGTTATTCAGCAAATAATGCTCGTCCACGCAAACCAAAGAAACCGCATCGCCCTCGTTACCTGCTCTGCCGGTGCGCCCAATCCGGTGGACATAATCTTCGGCTACATTTGGCAGGTCGAAGTTGACGACATGGGGCAACTCATCAATATCTAGACCACGAGCCGCGACGTCAGTTGCAACCAAAACGCGTACTTTGCCACGCTTAAAGGATTCTAGCGCTCTCGCCCGGGCTCCCTGGCTCTTATTGCCATGAATCGTGTCGGACTTGAGGCCATCACTATTAAGCTGTTCAGCCAGCCGATTAGCTCCATGCTTGGTGCGGGTAAAAACCAGGACTCGCCGCCAATTCTTAGACCCAATCATGTGAGATAGCAATTCCCGCTTGCGATGACGATCAACCGGGTGTACAACTTGAGTGACATTTTCCGCCACTGTATTGGTGCGGGCCACTTCAATCACCTGCGGCTCATGCAGCAAATCATCGGCCAACTTGCGAATTTGTCGTGAGAATGTAGCGGAAAACAGAAGCGTCTGGCGATCGCTAGCAGTATGTTCAATGACTTTCCGAATGTCATGGATAAAGCCCATGTCGAGCATGCGATCGGCTTCATCCAATACCAGCATTTTAACCGCTGACAAATCGACTGTTCTCTGGCCAACGTGATCTAGTAGCCGTCCAGGAGTGGCAACTAAAACATCAACGCCTTTACGCAAGCGAGCGATTTGAGGCTCCATGCGCGTTCCGCCATATACCGAAGCAATGCGTAAAGGCATATACTTACCGTAGGTCTTAATGCTGTTTTCGACCTGCGCCGCCAATTCTCGGGTCGGAGTCAAAACTAAGGCTCGGGGACGGCGCTCACGTTTGGTGCCAGATTGGCTAAGAAGCTGCAGGATTGGCAGCGTAAAACTAGCAGTTTTTCCAGTTCCTGTTTGAGCACTGGCTAAAACATCGCGGTTTGCCAAAATAGCGGGAATGGCTTCGGCCTGAATTGGAGTGGGAGATTCATATCCCTCATCAGCGATCGCCCGCAACAGCTTGCTAGACAAGCCCAAAGATTCAAAAGACATAAATAATGCGTAGTTCCGGTAAAGCGCCTATCCCAAATAACTAATTGGGCCCAGTCTAGGCGGTGTATTGCTAAAATCCCTAAAAACGGGACGCAGGCGCAGACCAGAGTGCACCTTTTCTATCTAATGTTAACCCAATTTAACGTTATGTAACAATTGCCGGCCTGATACTTTTCACAGCTTCATTGTCAGCTAGGGCAAACAGGTTCTTCAGTTTGTTTTTCAGCGCCTTGCCCAAATACACTAACGATTTGATTGAACTAACCAAATCCTTTCTCAAGCCATTGGCCTTTGACCATTATCATGGCAGCATCAGTAATGTGACAAAGCCATGGAGAAGCCGTGCTGTTTGAATTTAGTCCAGCACTTTATTGTCTCACGCTTAGTCATAATTCACAAACTTTTCGAAAGCCAATAACGACGAGATACTTAAATCTTGCCAAAGCTAGCAGGAAAACATTGGCCTCCTATTCAACTTTGATTTGTGAAGCAGCTAGAAATTGCTTTTGCGATCTAACGCCTGAATTGACGGCATTGAACACTAAATCTCGGAGAAAATAAAACCGAGGGATAGCCTACTCGTCATCAGTCACTAATCCATTTTCTAGAGCATATCGAACAAGTTCGGTACGGCTGTTTGTGCCGGTTTTGCTAAACAAGCGACTCACATACTTTTCTACATTACGCACGCTAGTTTCGAGTCGGCTGGCAATTTCCTTATTCATCAAGCCTTCTGCAACTCGATTAAGCACGTCTTGCTCACGGGGGGTAAAGTCAATGCGAATTGGGGAAGTTGATTTAGCAATTGTTCCTTTTTGCGTCAGCAGTGCCTTGATTTCTTCGATCTGCTTAGCCATCGCTGCAATGTCAGGCAAAGGACCACCTTCTGGGATGCGAGCGGCCTGACGCTCAATCAAATTGCTGATAATCGCCACTAATTCATCGGGATCAAAAGGTTTAGGTAAATAGGCGTCGACCCCAGCACTGTAGCCCTGAATGCGATCGCCAGTCATACCACGAGCAGTCAAAAAGACCACTGGCAAAGATTTGTAGCGGGGATCTTCTCGTACTTGCTGCAAAAATTCATAGCCGTCAACTTGGGGCATCATGATGTCAGAAATCAAGATATCTGGAGTAGCTAGCTGTAGCTTCTCCCACCCCTCAGCAGCGTTGCTAGCCACTTCAACCGTAAAGCCACTATCTTCAAGGTAGGCCTGAACTGCCTCTCGCAGCCCAGCTTCATCATCTACCAACAGTACTTTTCCCGTAATTTCTTCGCTCATCGCCCTAGCCTTGACAGCATTCTACCTTCCCAACTTTAACGCCAAGCGAACAAGTCACCGATGGCGTTTAACCGCCTAAATTGGCGGTTTTCTCTACCTTCACTGAGACAGCAGTACGCAGCGCCAATTCTCTGAGGTCGGCTTACATAATCTGGCTTGCATAATATCGGTGAGTGATCAGAGCAAATTCTTTCTACTCTTCTTCCACCTTTTTGACCTACTCATTACCCTTTAAGCCCCCCCTGAATCTGGCAAACGTTACATCTGGGTTCCCGAAAATTGGAACTTGAAAGGGCCGCAGTCAGATGCAGCGATGAGGTTTGCTCTTTAAGATAGGCGCTTCTCAGAGCAGTGGCTGTTGACTCTACACTTTAGATAGTTCTCTTTTACGCAGCGCGACGGCGGAACCTCTTCAATCTACGTCGCCGTCGCTAATATGCAGGATTGGCCCGTTTAGTCTCTAGACAGACCATAAACAACAAAACCCGCGAGTTTTTGTGATGATAATCTATCCCTGAACAAAATCCTTGGAGTAAAGCAAACTATGCTAGTGGCGATCGCAATAAAAGCTGAGTTTATGCAAAATAGATGCGATTTTCCTGACAAGAAAATCGCATCAACAGGGCAGATTTCAGAAAAATGCTAGAGTGACAGACGCCCCGCCACATCGTGAAGGCAATCCGGCTACAGCTTAAAGGTCGCCGCCGCGTGCTGCCAG
This sequence comes from Cyanobacteria bacterium P01_C01_bin.120, assembly GCA_039027715.1. GTDB lineage: Bacteria > Cyanobacteriota > Cyanobacteriia > Phormidesmidales > Phormidesmidaceae > Halomicronema. Next base: position 15,426 of record JBCCJU010000039.1, read on the forward strand.
TAGGAAGACAATGATGGGCCCAGAAATCACAATCATCGCTAGCATAGTGAGCTGAGCGATAAGTTCAATGTTGATGCCGCTAACAAAATTTGAAATGAACTCCATGAGTCCTCCCAGACAACAAAATTTGGCCGTTCTAGAGATCTAATAGCGTTATCTTATCTGCTGGTGGGAACGCGCATTTAACTAACTTTACAAAATTCTAAGGGAAAATTTCGACCTGTCACATGGCACATTGGCAATGTATTCGGAGGTGTGGAGCCTGCTGTCATCTCGACCCAAGCGATCGCCCTGACCTTGATCAGTATCTCACTACTGAAGAACTCGCTTATTACTTGAGTTTGGTCGGCGCTGACGGCTGGTGCATTCACTATGACCATAGCAGTCGCGGCTGCACAATTTACGAGACTCGGCCCAATTTTTGCCGTGTGCAGGCGGACACGTTTAGCCGCATGTTTGGTATCGAGCCGGAGGCCATGGACGAATTTGCGATCGCCTGCTGTGAGCAGCAGATCAGCGACGTGTACGGGGCCCGGAGTCAGGAGCTCAGTCGGTTTTTTGCTGCTGTTGAAACGACTTCGGTTGAGTCTTAAGCAATTTTTCGAGGATGAATGTAAATCGTCTTGTCCCAACGGTCTTGGCAGCGGCTACAGTGCTCAACGGCGAAATTGAGCTGTCACTGCAGTTACCATCGCGAGCAAGATACTCACACTGACAGGGAGGAAGATTCGAGCTGTGCGAAACTCGGCGTATGATCAATAAATGCTAGAAAAAATTCGCGCGAGCGGCATGATCATGGCTGCCTCAATTCCCTAAAGCAAAGGCTGAAATCCTGGCCAATGCGGCCTAAAACACCTAAATTCACTTGTTTTTTCCTGAATCCAACCCACGACCGCTTCAAACATTACTCATTGTGCCGATATTGACATGACTTATTGCTTGGGCATTCATGTACAGCAAGGTGTGTTGCTTGCTGCTGACTCCCGCACCAATGCCGGGGTGGACTATATTTCTTCCTATCGAAAACTGTTCGATTTTTCGGTGCCGGGCGATCGCGCCTTAATTCTTTGTACATCTGGCAGTCTTTCGATGACTCAGGCAGTTTTGCACGCCCTCGATCGTGATTTGATTACCAACGCGGAGGCCAATCTGCATACCTTGCCGACCATGTACGACATTGCTCGGTATATCGGTACCTGTACTCGCAATATGCAGGAAATTGACCGTCCTTGGCTGCAAAAGGACAATATCGATTTTCAATGTAGCTTTTTGCTAGGTGGTCAGGTGAAGGGGGAAGCGCCAGAGCTTTATCTGATTTATAGCCAGGGTAATTGCATCCGCAGCACTCCCGAGACGCCTTTTCTGCAAATTGGTGAAAATAAATACGGCAAGCCCATTCTTGACCGCACTTTGACTTTCGAAACGCCAGTTGAAGCAGTCGCCAAGTTTGCGCTGCTGTCCATCGATTCGACGATGCGGTCAAATTTGTCGGTGGGGCCACCGATAAATCTCATCATGTATCACACCGATAGCTTCCAAATTGAACATAAGGCCCGGTTTGTCGCCGGCGATCCTTACCTGATTAAGATGCGCAAGCACTGGGAAATCGCCTTGCGAGAAGCGGCTCAGGATATGCCTGAGATTGAATGGAATTCCACCGCGATACCCGATGGGCCAGATTTGACCGATATTTCAGAGCCTTAAGGGCGGGGGATCAAAGAGTCAGGGTGGGTTGACCAGGCCTGGAAGAGCTTTATCAATTCTCTGGACAAAGGAGATCAAGGCTGAGTTCAGTGGGGTGCTGTTGGGCCCGAAATCTGGCCACGGCAAATAGCTGCGAGACCCATGGGCGGCAGCGATCGCTGACTCTGCTATAGGGGTCGATAAACCCGATAGTTGATGTTGGGAAAGATGTTGTCGATCGCTTCCAGCTTTACCAACCAGCCAGAGTCAATCTTGTTGTTGTTGATGTCTTCCCACAGTTTGGTGAACCGGGAGAGGTGCGATCGCGTGCGGCGAACGGCATAGGGCACCATGGTGCCAGTGCGCATGATGAAAGCCCAGTCAGACGATTGCGCTAGCAGCAATTCCCGGGCAGCCTGATTCAACGCTCGCCACTCCAACTCATCGACGGGTTCTCGCTTGGCCAAGTCAATCATCCGCTCTGCTGCTTTATGGAGGTGCGGATAAATCCAAGAATTGGTCTCATTTAGCCAATATTCATGGAAACCCTTGTAGCCCCAGCTAGATTGGGAAGGTTTGGCAATTTGCTGTGTCGGATTAATTCGCAGGTAATCGGCTAAGTGGGTCATTTCGTAAGTACCCTGGTCAAACCACGTTTTCCGAAATAGGTAATCGAGAAACCACGGCCCCTCATACCACCAGTGACCAAAGAGTTCGGCATCATAGGGCGACACGATAACGGGCGGGCGATTCATGATGCCGTGCAGATGTTCGACCTGCCGCTCGCGGTTAAACATAAAGTTGGCTGCATGTTCGGCGGCTTTTTCCTTTGCCCAATAGGGATCGTACCAATCCTTATCAGAAAGCCCGAGCCCTTTGCCCGTAATCTTGTGATATTTGATGCCGACGTTTTTGCGTTGGCCATTGGGCATCACGTAAGGCTTGATGTATTCATACTCCGCATCCCAGCCCAGGTCGCGGTAGAATTCCCGATACTCTGGGGCTCCCGGATAGCCCACTTGCGAAGACCAGACCTGCTGCGACGACTCGTGATCGCGGCCAAAGGCGGCGACCCCAGTCTCTGTGAAGATCGGAGCATAAGAGCCAAATCGTGGTCGTGGACGAGCATACAAAATTCCATGGCCATCGGTGAGGAAATAGCGCAGCCCCGCATCCGCCAACATCCGCTCAACGCCTTCATAATAGGCGCACTCAGGCAGCCAAATGCCATTAGGCGGTCGGTCAAAATGTTCTTGATAGCTTTCTACAGCAACTTGAATTTGCGCCCATACCGCCTCGGGATACATTTTCATCAGCGGGAAATAGCCGTGGGTAGCGCCGCAGGTAATAATTTCTAAATTATTGCTGTCCTGAAACTTCTTGAACGCCTTAACCAGATCGCAGTCGTACTTCTCCCAAATTTCTCGAACGTGACCAAACTCGTTGGCATAATGCTCAGCTAAATAACGCAGATGGCCGTTATGTTCATTCCGCTCAACTTCGAGTTCGATTAGCTCTTCCAACTTGCTCAGGTGTTCGTCGAAGCGCTCTTGCAGCAAGGGATCGCGCAGCATTGAAACCAAGGGAGGTGTCATGCTCATAGTCAATTTGAAATCGACTCCGTCCCGCTGCAGACCTTCAAACATCGTAATGAGCGGCACATAAGTCTCTGAAATCGCTTCGAACAGCCATTCTTCCTCTAGGACAAAGTCGCTCTCTGGGTGGCGCACAAAGGGCAAGTGGGCATGTAGAACGAGGGCGAGATATCCGGTACTCATAACGGTTATGTTTCTTGGAGGTAACGAAGGAAGAGCAGACCAAGCGAAAGCAATTGAAAGCTTTGGACAAATTGTAAAGCAAAGCTAAACGTTCTCTATGTTTCTCTGCTGACGAATAAAGATTGAGTTCAGCTGGTCGGCTGCAACTGGCTCGGCCCCGGTCATTCAGAGGGCTAAATAGAGCTGACTTTTTACTGTGGTGATTGTCAGCCTCGCAGGAACTACTTCCTATTTGCTCAAGACTGCCGCTATCAGGCTCGGCCTGGTTTATTCGAGACTGTCTTGAAAAACCAGGGTGAGAATTTTCGCGTGGCGCGGCATCGCCGTTCTAGCGACCCAGCACAGCAGTTCCTTCATAAAACCAAACCCCAGCAACACAGCCGGTCATCAATGTCGCCAAAGTACCCGCCCAAAGTGCCTTCCAGCCGAGTTCAGAGATGTCTTTACTGCGGGAGGGCACCAGTCCTGCAAGCCCCCCCACAAAGATGCCGACTGAGGGCACGTGGGCAAAACCGCACAAAACGTAGCTGATGATGACTAGGGCGCGATCGCTCAGCGCCCCGGCTGCTGATAGGTCGGCTAGGGCAATGTAGGGCGGGATAGCAGTTTTCAAGAGCCTTTGGCCAATGAGTACTGAGGAAGTCCACAGCTCATTCCAGTCGAAGGAAACGCCGGTAAGAAAAGTCAGCGGTAGGAATAGTACCCCGGTGATGTTGTCTAGGGTGATGACGCTGAAGAGTTGACCAATGGGCCGCAGCAGAGCGATTTGGCTCGTTTGCAAGCCGGCTAGAGCGGTGAAAATTAGATTGAGCAGAGCCACTAGGCCCAGAATGGCAATCAAAGAAGCCGCGATGCCAACGGCCATTTTGACCCCGTCTAGCGCCCCCAAAATCAGCGCATCCATCGGACTTTTTTTCTTTTCGTCCGATTGAACTAGCTGGGGCACTTTGCCTAAAGTCTCGGGCTCATCTTTTTCAGGCACCAAGATTTTCGCCATCACAAAGGCAGCGGGAATCGTTAATATCGAAGCCGACATCAGGTGACCGGCGATCGCCGGAAAGGTGCCGCGCAGATAACCAGCGTATAGTCCCAATACCGTAGAGGCGATGGAGCCGAAGCAGGAGGCCAAGATGGCACAGAGCTCGCTGCGGGTCATTCTTTCCAGGAATGGTTTGATGGCGATCGCCGACTCAATGCCGACAAAAATATTGGCTGCGCCGGCCAGTGACTCGGCCCCGCTGATGTTCATCACGCTGCGAAAGAACCTGGCAAACACTCGCACTACGGGCTGAATCACGCCTAAGTTGTAAAGCAGATTAAAGATAGCCGCAAAGAAAATCACCTGTGGCAAAGCGCGAAATGCCAGAATATATCCCAAGCCCAAGTTATCAGCCCCCAAGCGATCTCCGGGTACAGCCGTAAAAGGCGGCGTCAGCGCCCGGGCTAGCCAGCGCCCGGCCCCCTGTGGCCCCACTTGTTCCCCGAGATCAGGAACTAAAATCGGCCCAAATAAAAATCGTGCACCGGCTTCAGAAGCATCAATCAGGGCATTGAGCAAACCGCTCAACCAAACCACGACCTCGCGGGTAAGCGGAGCGCGAAAAATCAGCAGTCCCAGCGCCAACTGCAAACCAATGCCCCAAATAATTAGCTTCCAAGGCGTTCGCCGTCGGTCTTCTGAGCCTAGCCAGGCCACTGCACACAGTCCCGCCATCCCCACCAGCGACAGTAAATTGAGCATCCCGCGATTCCTTTTCAGGGATTAACGCCACGATTCTACAAGCGTTAAGTAAATCTGGAGGCTCTTTTTTGGACTTTGTAAGGCATCTTGTAGTCCGCTTAACACTAATAAGTCCAGCCGTTTTGTGACGAGGTAAATAAATTTCAGTGATATTGACTAAGCCCCTCTTTGATGCGGAGAATCAAAATTCTAGGCGGCGGTGCGATTATTCATCTATATTTTTCCAACTGAAATGGCACCGGTGGCAGTCAAAATTGGGCCGATTCTCCAGGATTCTGCCGTTGGTGTTGGCCTTTCGCCCGATGGTGAATCTAACATGGTCTATTTGTAGCCGCTCTAGCTAATCGCTGATCAATAGCTGATGATCAATTCTTGGCGGGCGGCTTTTGTTGAAGCTATGACAATGCCCACTGCACTAGGGTGCGGACCCCATAGCCAGTGGCTCCCGGACTGTTGTAGGCGTTTTCCCGCTCATTCCAGACAGGACCGGCAATATCGAGGTGGGCCCAGGCAGTTTCTTTAACAAACTGCTGTAGAAACAGAGCCGCAGTAATGGCTCCCCCAAAGCGTGGGCCAGTATTCTTCATGTCTGCCGCCAGAGACTTCATGCCCTCGAAATACTTTTCTTCCAGAGGCATGCGCCACAGCTTTTCGCCGGCGATCGCTGCCGCCCCCACAATTTCTCCCGCCAGTTCATCATCGGGGCTCCACAGTCCGGCAATCGAATCGCCCAGCGCCACAATGCTTGCTCCTGTCAAGGTGGCCACGTCAATCATGGCATCGATGCCCAGCTTCTCTGCAAACACCAGCGCATCGGCTAAGGTAAGCCGCCCTTCCGCATCAGTATTATTGACCTCAATGGTTTTGCCATTTGACGCGGTAAGCACATCGCCAGGGTGAAGCGCATGACCGCTGATCATATTTTCAGCGGCGGCAGTGATGAAATGAACTTCCACATTGGGCTTCAGTTGCGCGATCGCCTTGGCGGCTCCCAGCGTTGCCGCAGCACCGCCCATGTCAAACTTCATCATTTCAATCATGCTGCCGGCTCCAGCTTTCAAATTAAGCCCACCAGAGTCAAAAGTGAGACCTTTGCCAACAATGGCCAGCTTACGGCTAGGGGTGGCCGTTGGTTTGTAGGTTAAGTGAATGAACTTAGGCGGCAGATCAGAAGCTTGGGCGACCCCTAAAAATGCGCCCATGCCCAGCGCCTCGCAGGCTTCCTGATCGAGCACCTCGACGTCGATTCCGTGGTCGTGGGCAATTGCTTCAGCCGTTTCGGCAAGCATGGCTGGGGTGGCCACATTGGGAGGCGCAGCCACTAACTCACGCGCCAAAATCACGCCGTCTGCAATCTGCTGGGCTCGCGCCAGCGCTGGCGCCTCGTCCGGCAATCCCAACAGTTCAATCCGTTCGATGGCAAAGCTTTTGCTGTTCGCTTCCGATTTGAAACGAGTGTCTTCATGCAGCGCTAGCAACGCGCCTTCGCAAATTCCTTGAGCTGACAAAGAAGCATCATCCTGCCAAGCTGGCAGGCTAATTCCCAGAACTTTACATTTTTCTTTTTTGGCCAGTCGAGCCGCGATCGCCCCAGCCCGGCGCAGCGTTTCTATCGTCAGGTCTTCTCCCTTACCTAATCCCACCAGCGCTAGCTTATGCACGGAATGGTCTTTGCCGACCCGAATTACAGCGCTGCTGTCAGCGGCGGCCTTAAACTCAGACTCATCAATCAGCTCCTGCACCAGTCCCGATAGTTTAGTGTTTAAGTCTGCCAGGGCTCCGGTCAGCGGTAAATCAGATTCGGTCACGCCGACGGCTAGGCAATCGCCGGTCCAATTGGCTACTGACTGAGTTGATAAGTGAAGATCCATGGGTGTGCAAGCAGCTCGTATTTCAAAGTTTTTCTCTCTTCATTTGATCACAGCTTGCGAGGTTCTGCAATTCCAAAACTAGTGGCGGTAAGCGAGCATTTAATAATTGTGCTTACAGGGTAGTCGGTATCGTACTCACAGAGTATCAGTGCAGGGCGCCCTATTGGCCGAGGGTTCAAAGCTGCCCAGCAACCGCACTTCAGGATGTAGCCGCACAGACCATTTTTCCTCCACCCGATCTTGTACGGAATGGATTAGGTTCAAAACGTTGTCCGCCGTGGCCCCACCCGTGTTGACGATAAAGTTGGCATGCATGGGAGATACTTGCGCCTGCCCGATCTTCCAAGCTTTAAGTCCAGTTTGCTCAATCAGCCAGCCGGCAGTGTGGGGCAGCGGATTACGAAATACGCTGCCACAGCTCGGTAAATGGTAAGGCTGAGTTGAGTGACGCTTTTCGAGAGCCGCTTGAGTTTCTGCCATCACGACATCGGGGTCATGGCCAGGATGAAGCTGAAAGGTTGCTTGTGTCACAAAGCGCATCTGAGACTGCAGGCTAGAGGTGCGATAGGTAAATTTCAGGCTGGCCGGGGTCAGGGTGACGATTTCTCCCGACTGTGTCACTGCTTTGGCCTCAATCAGGCTATCGGCAGCGCAAGCCCCATGGGCTCCCGCATTCATAAAGACCGCGCCACCAACCGTGCCGGGAATGCCAACGGCCCACTCAAAGCCTCGCCAGCCGCGCCGCGCCGCTTTCCAAGCTAAGTTTGGTAATGGTTCGCCAGCCGCTGCCGTAAACGCTCCGGTTGCTTCATCAAAGGTGACGCCCCGCAGATGTCGGGTGCCAACCACCAGCCCGCGCACGCCGCGATCGCTCACCAACAGATTGGAACCACCGCCCAAAAAAGTGATGGGTAGTTCTCTTTCACTGGCCCAGGCCAAGCTTGCGATGACCGCTTCGGAGGTTTTTGGCAGAACAAACCAGTCAGCAACCCCACCCACTCGATAAGAAGTAAAGCTGGCCAGAGAAACGTTTTGTTTCAGAGGGAATTTTAGCTGCTGAACCACGTTAAACCACGTCCATCTAAAACTGGCGTTTTTATAACCATGGCAACTAAGTCTGAAGCGCTTGCTGTGTGAACGATGCCAGTGGGCATTCAAAGACGCTGAAAAAACTACGACTACCGATATTGACGCGGTTTAGTCGCATCCACGGAGAACACCCTATCTTACCCTTGAAACTAGGCTGCTGCGATCGCTCAATTAAGCCTGCTGCACCGCCTGCATTTCCGCTGCCATAAAGGGCTCCATGACTTCCGGAATAATCCGGTTGAGGTTACCAGCCCCTAAGAACAAAGCAATGTCACCAGGCTGTAGGCGCTCTTTCAAAACTGTACTAACCGCGTCTAGCGACGGACAATATTGGACATGAGGATGATGCAGGGCGATCGCCTGACCCACTTTCTTGGTCGAAAAGTTGGTTGGCGCCACTTCACCCGCACCGTAGACGTCGGTCACAATCACTTCATCAGCATCGGCAAAGGCCTCCGCAAAGTCATCTAAGAATGCTGTAATGCGGCTGTAGCGGTGGGGCTGGAAGATGGCTACCACTCGTCTCACGGCGGCACCTAGACTTTCGTTAGTTCTGAGCAAACTAGCCGTTGATAGGGTGGCTTTAATTTCACTCGGATGATGGGCATAGTCATCGACGAACTGGATGCCATTGTAAAATCCGCGGCGCTCAAATCGTCGTCGCGCCCCTTCAAATTTTGATAGCCCTGCTGCCAGGTCGGCAAAGTCAAGTCCCATGCGGCGACCAGCGGCAATCACGGCTAAGGCATTACTTAAGTTGTGTTTACCCGGCACAGAGAGATGCAAAATACCTAGACGGGTGCCCTGTTCCCAGACGACGGCACGGGTACCGGTAGCGCCAAACACAACGTCACTGACCGTATAGTCGGCTTGCTTACCAGGCTCCACACTATAGGTGATGTCAGCGGTGATGTAGCGTTCAATAGTTTCACAATCGGCGGAAACAATTAATGTCTCAGTGTTTCTGGCGAATTGGCGAAAGATATCGACGACATCATCCAAGCTGCTGTAGTGGTCGGGATGATCTAATTCAATATTAGTAATGATGCCAATCGTGGCTGATAGCTTAACCAGAGAGCCGTCGGATTCATCGGCCTCAGCTACAAACCAATCACTGTTGCCGAGGCGGGCATTGCCATCCCAGGCTGAGACCTCGCCACCTACAACAACAGTCGGATCAACATTCGCAGCCAACAACCCGTAGCCCATCATGCTGCTGGTTGTAGTTTTACCGTGGGTACCGGCCACCGCAATGCTTTGGCGCTGATTCATCAAGGCTGCCAGGATATCAGAGCGATGAAATATAGGACAACCCATTTCCAAGGCTGCCCGGTATTCGTCATTGCTGTCATTAATTGCCGTCGAGCAGACCACCTGAGGCAATACTTTAGGGAGCGATTGAGCATACGAGATGAAAGAATGACCACCATTTTGGGGCACTACATCCCGCTCAAAAAATCTGAGATTATCGGCCTCTTGTCGCCAAAAGATATGTGCTCCGGCCTCCTGAAGTCGCTGAGTAATATGACTCAGCCGGACATCTGACCCTGAAACTGGTAACTGCCGCTGCGTTAAGACGTAAGCCAACGCAGACATTCCAATTCCGCCAATCCCGATGAAATGGAAAGGCCGACCGCTGAAATTCACGGAATTCAGCATTATACACTCCTCAACATGCCACACCACACCAATATCAGGCGTATCATACCAGGTATCCCAAGAATGACCTAAAAATTGGCTTCAAATTCCCAAAGCTAAGCGATTGCTGACTCTTGGCCGATCTGCGATCGCCGCAAGCCTCTTTCCCGTAACTTTGGGAAGAATCCTCAAGCCCAGATTTGACTAGCTAGTTCAGGGCCGAAAGAGAAGTGAAAATGAGTCACTTCAGCAATACTCTTCCTGACTAATCGCCAGTGCTCAGGGAGCCGGTTTATAAATCAACACAGCTCTGTACTTGATGGTTCCCGAATATAGCAGGGGTTGCGATTTTTAGAACACATCAGCAGGCGGAAATACAAACATTTTTGGTGAAAATTAAGTTTCGCATCGGGTTTTTTCTCTCCCGATGGGGACGGGCTATATTGAGCGGTTCGCTGCTGCTGGTTTAGCTGTAAAGACAGCAGGGTGTGAGGGTGTGTATGGCCTGACGGCATTCAAGCAAGGCAAAGCCTGCCCGCAGGGCTTGGGTGCAGAGTGGCAGGGTGTGAGGATGCATGGGTAGATGAAGTAAATAAGGTAAGTAATCAAGGCTGATTTGTGGGACAGAGCGGCAGTTGATTTCCCACAAACTGGACCGCCGCTGGGCTTAGGTTTTGATAGCGCAAGGAGAACAGTTTCAGGTATTGACGGTGGCCATTTATGACAGACTCTGGCGCTTTAGCTGCTCGGTCGGCGACGATAGATTGTGACCGCGTGATGGCGGCGCTCGCGTTTATTCAAGCGTATGGCAGCAGCAGCCCGACGTGGCTACCATTGCCCGCCACGTGCATCTTTGTGGAGCGCCCTGATTCTTGAGGCAGCCATCACCGTGTCGATGGTGGCGGCGGAATTTTTATTTTGTTGGGCACGGCGATCGCCAATCAAGTGATCAAACTGCCTAAGGCATTTTCCCAATCATAAGTAGCGAAGCATCACATCGAATCGCGCCTGCCTTGAGACGAAACTGCCGTTATCTAAAGCGTTGGAAATTTGTAACGGGAGGATTTTCAGCAGCTACAAAAAAAAGCTGACAAACTAATGTCAGCTTCTCAAACGAATCAGCAGCTACATTGCCGTCAACCGCTGAAAATCAAACCGCCAGATTGAAGAACCAACTTAATGCAGGCTCGTGCTTTGGAACAAGCTTAATCTTCATGCTCATCAAAAGGATCGACAAGCTGCTTAGAAGGCGGACCAAAAGCAGTGTAGACTGCAAAGGCAGTGAAAGCAGCGACAATCCCAGCCACAGAAATAATAAGAACTGTTGCGGGTTCCATGATAATTTTTTCCTCTTCATACCCTCTCATCTTATAATATTTTAATTACGAAATGTAAAGTGGTTATAGGTTTAAATACCGATGGCACAACAAACGCGGCTAAGCAATCTCTTGAAGCCTCTCAATTCTGAATACGGTAAGGTGGTTCCCGGATGGGGAACCACGCCAGTGATGGCCATCTTCATCGGGCTATTCTTCGTTTTCTTGCTAATTATTCTTCAGCTCTACAATTCTTCTTTGATTTTGCAGGATGTAGATGTTGACTGGCGTAGCTTAGGGATTTAAGCAACATTGACGGCATCTCAGCCTTACCTTTAAGGGGATTGCCCATGCGTGGGACGAATGTTTGCATCCGACGCTTATGAAGTTTGAGGTCATGGGACGCAGCTACTCTGGCGGTTATTAGCAACATTTTGGGGGCAGAAGCGTATTTCTTCTGCCCCTTTCCATTATTACTGATGCTGCTCAATGCCAGCATTGGTCAATTGTTGCGGTAGTGTGTAGGTAGTTTCAGCCATCTGGAAGACAGGAGGACAGCATGAACATTTTTGGTATCGGTCTGCCAGAAATGGCGCTGATTTTAGTGATTGCGCTATTGGTTTTTGGCCCCAAAAAGCTGCCAGAGATTGGTCGTAGCTTGGCGCAAGCACTGGGCAGTTTTAAGAAGGCTCAGCAAGAGTTTGAGACCGAGTTGAAACGGGAAACAGCTGAATTAGAAAACTCTTTGAAGACGCCAATGAAGGCTGAAATTGAACGGCCCGATCCGAAAGCGCTGCCTGAAGATCAGCTGACTGCTGTTGCCAACGATGCTGATGGTGAATCTACCGAAGGCGCTTCAATCTCACAAACTGCTGCTGAAGAGCCAGTATCTGATGTTCCGACAACCTCAGCTCAATAGCGGTGTGCTCCAGCGACATGACGGATTCTGTGCGATTAATTGTGGGCTTGGGCAACCCTGGCGAGAAATATGCCCGAACTCGCCACAATGTCGGCTTTGATGTGGTGGATGCACTGGCCCAGCGCTGGCAAATCAGCCTCAGTAGTCACCGTAAGTTTCACGGAGAGTTTGGTGAAGGTATGGCGATCGCCGGGCAAAAAATTGCTCTGCTTAAGCCCACTACTTATATGAATCGCTCTGGTCAATCGGCCCGCGCGGTAGTTGATTGGTACAAGCTGGCTACTACGTCCGTTTTAACGATTTACGATGACATGGCTCTGCCGCTGGGCAAGCTGCGGATTCGCCCAAATGGCTCCGCTGGTGGACACAACGGTATGAAGTCGATGATTGCCCATCTTGGCACTCAGGAATTTCCTCGTTTACGGGTAGGGATTGGGAGCACTCAGCGTGCAGGCGATCGCAATCGAGCCGTAGTTGCTCATGTGCTCGGCAAATTTGCCCCTGATGAAGCTTTATTGGTCAATAAAGCGCTTGATTGGGCAGTGGATGCAACTGAGACGCTAATTAAACAAGGCACAGAAGCGACTATGAGCGCATTTAACGGTCGTTCGGCAATTTTGGAGCAAAAGGCGACTAATTCACAACAGACAGAATCTTGAACCAAGGGCATCAGAGACTGCAGGTGATGCCACCTTAATATTCGCCAATTTCGGACTTCATGCGCTCTAGCGTTGTGTGCATCTGCTCGAACATTTGCTGTGGCGTCATGCCCGCTTGGCCAAGCTGCGTTTTGAGCTGTTCTACAGTCATCTTCGCCATGAAATCGTCGGACAGCTCAAATCGCTTCATGAAAATCCGATAGCGCTCTAAAACATCTTCCATCTGCTGGATGTAGAGCTTTTTACCCTCGCGATCAAATTTGCCATAGCTGCCGCCCATTTCTACCAAGTTTTGATAGTCCTGAAACAGGGACATGGCCTCTTGTTGCACAATTTCTGAGTCAAAGATTCCCATTACCTTTTCGTACGCTGACTAACCATTAAGTATTAACTGTTGTCTGATATAAACAGATTTAGCTGCTATTGAAAGGACGACCATAACCCGCCTACCGTGCTGGTAACCAGCGCTTCTGCAGTTAATTTGTGAATACACCGATACTATGTGATTTCCACAGCGCTGGCCAAGGTGAGAAAACCCTACTTCTCAACCCGCCTAGAACCAAAGAAGCTGAATAAGCCACCTTTTTTAGCATGGCCGTTAACGTTTTTAGGCTTGTTGCTAGCTGTTGCGGATGACGGCAGCTCAATTTCCAATTGCTTCGCATATTTGCGAGCGACAGCATTTTGCGAATCGAGCTTGAGTGCCTGGCGAACATGAACTTTGGCCATTCCAACCATTTTTTGCATTAGATAGGCTTGCCCCAACATTGTGTGATAGTTGCTGTTATTGGGTTCAATACGGACCGCATCCCGTAATTCCTGGACGGCCTCAGCATATGATTTGCTGGCGATGTAGGTTTTGGCTCGCATCACGTGGCGCTGGCCATAGTCTACAGTCTGAGCTTCCTTGGACTTTGCCGGGGTAGGGGCGGCTTCACTGCCCTTGTTAACCACTGCTGAGCTACTAGCCGACATAAGACCCGTCCGCTTTTCCCGGATTACTGGGTCACCCATCTTACGCCTCAAGTAAGCCAGATTAAGCTCAGCGATCGCGGCAGCTTGGGTAGTAAAATTTTCAACCGAGGCATACTGACTTTCGGATAATTCGGTTAGTCCCTTTTCGTATAAAATCTCAACTTCAGCTTCATCAATCCCGAACAGCTGTTTTGACAAGTCACCCTGGAAATTAAGCTGATTTTCGCGAGTTAGCCGTCGCACTTTAAACCGTAGCGTGGCCAAGGTTTCGGCACGTCCTTTGTCTTGCTTCAGTCGTTGATAGGCTGGATTTACCAAGCGAGTGAGTACGGTGTTGGCAAATTCCCGCTGCTCGGCATGGGCCCCTAGCAGTTGGTCAGGGTGCAGACGTTTGGCAATCTGGCGATAGCGTTTGGCGATGCGTCGCTCATCTGCCGCGACCGAAACCCCCAAAATGGCATAGGGGTCAGAAAACTGTTTGAGCCAGTCAGGGGAGAAAGCCGGTGATGTCATGCAAACCGTACGAAAAAGGGCAAATTAGAACGGGAGAAGATTTTGCGGTACCAATAATCAGAAACAGGCTAGAAACGAAGGATGAAAGACCAACTAAAACTAGGTTAGCGCCTTCAGCTATTTGTGATGGCAGTTAAGTGCTGACATTTCTTTAGTCTTTACCAATGCAGCAGTCTTGAGCGAGACCAACTGTTCTATGTGGCAGCGGTGGTTGACCGCCAGCATAAGGGGGCTGCTGTTAATTTGAAATTTTCAACCAGGAGAGAATTGATGCTGCGATCGCTTCATTTAGGCCCGCATTCGTTTAATACCCCTTGGCCCATTGGAGAATTGGGCTGACGAACCTCCACGCTTTGTCCAAATTTATCAATTCTGAGAGACTTTTTAACCAATTTAAGGACTGCTGATTTAAGTAATTCATAGAATCGAAAATGTAGGGCTTTTATCTACTTTTAAGGACGGTAAGCGGCTTCATTTTGTGCGCGAAAGTAGTTTTATATTGTAAGTCGGGGAACGAGGCTGTTCCGTTGATTGACGACCATTGGCAGTTTTCGGCTTCTGTACTATTCATCTCATTCTTCTTGCGTTAGAGTGAGGCGACAGGAATCTTTAATAAGAGATGTAGCAATTTCCTGTTCCGACTGCGTATATGGACGGTAAGGCATTATCACCACGACAATGGCAGATTGCGGCGGCGTTGGCGTTGGCCGGGGCAATTAGTCCTTTGCCCATTCCCATCACGGGTATTCACAAGTTTTACTTGGGGCAACCGGTTTGGGGCGGTATTTATTTGCTGCTGGGATGGACGCAGATTCCTCGCATTGCCTGCGCCGTTGAGGGCGTATGGTTCTTATCACGATGGCAGCGCAGCTATGGGTTGATAGATACTGCTGCAGTGCCGAATGACGGTGTTGCGACCTCAGAGCAGACGCAGGCGATCGCTACTGCCCTCAGAGAGTTGGAAAAGCTGCGCCAAGAGGGTCTTATCTCAGAGCAAGAATTTGAGCAAAATCGCCGCAGTTTGCTGACCAAGCTCAGCTAACCAGAAATTGACGAGTGAGCGGGGATGAGGTGATAGCTAACTTTGTGCAAGTATTATCAAAGCTGCCGCGCCAGACGGTTAAAACTTGGCGCCAGCACTTTCATCCTCTGCGGGAGCGCTTGCAGCGCGACCCATTAGCCCGACTAGAAACGCCAGCGGAAGTGGCGATCGCGGCTGATCTAGGCATTCAGATTGACGTTAACCAAGCCACTGTTGATGACTGGCTGCGGCTGCCGGGAATTTCCATTCACCAGGCGCGACTGCTGGCGGGCCTGAGTCGTCAGGGAGTGGTGTTTTATGCTCTAGACGATGTGGCCGCCGCTCTGGAGTTGCCCCATCAACGCCTGTTGCCCCTTAGTCCAGTCCTGCAATTTTGCTATTACGATGACGACAGCGTCATTTCAGCCCCGGTCCTGGGCTCCTTAAATCACGCCACCGTCAACCAATTGATGACTTTGCCTGGCATGGGGCCGGCGATCGCCGAGCGGATTATCAACGAACGGCGGCGAGCTCCCTTCACCAATTGGAGCGACGTACAGCATCGACTGCGACTTGCCCCCGAGCAGACTAGTCAGTGGATGCACTTTTTGACGGTAGGAGAATGAGAGTGCGAGGGTGGCAGGGTGAATGGGTAATGGGGTAATGAGATACTGGGGTGTATGGCCTAACAGCATTCAAGCAAGGTGGAGACTGCCCGCAGGACTTTCGGGTGCTTGAGGGAAATAGCCGATAACCAAGAACCTATTTCGAATTCCGAGTGCTGTACTCCGCCACTCACCTTCTTCTATTTCTGCCAGTTTTTGTAGTAGCCTTCCAAGACCTGTTTCACTATAGGGGCGGCCACTGAGCCACCGCCACCGCCAGAATGTTCGGCAAAAGCGACGACCAACACTTCGGGATTGACCGCTGGCGCATAGGCGCCAAACCAGGCATGGTTTTCATAGGGCGGGGCTTCTGCTGTGCCGGTTTTGCCTGCCAGGGGCGGTAAATTGGGCAGATCGAGCGCTCGGGCGGTGCCGCCAGAAATCACCTGCCGCAAGCCATCCTGCAAAATCTCTACCGTCACTGGCTGCAGTTCCATCGACTCGCGCCAATTATCAGGCGTGCGGCTGTCCTTGAGCAAATGTGGAGTGACTCTATAGCCGCCATTGGCCGGTACCGCAAACATCACGGCCACCTGCAGCGGTGTCGTCTGCAAAAATCCCTGACCAATCGACATATTAATTGTGTCGCCTACGTACCACCCATAACCTAGGTTTTCTTGCTTCCAAGCATCGTCGGGGACAAGACCGGAACTTTCCTCAGCGCCAATTTCGATGCCCGTTTTGTTGCCAAAGCCAAAGCGCTGGGTCCACTGAATCAGCGTTTCTCCACCAATGCGACGACCGACCTGATAGAAAAAGGTGTCGCTGCTCATGGCCATCGCTCCCCGAAAACCCAGGGGTCCAAATCCCACATTGTTCCAGTCGTGGAAAGCAATGCCGCCGATGGTAATAGCGCCATAGGTCGGCAAAATTGTGTCTGGGGAAAAGGCTCCCGACTCAATGCCGGCAGCCGTGGTCACGATCTTAAAAGTACTGGCGGGGGGGAATCCTTGTAGAGCCCGATTGAGGAAAGGATGCTCGGCTCCCTGTAACTGGGCCCATTGGGCATCGGTGATGTTGGTGGTAAAAATGTTGGGGTCAAACGTGGGGCGACTGGCCAGAGCAAGGACTTCGCCAGAGCGCGGATCCATCGCTACGATCGCCCCCTTGGTGTTGCCTAACGCCTGCTCCGCTAGCTTTTGCAGCTCAATGTCGATGGTGAGCTGCACATCGTTACCCGACACGGCGACCTTATTGCCCAAAACACTGAGCACTCGTCCAGCGCTGTCCACTTCTACCTGTTGACCGCCCCACTCGCCCTGCAGCATGGGCTCGAAGGCAGCTTCAGCTCCCATCTGGCCAATGATGTCGCCTAAGCGGTAGTCCGCATATTGGGCACTGTCGAGTTCCTCCTGGGTAATTTCGCCGGTGTAGCCCAGCACATGGGCCGCCAAATCACCGTTGGGATAGTTGCGCACGGCCTCCGCTTCGAGACGCACGCCGGGCAGCTCGTGGCCAAATTCCGCGATCGCTGTTGCCTGGGCCGGGCTAATGCCGCGAGCAATAGTAATTGCCTCAATGGATTCATAGCCTGCCTGCTCTAGCCGCTGCTGGATGCTTTCCGGGGGCACTTTCAAAATATCGGCAAGCCGGGCAACGACCATCGGCCATTCGGTCCGCGGCAGCGCGATTGGCCAGATGGAAATGGCATGGGACAAGCGACTGCTGGCCAAAATTTTGCCGTTGCGATCGAGCAGTGCCCCCCGCGCCGGACGTTTGGGCACCAGACGGATGCGATTCGTTTCAGCTCGCTGGCGGTTCAGCGGTCCTTCAATGAGCTGTAGCTGCGCCAGCCGCGTGCCCACCGCGCCAAACAGGATACTGGTCACGGCCACCATCGCCACCACTGCTTGAAAGTGCTTGCCAACCGTGCGCTCACTCTCTTTGCCAAGGCGGAGCTGAAATCGAGACGGAAACTCTAAGGTCATCGTCTGTTCCTCACCACTGGGCGTTGCCCATGACGACATGCCAACTAGAATAGCGGTCTATTGTTAATTTCGGCGATAGTCCTGCCATTTCCGGTTGATCGCTGCCTGAGGTGAGAAGACGTTAGTTGTCATAATTGTGGCCCCAATCTGTCTGCCAGTATCAAATTTGGTTACAGGGCTTACTTTTTCTAGTTCAACGATTCTCAATAGTGAAGGCATGTCGAAATTTAACGTAAACATTCACCGTATGGCATGATGCTGTCTAAGAATTCACCGGGCACTTTAGAACAAATCATCTTCTAAACTAAAAACGCGCTTCGGCGATTCTGCGACAATTCAGGGGATTACCTTCATGGCACAGACCGTTTCTCCATCGATTTCTCGGACCCAAGCCCAAAAGGTGGCCGATGTCGAACTTCAGCAAGTTTCTAAATACTTTGATGGGGAAGCAGCGGTTCGAGATATTAATCTGACCATTCGAGAAGGTGAATTTTTTAGTCTTTTGGGACCGTCGGGCTGCGGCAAAACCACCACGCTTCGGCTGATTGCCGGATTTGAACAGCCGACTGAGGGGAATATTCTCATTCAAGGGCAGAGCATGCGGCGGGTGCCGGCTCATCGGCGCTCGGTGAATACGGTTTTTCAAAGCTATGCCCTTTTCAACCACATGACAGTCAAGGACAACATTGCCTTTGGCCTGCGGATTAAGGGCATGGGGCGATCGCAGGTGCAGCAGCGGGTTACGGATGCTCTGCGATTAGTCAAAATGGAAGCCTTCGGCAAGCGCTATCCGGCCCAGCTATCCGGCGGTCAAAAGCAGCGAGTGGCCCTGGCCCGAGCCTTAGTCAACCGACCAGCGGTGATGCTATTGGATGAGCCGTTAGGCGCTCTGGATCTCAAGCTGAGAAAGCAGATGCAGGTGGAGCTGTCAAACCTGCATCGACAGCTCGGTATCACTTTCATTATGGTCACCCATGATCAGGAAGAGGCGCTGTCTCTGTCGGATCGCATTGCTGTGATGAAAGATGGCAATATCGAGCAAATCGGCACTCCCAAAGAAATTTATGACTGTCCCAAAACACCGTTTATAGCGGATTTTATCGGCGATACGAATCTACTACACGGGGCCGTCAACTTTGCCGATAGTCAGGTGCTGCGAGTGCAGACACCAGAAGGGACAGCAGTCATGGTTAAGCGATCGCCCGAAATTCCCTCAGATCTTAAGGCCGCGGTCGTGAGTATTCGGCCTGAAAAAATTCACCTCAGTGAGAATCGTCCGCTCAACGAAGGAAACTGCTATTCTGGCTACGTTAAACATGTCATGTATCTGGGGACTCATTTGCATTGTGTTGTGCAGCTTCAAACTGGAGAATGCTTAACTGTGATGCAGCCCAGAACTGGGGAGTCTCTGGCCACAGAGACGCCAGTTTATGTCTCTTGGCGGCCGGCTGACTGCCTGGCTTTGGCAGCTTGAACTGTGGCCTGTAAAACAGAGATGTTTGTCAGTGTTTAATAGTCTCGTATCTTATTCCGCTCATTGGTCTCAGATTTTTAGGGAGGAATTCTGCTAATGCCCCGCAAGCGCTCACTCTATTTACCCCCCCGATTACAGCGACTCGGCCCGACTCGCCGTCGTTTTCTACAAGGATCTGCCGCCGCGATCGCTGGCGTCACCCTCGCCAACTGCCGTCAAAACATTGCTGACCAAGCCGCTCCTGAAGAAGATCCAGCAGCGGCGACCCCCGAGGAAGGCGGAGCCGACGGCGGTGATAGCGGCGTCCTACACGTGTACACTTGGGCGGACTACACTAACGACGAAATGGTCAATGCCTTTACGGAAAAGACGGGCATTGAGGTCATTATCGACATCTACGATTCCAACGAGACGATGCTGGCCAAGATGCAGGCAGGCGGCGGTGATGCCTACAGCATCATTTACCCATCGGACTACATGGTGCAAGAGATGATTGGGCTCAACATGCTCACCAGTCTCGACAAAGACCGCATCACCGGGATCGAAAACATTTTTGAAAAGTGGCAAGACCCCGTCTATGACACCGGTAATAGCTTTAGTGTGCCGTTTGCCTGGGGCACCACCGGCTTACTTTACAACACTGGCATTTTGACCGAAGCACCCACAGACTGGGATTACCTCTGGGAAAACAGTTCCACCCTGTCGAAGCGCATGACCCTGCTCGATGACGTGCGCGAGACCATGGGGATGGTGCTCAAGTCTCTGGGTTATTCCTATAACTCTACTGATCCGGCGGAAATTGAAGAAGCATATGAAAAGCTGCTCGAAATCAAACCGGCTTTGGCGTCCTTTATGTCCTTTGGCTTCGAAGATGGTCTCTTAAGCGGCGACTTGGCCGTAGTGATGGCGTATTCGGTGGATGCGCTTTCCAGCATTGCTGAAGATGACAGCCTCAACTACGTCATTCCGGAGAGTGGCTCCTCGGTGTGGACCGATACGCTAGTGATTCCCACAAGCGCGCCAAATGTCGATGCTGCTTACGAATGGATCAACTTCAACCTGGACCCAGAAATTGCTCAGCTCAACACAGAAACGCTGTTCAACGCGACGCCGAATAGTGTTGCCTACGACAACCTTTCCGACGAGCTTAAGAGCAATGAAAAACTCTTCCCGTCGGAAGAACTCCTGGCCAAATGCGAAGGTATCGCCCCTCTAGATGAAGAAGTTTCTGCCACTTTTGATGAGTTTTGGACGCGCGCCACTAGCGCCTAGGACTAATCGTTATGAGTGCTTCTTTGGGTGAGCGCCAGGGCAAACGGTTGGCAGTTGGATGGGGCCAGTTCCTGCGGCGGCTGACGGGTCCCGTCGCCCTGTTAGGCCCGGCTGGCATCTGGCTTCTACTGTTTTTAGTATTGCCCACGCTGCTGATCCTGGAAATTAGTTTGGTGCCGGGGCTGCGGCCTGAAGATGTGGGCGGCTCCTACGGCCTGGGCAACTACTTCCAGGTATTCAATCCCCTAGCGGCGTCATTCGATCCCGTGTATCTGCAAGTGATTGGGCGATCGCTCTACTATGCGCTGGTGTCGACGCTGGCCTGTTTGCTGCTGGGATTCCCCGTTGCTTACTGGCTGGCGATTATGGCGCCGCGCCGCTGGCGGATTTTTTTGGTGGTGGCCTTCATTTTGCCCCTGTGGACCTCGTCACTGCTGCGAGCCTATGCCTGGACGAGTATTTTGCGGCCTACCGGTTTGCTCAATAGCTTTATTAATGGGCTGAGCGGCCTGATTCCGGGAGTGCAGCTGCCGACGCAAAGCTGGCTCTACAGCTCTGCGGCTGTCTTCATTGGCTTAACGTACAATTTTTTGCCCTACATGGTGCTAATTTTGTACGCCTCCCTTGAAAAGCTCGACATTTCTCTTTTAGAAGCGGCGGCTGACTTAGGGGCCACCCCGCGCCAAACC
The DNA here is from genome assembly GCA_039027715.1 of Cyanobacteria bacterium P01_C01_bin.120. Classification (GTDB taxonomy): domain Bacteria; phylum Cyanobacteriota; class Cyanobacteriia; order Phormidesmidales; family Phormidesmidaceae; genus Halomicronema. Next base: position 36,657 of record JBCCJU010000039.1, read on the forward strand.
TTTTGGCAAGTCACCGTGCCCCAAACCCTACCGGGCATTGCAGCGGGCTGTCTACTCGTCTTCATTACCAGCATGGGTGATTTTGTGGTGCCCAC
>JBCCJU010000040.1:0-36525 GCA_039027715.1 Cyanobacteria bacterium P01_C01_bin.120
CAGGTGCGGCTTTGCGAGCAAAAGGAACGATGTTGTTCGCAGTTACGTTTGTTTTGAGCCTGGATTAACGAGAGTAGACTCCCTCTCGGTCTGAATCACAGAATGACTTTCGTCAAAACGTCGAAACCGTTACGGCCCCTCGATTACCTTACACATTAGCGCATGACTGACAGAATCAGGGTACGGCTCCTACCACTGCCGGCGATAACGGCGATCGCTGCCCGTCTAATTAATCCCCTACACAATTGACGAAAAGCTTTGAAGGTCAACGTTTTGAATAATTCAGCCCACTATTTTTATAAGACTCATAACCATTTATGAACCTAACGGTGACCATTTTTAACTATAATAATTAATTAATGATTGCTGACGATTGCTGAACGCTGCAGGCGCATGCTTAAAGTTGAAAGTGTTAGCAACATTTACGCCTTACAACCGTGAGCTGGGAACGGATAAGCGAAATATCTGTCTGTAGTTGGCTCACTGATTAGAAAAAACTATCCGCCCAAGCAGTAAGAGGTTGACGCATGACCAGCCAAAACGGAACTATCAAAGAAGAATCGACGCCAAAGTCATCTGGCAGTACAGGCAGCACTAAGTCGACAACTAAGTCCTCGTCTCGTCGCCAGACTAAGAGTAATCTAGTTAAGGCCGAGGCCAAGGATGCAGGTGAGGTCGTGTTTGTTCTAGATGATTCAACTCGCATTGCTCCAACTGAGTATTTGCCCAATCATCGTCCCATCGCTTTAAGCGAGTTTGACGTAGTTGGCAGTCTTGATATGGCTGGTGAACGTCCCATTATGGCTAATGGCTTTGAGGTTGCTACAACCGATTTGTTGCCAGGGCATCGTCCCGTCGCAGTCAGCAATCTGCCTATCTCTGACTTACAGTTTCTGCCTGGTAATCGCCCAATAGCTCCCAATGACGTAGTTGATCCAAACCCATCTACTCTAATGGGTTATTTGGACTAGCTAGCTGGGGAGTTTGAAAAGTCACAACTCTGTCTTAATTTTGAATGATTTGAGAGGGGATGCCAAAGTAACTTGGCATCCCTTTTTGATCGAAAAACTTAACGCCTGTTCTTAATCAAAGCGAAAGCTTGATGAAATGAGCATCATCCCTAAAGATATCGAGAATGTCTGCCTCTGAGGCGTATTCCTAATATTAGCTAAATCTCAATCTATAGATAAGCAAAAGGCAGGGCTGATTGCAATGTAACCAGCCCTTTGTAGTTGAAGCACTTAAAACTTGAACGCTTTATGCCTAATTACTCCGCCGCGGGATAAACGCTGACCTTCTTGCGGCTCTTACCCTTGCGCTCAAAAGTCACAATTCCATCTACTAAAGCAAATAATGTATCATCGCCACCGCGACCAACGTTATTGCCAGGATGAAATTTAGTGCCTCTTTGACGAACTAGAATGCTGCCAGCAGTCACCACTTGACCACCATAACGCTTAACACCTAAGCGCTTGGCATTGGAATCGCGACCGTTACGAGTACTGCCGGTGCCTTTTTTGTGAGCCATGATGATTACCTAATGAATGGAGAAAAGTTTTATTCTTCTTCAGCCGCAGTTGGGGCTATAGCGTCAACCGGCTCTGAAGCTTGCAGAGTATCTGATTCAGCCGTTGAGGATGCCGCAGCCTGCTCTTGAACTTCACCCGCTAAAGTGGTGCCACCAACACTGATGGTATTAATCATTAAACGAGTCAGTTCTTGACGATGACCTCGCTTTTTGCGGGTCTTTTTCTTGGGCTTCATCTTGTAAACGATGATTTTGCGTCCGCGTAGATGACGCATCACAGTCCCAGAGACAACGGCCCCCTGCACATGCGGCTGACCGACCATCGTTTCCCCTTCATGGGAAACGAGCAACACTTTATCGATGTCGACGTTACCCTCTTCATCTACTGGCAAGCGATCGAAATCATAAAATCGACCGGGCTCTACCCGAAACTGTTTGCCGCTGGCTTCAATAATTGCGTAAGTCATTTTCTTCCTGGGCGATCGCCGTACAGGCAACAGGAACTCTGTTTTTCAACCTGGTCCGAACGGATTTATACACGAACCTTCATTATTTGCGATGGGGAAATCAAATGTCAATGGCTGAGAAAATAGCCTATGCCAGTGGGCACCTGCACTGTGCTCAATGATACATCAGCGGAGCACTGTCTCATTTACCTCTGAGTCTTTGAGTTACCACTATCTTCCGACGGAATTTAGCCATGTAAAAGAGTAGCTATCACAAAGCAGAGTAGAACTCGATTTTCCAGAGGCATAATTTTGATCAACGCATAAACGCCGGCTGTTTTTGTGCGCCAAGTTCCACACACAATAAGACTCAGTGAACCGAATAAATAGTTAAGAAATCAAATTTCAATAGCTTCAGGGCTAAACACCGTCATGTCACCTTGAGCAGGGAGATCATACAAAGACAAAACGAATGAAAAAGCTACAGAATAGCGGCATTTTCGGGCATTACAGCAAACCAATTAATCGCCTTAGCTTATATGTTTTTGATATTTTTATAGATTTTATTAAACTCATAAAGCGGCATATTTTTTGCCTTGTTTACTTGATCAACCCGGTTACTGCCGTATTAAATAAGTCGGCAATTCCCCAAATACCAGTATTTTTTTCTTTACGTCCTGTATGGTTTTAGCAGCTATTCTAAGTAATAATTTTATGTTGCAAGCTGTTGACTTTTGAGGTGTATTATTGGGGTCAAGATTGACCGCATCATACGCTAAACGCAAGGATATATAGCTATGCAACAGTTGGATATCGCTCCTGCACTCGATTATCAATCTGAAGTTTACAAAGACGCTTACAGCCGCATCAATGCGATTGTGATTGAGGGCGAGCATGAAGCCTTCGATAACTACTGTAAGTTGGCAGAATTGATGCCTGAAGCCAAAGATGAGCTGATGGTTCTAGCCAAAATGGAAAAGCGGCACATGAAAGGGTTTCAAGCCTGCGGCAAAAACCTATCGGTGACTGCTGATATGGAATTTGCCAAAGTTTTCTTTGAAAAGCTACACAGCAACTTCAAAGAGGCTTGGGCTGAAGGTCGCATTGTCACTTGCTTGCTAATTCAAGCGCTGATCATTGAGACTTTTGCCATTTCTGCTTACAACATCTACATTCCGGTCGCGGATGATTTCGCGCGCAAGATCACTGAAGGTGTGGTGCAGGACGAGTACAAGCACCTGAATTTTGGCGAAGAGTGGCTCAAGGCTAATTTTGAGGCGGCTAAAGCAGAATTGAAGGAGGCAAATCGCCAAAACCTTCCCATTGTCTGGGAAATGCTGAACGAAGTGGCTGCTGATGCCAACATCCTAGGCATGGAAAAAGAGTCCCTCATTGAAGACTTTGTTATCACTTACGGTGAAGCTTTGGGCAACATTGGCTTTACCACTCGCGAAATCATGAAACTTTCAGCTCAGGGCTTGGCGGCTTTTTAGGGCTGCGGATCTTCAGATTCCAGTTTTGAGGGATGGCAATGGCTCTCCGCAGAGCTATTGCCGTCTATTTAGCTCTCTGTGGTCTCTCTATTCGTCAAGTGCGATCGCTCTAGTCACTTGCAGGTGATTTTCAAGCTTTCATTAAACTGGAAAAAGCTAGAGTAATCGGCCATTTGTGCTAGAAGAGACCCAAATTCTGGGCCTGACCTGAGATATCTTGAATAAATCTTGGTCTCTCGCCCAATTTTTCACTCTGTTGAGGTGACACGCAGGATTACGATGTTTGGCTTAATTGGACACACAACCAGTATCGACCATGCTCAATCGGTAGCCCGAGAGTTTGGCTTTGTAGAATACGCAGAGCAGGGATTTGACTTTTGGTGCAGCGCTCCACCCTTCTTTGTCGATGACATCAAGGTGACAAGTGTCACTGGACAGGTGATTCAAGGGCGCTACGTTGAATCCTGCTTTTTGCCAGAAATGTTAGCCACACGGCGGATTAAGACAGCGGCTCGTAAAGTTACAAATGCCATGGCCCACGCCCAAAAGCATGGCATTGACATCACGGCTTTGGGTGGATTTTCTTCCATCGTGTTTGAAAATTTGAACCTTAGCCGCATGAAGCAAGTGCGCAATGTTTCTCTGGAGTTTAAGCGCTTCACCACCGGCAACACTCATACGGCTTACATTATTTGTCGGCAAGTTGAGGCCGCTTCTGCCCAGTTAGGGATTGATCTTTCTAACGCCACAGTGGCGGTTTGTGGAGCAACGGGCGATATTGGCAGCGCTGTTTGTCGCTGGCTTACCGCTCGCACTGACATTTCAGAACTTTTGCTGGTGGCCCGTAATCAGGAAAGGTTGCAAAACTTGCAGGCGGAGCTCGGTCGAGGGCAAATCGTTGAAGATATCGAATCTGCAGTCTCGCAAGCTGATGTTGTCGTTTGGGTGGCCAGTATGCCCCAGGGCGTGGCGATCAATCCACAGACTCTGAAGCGTCCCTGCTTGATGATCGATGGTGGTTACCCCAAAAATCTGGAAAGTCAGTTCAATACAGAAGGCGTTTACGTGTTGAAGGGAGGCGTTGTTGAGCACTCTCTCGATATTGATTGGCGGATCATGAGCATCGTCAATATGGACGTGCCGGCCAGGCAGCTGTTTGCCTGCTTTGCAGAATCTATGCTGCTGGAATTTGAGAAATGGTATACCAACTTTTCTTGGGGGCGCAATCAAATCACGCTTGAAAAAATGGACTTGATTGGTCAAGCATCCCTGCGGCACGGATTTCGCCCGCTCCTAAACTTTGGTTCGGCGATGGCAGCAGCGGAAAGCTAGAACAGCGGCTTTAAGGAAGCGAAGATCGCATTCCTCCGTTCTTACTTCATCCAAACCTTTGAGCTCATCCAAACCTCAACTATTTGGTATTTGGAAAGGCTGCTTCTTAGCAGTGCGATCGCCAACCAGAGTTTGGTCATCGCATCAATCTTAGGGTGCGTCATCAATTAAAACCAGAATACTTGCGGTACAGCAATGCCGCGCCTGTTCCGCAAACCCAGCTAAAGGCTGAAATGCTTCCTGCATAAGGACTTGACTGCTAAATAATGAAAGCTCCTAGAAAGAAATTCATTACGCTTGCCTCAGAAATTTTTGGGCAAGCGTCCTGCAAATTAGTCACTCGCCCATCCGGCGGTCAAGTAGACTGCTATAGGTAATCGTAGGGTGAATTAAAGGCTGACATTCAATTGTCTAGGATGCTTGATTCCCGGCGGGGCAAAGTCATGCTTAATTTATTTAAGCCGGTCACACGCGATCAAAGGCGAGGCGTTCCAAATGAGCTTGAATAATTTGGTGTGCAAAGCCAGCTAACAATTTGCGATCTTCCGTTGAGCCGCTTTGATGACATTATCGATTGCAAAATATTCAGCCTTTAGGCCATCTGCCAGTCACTTCTGATGTATTTGAAACCATGGCGACGACCCAACGCAAAACCATTCTGCTAGAGTTCGAAAAACCTCTGGTCGAGCTTGAAGAGCGCATCGAGCAAATTCGCCATCTGGCAGAAGATAACGAGGTTGACGTTTCGACTCAACTGCGTCAGTTGGAGACGCGGGCCGATCAACTGCGCCAAGAAATTTTTGCTAGCCTAACGCCGGCGCAGCGACTGCAGGTGGCCCGCCATCCGCGACGGCCAAGCACCCTCGACTATATTCAGGCGGTGAGTGACGAGTGGATTGAGCTGCACGGCGATCGCGCTTCTGGCAAAGATGATCTGGCCTTGGTCGGCGGGATTGCCAGGTTTGAGGGGCGTCCGGTGGTGATGTTGGGGCACCAAAAAGGCCGCGACACGAAAGACAATGTGGCCCGCAATTTTGGCATGGCTTCACCAGGAGGCTATCGCAAAGCCCTGCGGCTGATGCAGCATGCCAACCGATTTAGCATGCCAATTTTCACCTTTATTGATACGCCCGGTGCTTTTCCCGGCTATAAGGCTGAAGAAATGGGTCAGGGAGAGGCGATCGCCTACAATCTGCGGGAAATGTTTGCCCTTGACGTGCCCATTATCTGCACTGTGATTGGCGAAGGGGGCTCCGGTGGCGCTTTGGGCATTGGCGTAGGCGATCGCCTCATGATGTTTGAGCATGCTGTTTACACTGTGGCCAGCCCAGAAGCCTGCGCGGCAATTTTGTGGAAAGATGCGGGTCGGGCCGCAGAAGCCGCAGAAGCGCTCAAAATTACGGCCGCCGACCTGATGCATCTCGGTATTTTGGATGTGCTGCTGTCGGAACCCTTGGGAGGAGCCCATGCTGATCCACTGAAGGCGACCCAGATCTTACGCGAAGCCTTGCGGGAAAATTTAGAATCGCTGCTGCTGCTTTCACCTCAAGAGCGACGAGATCTGCGATATCAAAAGTTTCGGCAAATTGGCGTTTTCACAGAAACAGCATCCAACGGTCAGCTCAAGTAGCCTACGGTTTTGCCAGAGTGGACTCTGGCTCAAAATTCCTGACACTTTGAATTGTCGTCATAAAATCGATTAACGCTTAAGTGCCTCCGCCTAGGCGTACAATCACTGGTTCGAAGGGGGAACCCGGCTGATATGATGAACGACGGGAAGATGAGGACTTCCACAAAAGTCGTTTACGTTTGTTAACATAGCTCTTGGCAAAAATTTAGGCTCCGACTCAGGCAGTCTTCAGCATTGGCTGGCAAACTTTAAGCCGGGTTTGTTCAGGTTGGCCCGCTTTTGCCCGTCACTAATTTTTTGGCATTTGGTTGATTCATGACTTCTAAGATCCAACAGCGGGCGCTAATTACGGGTGCAAGCAGTGGAATTGGTCGGGCCACGGCGATCGCATTTGCCCAAGCTGGCATTGACCTAGCGCTGGTCGCCCGTTCCGCAGACAAGCTGACGGCATTGACTCAAGCATTAGCTGAGTATCCCGTCGTAATTAAGCCCTACAGTATCGATCTGAGTCAGGTGGAGCCTTTAAAGGACCAACTGCAGACTCTGCTTGATGACTTTGGCCCAGTCAACATCTTGGTTAATAACGCTGGCATGGGTTATACCGGTGCCTTGGCTGAGATGCCATTAACCGACTGGCAAACGCTAATGAATTTGAACTTGACTAGCGTTTTGTTAACCGTTCAGGCAGTGCTGCCGGTCATGCGATCGCAGGGCCAGGGCACAATTATCAATGTCGCTTCCATAGCGGCTCACAACGCTTTTCCCGCCTGGGGAGCCTACAGCGCTAGCAAAGCTGGATTGATTACCCTTGGTCGGATTTTGGGAGTTGAAGAAGGAGAACACGGCATTCGCGTGATGACCGTATCGCCTGGCGCGGTCAATACGCCCCTTTGGGACACTGAGACAGTGCAAGCTGACTTTGAGCGATCGCAAATGCTGACACCGGCGATCGTGGCTCAAAATATCCTTAACGCTGTCCAACTGCCGAATTCCGCAGTGATCGACGAAATTACGTTGATGCCTAGCGGAGGTGCCCTTTGATCGATTCAGTGGCTTACGGTCAATCGGCAAAATTGCAACTGCTTGGAGAATTAATTACAGATTTACTATGACTACTGTGTCTTCTAACACCAACAATGGTGCCAATTTGTCGACTACAGCTACGGATGTCGACCTGCGTCAAAACGGCGTATCGACCATTCGCCCTGATCGGAGCACCGCCTATGGGCAAGCTTCTACGGCTAAGCCAGTGTCTGATGAGAGCCAACTGGCGATGATGGATGCTGTGCGGACGATGCTACTTTCTCTGGGTGAAGATCCTGATCGCGAAGGTTTGCTGAAGACGCCAAAACGGGTTGCCGAAGCGATGCGGTTCTTGACCAGCGGCTATAGCCAGTCCCTTGATGATTTGGTCAACAACGCCATTTTTGATGAAGGCCACAACGAAATGGTACTGGTGCGAGACATTACGCTATTTAGCCTGTGTGAACACCACATGCTGCCCTTTATGGGACGAGCTCACGTGGCGTACATTCCCAAGCAGCGGGTCGTTGGTTTGAGCAAGCTAGCCCGCGTTGTGGAAATGTATTCTCGTCGTCTACAGGTGCAAGAGCGGCTGACCCGCCAAGTGGCGGAAGCCATTCAAGAGGTACTTGACCCGCAAGGTGTAGCTGTGGTGGTAGAAGCTAGCCACATGTGCATGTCAATGCGGGGCGTGCAAAAGCCTGGATCTTGGACAGTGACGAGCGCTATGTTGGGCTGTTTCCAAGAAGATTCGAAGACTCGAGAAGAGTTCTTGAGCCTAGTGCGCCATCAGCCAACGCTGTTTTAAGCGATCGCAGCGCGATGGCTTTGAACCCATGAAGACCAAAGGACTGTAAAGCTAAATTTGCTGGTAGCGGCAGCTATCCAAAGCAGGATGGGGTTAGCAACGGCTGCCCCATCCCGTTCGTTCTTCACCAGAGGCGCAAGGCAAAGATTTTGTGCTGGAGAGATTGATGCCATCGTCTACAGATTTGTCTGAAACAGTCCCTTGAGTAAATCTTGGACGTTGTCGGTGGTGCCTTGTTTCACCGTCGATTCGCGGAGTTGGGCGATCGCCGTTAGTTCCTCTTCATCCACATCGCCGTAAGCAATGGGATACACCCGAATGCCGCTGTAGGCAATTAGGTTTTCTATATCGCTGAAACTGTAACCTCGGTTGGCGTTGCCGTCAGTGAGCAGCAGCAGATAAAAACGTCCGTCGGGGTCGCTCTGGCGCTGCTTCATCAGTTCGCCCATGCCCATCAGTACCGCATCGTACATGGCCGTGCTGCCATCGGCCCGCAAATTGTCAATCGCCGCTAGCAGCCGCTGGTGCTGCAGCTGATCAAAAGGCGCTAGACGCAAATGGTAAACGGCGCGATCGCCAAAGGAAATCAGTCCGACCTGATTGCCCGCATTAATCACGGAACTAGCGACTTGTAGGCCCTCTTTCACCGCAGTCATCGGGGCCCCATCCATCGAACCGCTAGCGTCCACCACCGTCATTAAGTAAACCGTACGACCACCGTCTTTGCGCGCTTTCCAGTAGCTCTGGGCGGCTGTCAGCACCTCGCCTGAAGGAATGGGCGGGGCCGTACCGCTCTCCAGATAAGGCGTGGATTCGAATCCCTGTTGAGCAGCTAGCGCTTGCATGTCACCAGAGACGGCAAACTCACCAAACTGCTGTAGCGCTTCAGCTTGGGCAGCAGAATTCCAGTCAAACCCGACCAAAGGATTGTTGTGGGGAATGCCAAAGGGCACAAACTCGACTGTTTCAAAGCCGGGCAGCTGAATCAGACTTTGATAATTCTGATATTCCAGCGGAAAGGCCTGCAGCTTATCCGGGTCACGAATGAAAATTTCCTGCAGGTCGAGGGTGGTGGTGGTGGTGAGCAGCACTTGCTCTTGAAAAGCGCTGAAGACCGAATTGACCTCTGGGGATTCCAGCGCCGGCTGAGTTAAGGCAGCGTCTCCTTCGAGGCCAGCGGAGCGCCAAAACAGGCTGTATAAAAGATTCAGCGCCGTTGAACTGGTGTAGGGATTGGGATAGCCCGCCATCAACTGTCCCGAAATCATCGCGTCCAATACTTGCTCAAAACCAACGTCGCCGCCCAAAGCCGCATAAGCATCGGCCTGCAGCACCAAACCAGCCGTATTGGGCACCAAGCGCGGCTGCACAATTTGACTATTCACGCCCTCGCTAGTCAGCATCTGTACCCAGAGGTCATTCGACGGGGAATACCCGGCAGGCTGTACAGTCCCCGCAGCTAGCAACCGTGCTGCCGTGCCGGAAGGAATTTGGCGAATGCCCACTTGAACCGGTTGGCCGCTGCCGGTGGTAACTCCCTGCTGGTTGAATCGCTCCGCTACTTCAATCAGCCAGCGTTCGTTTTGCTTGTCGGCGTTGGCCTTCTCTGAAGAACTGAAAATTTCAAGATAAACGGTTTGGCCATCGGTGGGCGGTGTCGCTCCATACAGGGGAAAATCCTCCAGAGCAGGCAGAGGCTCGCTGATGGCATCAGTGGCGTAACGACTGGCCACCGCATCGGAGACAAAGGACAAATCAACGTCGATTTTCGGCAGCACGGTGTCCAGCAAGACCGTTTCGGCCTCTGCTTCCGAATCCACCGTGGGAATACCGACAGAGAAGCAGCTCCAGAGCAACGTCAGACAGAAGCCGGCAAACAAACTCAGAATAAAAGAGCGCTTCAGCATGGCAAACGGTCGAAAAATCAGCATAAATTTAGGACGGCTCATCATTGGCGGTTTGCAGCGTGGTTTTATTGGCTTCAATCAGCAGTTGCAGGCGATCGGGCAAGGCGGCGCTGGCGGCGGCATCGGTAGTGAGCTGCGACAGCACAATTTGGTCGCGCAGTGACTGAAGCTGGTGATGGGTGGCCTGCAGGCGATCGCAACCCCGGTCCAATTGTCGTCGGGTCAACGTCCGATATTGCTCAGTTTGTACCTGCTCTAGGGCGACGGTGCTACCCGCAATATTGCTGGCCAGTCCCTCGACGGTGTAGAGCGCTTCCAGCAAATCGGGCACCAGGGTCGGTTCCCGCTGGGCAATTTCTGCCGCCGCCGCCTGACTTTCACTAGCCCACTGATAGGCTTCAGACCAAGGTCGCTGCATCTCTAAGCCAGGAAATTTGGCGGCGATCGCATCTAAGTGCTCAAGCATGACGGTGCGCTCCAGGAGATTGCCGGTGGTTTCAAGGCGATCGCCGCGAAACTGCAAAAACCAAACGGCCAGCATAGTGACGACGATGGCAGCCCCCATCCCTAAACTAATTGCCTTGAAGCCTGTGAACACCAACAGTGTTAGGTATCCCAAAACCGCTCCCATCACCACAAAGAGGGTTTGGGGATATCGAAAGGCGCTGCGCCAGCGAATACTCATGCAATCAATCGTTGAGGGCTGCTCTGATCATACCCGCGGGGTTAAGCAGGCGATCATCACCGTCGTCCTCAGCGGTTCAATCAGGCCGCCCCGGCTGCTAGAGGCTGAAGCCCCTGAAGCCTGACCATTCCGCCAAGCCCGCTTGTGAAATGCGGGATGGCTTGCTGAACCATCGTTCTGAACAGGGTTAGGGACACCAGCGCGTGATACATCACGGCGAGGTTGTGCTTAGGGTGAAAAACCGCTACAAAAAAGCTTAATTCTTAGGGTATTCTCACGAATACTTCCGCGAAATCAGTAAAGTGCTTTTGGGAGTAGAGGCGGTTACTGACAGCTCGACTGCAGCGATCGCTATGTCCCATCAACATCTACGAGACATCAGGTTTATGGGTAGTCAGCGTCAAAGTTTGCCATCATCGGGCCGCCTCTATTTAATAATCGCGATTCTGATCTTTGGAGCGGCCAACTCCGTCACTCGGCGGCTGACTGAGTTAGGAGAAGCCAACTTTATTGATGGTGAAAATCCAGTTTCCTTTTGTAACGTGCTGTTTGTGGGTAATGTTTGCGCCTTAGGGTTGCTGCTGCTGATTTATCAAAAGCAATTGCGGCCAGCCATTCTGCGGCAAATTTCCGGCAAACAGTGGGCAACTCTGACCGTAATTGCCATTTTAAGTGCGGCAGTTGTGCCTGCTCTGGTTTTTACGGCTCTGTCGATGACGTCGGTGAACAACGTAATTTTAGTCGGGCAAATTGATACGCCATTGGTGCTGGCACTGTCAGTTCTATTGTTGGGCGATCGCGTCAATGCCTGGGTAGTCGCCGGAGCGATCGTTTCTTTTATTGGGGTCGCGTTAACGGTGCTGCTGCCGCCGCCTGGAGCCGAAATGGTGCAGATGTCTGGCGGATTTCAAATCGGCAGAGGAGAGCTGTTGACCGTATTGGCCGCCGTATTCAAGGCAATCTCTAACCTCATTAGCAAAGTGAGTTTGCAGGCGATTCCCTTGGGCTTGTTTAATCTCTACCGCATGCTGACGGGCACGGTGATGTTCTTTGTGATTGTGCTTATTTTGTTTGAGCCCAGCCACTTTATGGACGTGACATCCCCTTTTCTGTGGCGCTGGATGTTGCTTTATGGCGCCGTGATTGTGGTGGGTGGCCAGTTGGCCTGGTTTACGGGGCTGAAAAAAAGCACGGCGAGTGAAATTTCCTTAGCCACCGCCTTTACGCCGATCGCTGGGGTATTGGCTGCCTATTTCATTTTGGGAGAAGTGCCAACCTTTGCTCAATATGTCGGCGGCGCTGTGATCGTTGTTGGTATTGCCCTTAATCAAATTGGCGTGCGGCAGCTGAACAAAGCTGCGTCGCCACCGCCGCTGCCACCAGCAGCCATGAGCGATCAGGTGCTGTACAAGGGTGTTTAAGCTGACTGGGACCAGAGTCAGGGGCTTGTGGGAAATTGCCCAGGTAAGATGAAAGAGCAGTGCGACGCTAACGGTTATGCCTTCATCTGCTTCAGAATCTTCCGTGTGGGATTACAAACCCTGGTGGTGCCAACCATGGTCTATCTTGCTGACGGGCGTCAGCATCATTGCGGGCAGTTGGCTCCTATTGCATCGTTATTGGCTTACCGGCATCGTTGCTGTGCCAATTTTGGTCTGGATGGGCTTCTTTTTGCTGGTTTATCCCCGCGTTATGGCCGCCACAACCTCAGTGAATACGCCGGACCTGCCTGTTGCTGACAATTTGCCTAAAATTTAAGCGCGATCGCATCCCATTAGCGGTCACGGCTCAGACAAACCAATCCTCATTGACTCTGACAGAAAATATTGGCCTCACTCCTGAGGGGTAAATTCTTTCGTTAAGTAGATGTTCTCAGGTCAAATTATCCGTACTTTTATGAATGTTGCAGTGCGGAGATGCTTGATATGCCCATCGCTTTAAGAGATGATGTCGTTTACATTTTGCTAAAAAAAATTGGGAAGGGAGATGCAGCCGCAAACGGTAAGCATGAGGTCAACTTTTCAGAAACCGACTTTACAGGGCGATCGCTGACCAAAGCGGATTTGCTTGGGCATCTTGACTACCTAAATCAGAAAGGATTCATCGATGCAAAATTTTCGGGTAATGCTTACGCCGAGCAGAAAGATGTTCCCAATCTGGTTGACCCAGATGCAGTCAACGCCCGTGTTGCCAATACTTTAGCTGCTCCCGATGGCCCCTTACCGCACTTAATTGCCTTTGAGAAGGCACAACTGACTGATAAAGGTCAGCAAATGCTCAAAAAGATGAACGCCAATCCGCCTGAGGCTTTGCAGGGAGGTCCTTCCAAGCCAATTACCACAGCCAACATGGATTTTTTGGAGAAGGTAATGATTCGGGCTGAGCTAGAGGACATCTTTGATGCTCGCGATTTAGCCGAAGTGGTTTTCCGCACGATGCGTGATTTGATGCCATCGGAAACGGTGGAGCGGGTTTCTGAAGAATTGGATGAGCCAGCCCTCGAAACCGATGAGAAAGCGCTTCAGCAAGACATGGCCGACCTTTGGGAAGACACCAATCCCATTGTGAGTTTCTTAAGTCAACTGCGGCCAACCCTGGAGTTTGATAGCGAAACTTTTTTGTTTCGAGTCAAACAAGAAGGAGGACTGCAGCAGGATGTTTCGCCGGAAAAAGCCACTGCGGCCGTCTTCACCGCGGCTAAGGCAGAGCTTTCGGCGGAGCGCATTGATGAAATCGCCAAATTTTTACCCGCTGATATTCGTGAACTGTGGGATAAGGCATAGCATTGCTAATCGAGTGCAGCCAACTTTCGCAATTTGGCCCATCCCGCAGGAAGAGTCCTAGACGCGCAGCGGCTTCTCTTTGAGCGGACATAAAGCTGATGTGTCCTCGAAATGGCTGTGCTCAGGCAAAAATTGTAGGAGTAAAAGTAATCATGCTGCGGCGTGTCACGCTGCGCTGACAGCACTCTACGAACAATACATTTTTCCTTGAATCCTTATCTGCGAAGTCGATATTAAATTTGATGGCGCTTCGGTAGGGAGTTTTTTAAGATGAAGCGTATTGATGGCATTGCCCAGATGCCTGATACGCTTTGAACCCCTGATAGCGCCGACAAAAATGACAGCCCTAGACTTTATTGCTGAGACTAGAGCCGCGATCGCGGCAATTACTGATTCCAAAATCACCACAGCGGCTGTCGATATTAATAACTGCGATCGCGAACCAATTCACATTCCGGCAGCTATTCAGCCGCATGGGCTGCTGTTGGTAATGCGAGAAGCCGATTGGCAGATTGTGCAGGCCAGTCAAAATGTCAGCGATTATTTGGGGCGATCGCTCGATGCCGTGCTGCATCAACCCCTGTCAGAAATTTTGACAGCGACTCAAATTCAGGCGCTGGAACAGTGCTTGGCAAAAGAATTTGAGACGGTTAATCCCTTACGCTTTGAAATTTGGGTGGGTGAAGAAATTCGCACTTTTTCGGCTGTTGCGCACCGCACCGAGGCCGCTGTCATCCTGGAACTAGAGCTAGTTGCCGATCAGGAGGTCGTCAGCTTTTTCGATTTTTATCGCCTGGTCAAGCGCCCAGTCAGTCAAATTCAGCAAACTCAAACCCTTGAGGAACTGTGCCAGAGCGCCGTGGAGACGGTTGCCCAAATCTCTGGTTTTGATCGAGTCATGATTTACCAGTTTGATGAAGACGGCTCGGGCAGCGTGATTGCCGAGGCAAAGCGCGACGATTTAACTCCTTATCTAGGGCTACATTATCCGCCGACAGATATTCCCAAGCAGGCAAAATATCTCTATTTGCTTAACCTGCTAAGGCTAATTCCTGACGTTGACTATGAGCCAGTGCCACTGGTTCCTGACCGTAATCCGCTGACCGGCAGACCGTTGGATATGAGTCTGTCAAGTCTTCGCAGTGTTTCACCCCTGCACACGGAATACTTAACCAACATGGGTGTGCAGGCAACAATGGCAATTTCGCTAGTGCACAATCGTCAGCTATGGGGCATGGTTGTTTGCCACCACGGTTCTCCCCGTCAGGTATCTCAGGAACTACGCACCGTCTGCGAATTTCTGGGACAGGTTATTTCTTTAGAACTGTCTAATCGGCAAGATAGCACTGATACTGATTATCGTTTGGCAGTTCAAGCACTGCAGGCCAATTTTATTGAGTCTTTAACTCAGAGCCAATCTCTCCAAGCAGCGCTGGGCAGCGATCCTCAGCGATTGATGGCGCTGGTAAAAGCTGGCGGCGTGGCGTTATGCGAACAGGGCAACATCACTTTGATGGGACAAACTCCCGAAGCGGCAGCGATGCCCGCTTTACTGCACTGGCTGCAGGACCAGTTCAAAGAAGATGTGGTGTATCAAACCTCTAACTTGAGCGATCGCTACGCTGCGGCTGAAGAATTTAGCGGCGTTGCTAGCGGATTACTGGCAATTGTAGTGTCGCGCGTTCAGCAGATTTACATTCTGTGGTTTCGCCCTGAAGTTCTACAGACTATCAATTGGGCGGGCAATCCCACTAAGCCAGTCGAGGTGGACGGAGCAGGGGAGCTAAGAATGTCGCCCCGCAAATCCTTCGAGCAGTGGAAAGAAACGGTTCATCGGCGATCGCTACCCTGGAAAACCTACGATATTGAAGCCGCCCTAGAGCTTCGCAGCACTGTGATTGGCCTAGTGCTACAAAAAGCCGATGAGTTGGCTCAACTGAATACCGAACTGGAGCGGAGCAATGTGGAACTGGACGCCTTCGCTTACTTTGCCTCCCACGATTTGAAAGAGCCGCTGCGGGGTATTCATAACTATTCCAGTTTCCTGATTGAAGACTATGGCGAGCAATTGGGAGAGGATGGCGCCGAAAAACTGAATACGCTGATGCGCCTAACGCAGCGGATGGAAGACTTGATCAACTCGCTGCTGCACTATTCGCGCCTGGGTCGAGCTGACCTGCAGATGGCTACGGTAAATCTGCAAAAGTTAGTGACCGGTGTCGTTGATGTGCTCAAAATCAGCAAGCCAGAACAAGTGGATTTTCAAATTCCGCGAGAGCTTCCTGTTTGCAAGTGCGATCGCACGTTAATTACTGAGTTATTCACTAACCTGATCAGTAACGCGATTAAGTACAACAGCGAAGCCCACAAGTCAATTGAGATTGGGTATTTGCAACCAGCGGAAATCGCCGAAAAGCCACCTTGGTCCGCATCGGTAAAAAAACCGGCAGTAGCGACAGTGTTTTACGTGCGTGACAATGGCATCGGCATCCGTCCTAAGCATCTAGACACCATTTTTAGAATTTTCAAGCGCCTGCATTCACCCCAGCGCTTCGGTGGTGGCACTGGGGTTGGTCTGACCATCGTCAAAAAAATTGTAGAGCGTCATGGTGGCCAGATCTGGGTCGATTCAGTCTATGGTGAAGGAACCATATTTTATTTCACGTTGGAAGGTCATACCCATGACTGAAAAGCCACACCCCGTTCTACTGGTCGTGGAAGACAGCGACGAGGATTTTGAAGCATTAGGGCGAATTATGCGCCGAACCTGCGACATTCAAATACCTCTGAAACGCTGTGTTGATGGGGATGAAGCGTTAGATTTTCTCACTCAAATCAGCGCCTGTGGCGAAGAAAAAAACAGCTATTTGCCTAAACTTATCCTGCTCGACCTAAATTTGCCGGGCACTGATGGTCGCGAAGTGCTGATGCACATTAAACAAGATGAGCGGTTGAGAGAAATTCCAGTGATTGTCCTGACAACCTCATCAAATCCCCGAGACGTACACGCTTGCTATCAGTCTGGGGTCAATAGCTACATGGTCAAGCCAACAAATATCGAACAATTCAAAGCGCTGGTTCGACTTTTTGTGGATTACTGGTTTAAGGTCGTTATGCTGCCTAACGCAGTGTGAAGGCCCTATAGCGATCGCTCATTTCTTACTTAACCTACCGATATCGCCAGCAAGCATCACTGTTTTACCGCTCCAGCTTAAACTACGGTAGAGCCGGAAGTTGCTCGACTGGGAAGGACAAGCCCTTTAATCGAACAGCGAAAGATACGAGAGATGTCATCCTCAATAAAGCTGAAACCCATCGAACATGGTCATTTGAAAGAGTGTGCTGACTTATTTACTGCAGTCTTCAGTCATCCACCTTGGGATGAAACGTGGAGCCAGGAAATAGCTTTGGAAAGGTTGAAAAACTGCTACGACACCCCAGGATCTTATGGCATTGTTGCGATCGCAGAAGATAAAGTCTTTGGCTTTGCCATCGGTCATGTCGAGGCATGGTACGAAAATAGGCATTTTTATTTAAAGGAAATGTGTGTTCATCCCACTAATCAACGAAGTGGAACTGGCACAAAAATAATGGATAGGCTTCATCAAACTCTCTCAAGTAAAGGTGTCAGCATGATTTATCTGTTGACGGCGCGAGAGAGTTCAGCCGCAGCATTCTATGAAAATTGTGGGTTTTCGAATTCTTCTAGAATGACGATGCTATTCAAAACAATAAAGGTTTGAAACAGTGAAGGGTTGAACCAATAAAAATCAATCACAGGCTGAAGCAAATATTCCTACTAAACTCTGTTTTTACGGATCAGAGGTAATTTTTTACCGTCTGTGATTCGGAATGAAAATAAGATATTGGCCTTTACTCAGACTGATTGAGTTAGTGTCTTGAGCCAATGAGTTTGTTCATCGCTTAAAGGAGGATGAGGAAACTGAGAATAGTCGATCGCTAAATCAATTGCAGCCTCTTCACTAGCTTGTTGAAGCGTTTGGCCCAAATCAATTATGGATTCCATATCACCGGCCTGCAGTGGTAAACAAAAGCAGGGAATGGGATCTGACAGATTAAAAGGATAGCGATCAGCAACCGGGCGATCAGGCGATCGACTAACCATCACTTGATAATCCGATTGCCGTCCTCCGGCTATGGGCATGGGCTCTCCGGTACGCAGCAGGTCAATTTCGACAAAGTGAGTCTGGCTGTTCAATCTGGACTGCCGCTTGCTCACATACTGCTGACGTCCTGTGCCGTTACGCTTGTTGGCAGGCGACAACAACTCCACTGCCGTAATTACTTTGCCTGTAGCAATTTCTCGAATCTCTAGGTAAGGCTCTCTAACTTCCTCAAGTGCGGGAACGGTGACTCGTTCAGGCTCCGCAACAGCTGCTGCGGTTGAGGATACCGAGCTACCAGTTGTGTTCTCGAACGAGGAGCGTCGAAACACGACGTTATCAGGAATGCCAACCAGAACAGTATCTTGATAAATTCGTCTTTCGGCAGCCGCCCGATATTTTGGCACGATTTGAGTATTTAAGGTTCGTGCCAAATTGACAATAATAAACGTGTGCATCTCCGGCCATAGAGCCGGATGTTCAAGATACGGATTCATGCCGGGAAAGTTAGGCTTACCAGTCATGGGGCGTGGCTAATGGGTTGACTTCATTGTAAGCAGTCAAAACTTTGGGGTCATTGAGCGAGCTTTGGCAGGGATTCCAGCAGCAGTTGATGAACTGCTGTTAGACAGGCGATCGCCCGCCAGCTCATCACACACCGAGGCAACGAGAGATGCCTGCGGGACTGAGAAGCACAGGAAGACCATCTTCAGCGGATTATGGAGCTGTTCAGGCAGCCAACAGTTGCCGCAGCACATAATGCAAAATGCCGCCGTTGCGGTAATATTCCACCTCATCAAGGGTGTCGATGCGGCACAGCAGCGGTGCTGACTCAGTCGAGCCGTCAGTGCGGTGGACAATCAGGTTAACGGCCATACCAGGTTGAATGCCGCTGCTGAGGCCAGTGAGGTCAAAGGTTTCGCTACCGTCGAGCTGCAGGGTTTGGCGAGTGGTGCCGGACTGAAACTGCAGGGGCAGCACGCCCATGCCCACCAAATTGGAACGGTGAATGCGCTCGAAGCTCTCGGCAACTACAGCTTTGACGCCCAGTAGGCGAGTTCCTTTAGCGGCCCAATCGCGGGAAGAACCGGTGCCATATTCCTTGCCGGCAATCACCACCAGGGGAACGCCTGCCGCCTGATATTTCATCGCAGCGTCGTAAATGGACATGTCCGTGCCGTCGGGCATGTAGCGCGTTACCCCACCGGATGAACCCGGCACCATTTCATTGCTCAGGCGAATATTGGCAAAGGTACCTCGCATCATGACTTCATGGTTACCGCGACGGGACCCATAAGAGTTGAACTCGTACACGGAAACGTCGTTGTCCCGGAGGTAGCTGCCGGCGGGACTATCAGATTTAATCGCGCCAGCGGGGGAAATGTGGTCGGTGGTAATGCTGTCGCCGAGCAGCGCTAGAGGACGAGCACCCATAATGTTTGTAGCGCTGCTGCCGTTTACAGTCGCAGACATATTTTCAAAGAAGGGCGGGTTTTGGACGTAGGTGCTGTCGCCCTGCCAGTCATAGGTTTGGCTCTCTTCCGCCGCGATCGCCTGCCAGTCTTTGGTGCCCTTAAACACATTGCCGTAGCGATCGCGGAACATCTCCGGCGTCAGTGCTGCTGCCATCACGGTGCGAATTTCTTCGATGGTCGGCCAAATGTCTCTGAGATAAACAGGACGTCCCTCATAATCTTGCCCGATGGGGTCTTTTTGCAGATTGATCGCTAGATTGCCGGCGATCGCATAGGCTACCACCAGCGGCGGCGAGGCCAGATAATTGGCTTTGGTGTGGGGACTGACGCGCCCTTCAAAGTTGCGGTTGCCCGAAAGTACGGCACCGACCACTAGGTCCTTGGCGTTGATGGCATCCACAAGCGGTTCCGGTAAAGGACCAGAATTCCCAATACAGGTAGTGCAGCCGTAGCCCACTAGGTTAAAACCCAGGGCATCCAAATCTGCCTGCAGGCCCGCCTTTTCCAAGTAATCAGAGACTACTTGGCTACCCGGCGCGAGGGACGTTTTGACCCAGGGTTTGACGGTAAGCCCTTTTTGCCGAGCCTTACGGGCTACCAGTCCTGCCCCCACCATTACCGAAGGATTGGAGGTATTCGTGCAACTGGTGATAGCGGCCATTGCCACCGCGCCATCGGTCAGCTCGTAGTTAGTCCCAGCAACCGGAACTGAGCGCTTATCACCATAGGATTCCAAGCCACTAAAGCTGGGAAAGTCAGAGGTCATAAACTGCTCGGCTAAATGAGCGAGCAGCACCCGATCTTGGGGTCGCTTGGGACCTGCCAGAGACGGCTCAACCGTGGCCAAATCGAGCTCCAAGGTATCGGTAAAAATGGGGTCAGGCGTATCATCGTCGCGCCAGAGGCCCTGAGCTTTGGCGTAAGCTTCTACTAATGCAACCCGTTCGGAGTCGCGCCCCGAAAACTCTAGAAAATTCAGGGTTTCACTATCAATGGGGAAGAAACCACAGGTGGCGCCATATTCTGGTGCCATATTGGAGATAGTGGCGCGATCGGCGAGGGTCAGATGGGACAGGCCATCGCCGTAGAACTCCACGAACTTGCTGACTACGCCCTTTTTCCGCAGCATTTCAACCACGGTTAGCACCAGGTCTGTAGCGGTCGCACCCTGGGGTAACCGCCCCGTCAGCTTAAAGCCCACCACTTCTGGAATTAGCATTGAAATCGGCTGACCCAGCATCGCGGCTTCGGCTTCAATGCCGCCCACGCCCCAGCCCAGCACGGCTAAGCCGTTAATCATGGTGGTGTGACTGTCGGTGCCAACCAAGGTGTCAGGATAGGCGATCGTCTCGCCGTTTTCTTCCTTCGTCCACACGGTCTGAGCCAGATACTCCAAATTAACCTGGTGGCAAATGCCCGTTCCCGGAGGCACGACGCGAAAGTTATCGAAGGCGCTCTGGCCCCAGCGCAGAAAAGCATAGCGCTCTCCGTTGCGCTCAAATTCGCGCTTCACATTGTCACCAAAGGACTCGGCGCTGCCAAAGCTGTCCACCATCACCGAGTGATCGATCACCAAATCCACTGGCGAAAGGGGATTAATCTTTTCGGGATCGCCGTGGAGATTGACGATCGCATCGCGCATGGCCGCCAAATCCACCACCGCAGGCACTCCCGTAAAGTCCTGCATCAGCACGCGGGCCGGGCGATAGGCAATTTCTTGATTGGAGGACTGCGTATCCAGCCACTGGGCGATCGCCTGCACGTGCTCCGCCGTCACCGTGCGGTTATCTTCATAACGCAGCAAATTTTCTAACAAGACCTTAAGGCTGAACGGCAACCGACTGACATCCCCTAACTGTTTCGCCGCCTCTGGCAGGCTGTAATAGGTATATTGCTTACCATTGACACTCAGGGTAGTTTTAGCGTTGAAGCTATTAGTCACGGCGATTGTTCTCCTCTCTGCTGGACAGCTTACGGGCAACAAAGCCCGGACTTCGATTTTACAGCGCGAACCGCAAGCTATTTGTCAAGCGCGAACCGCAAGCGCTTCAGTAAGCTATTTGTCACTTGATTTAGAGAACCCGCGTGAAGAGCTTAGCGAGCGCAGGCATAGACCACTGCCAGTGATGTGAAAGTCATGAATATCCAGAAACCAATAGTGATCCAGTAATAAACCGGCTGCTTTGCCCGATCAAAGCGATATCTCCTCAGGGGAGCAACCCCTGTCAGCAAGGCATCGGTGGTGATTAACGCCATCCCTAAAGGCAATGCCATTAAAAAGCCGCAGACGATCGCCAGTGCAATGACGGCCAGAGAGGTTAAGAAAATGACTTTGCGATGTCGGCGCAACCAGCAAACAATGGGCGCTTTAGCGATATCAGTCGAGCTAAGATTCATCAGTCGAGAAACCGTGGGCTACCTTTCTATCCGCGATGCCCTTGGCACTAATATAGCCCAGGCATAAGAGCGATCGCATTAGCCATCAACAACGGGCTTTTTTCCTTCTGGCGTGTGCTTGAGCAGAGCAGTTGTATTTTTTCTGACTCAGCCAATGCGATCGCTGTGCTAATTTATTAGGTGGCTATAGCGGGATGTAGCGCAGCTTGGTAGCGCACTTCGTTCGGGACGAAGGGGCCGGAGGTTCGAATCCTCTCATCCCGATTCTTCTAACTTGTTACGGCTTTACTTGCTGCTGGTGGCGGTAAAGACTTTGCCTGAATAAGCTACTCACAATACCTGGAACCATAGAACTTGTCTGGTGCAAGGCCATCGGATC
Source organism: Cyanobacteria bacterium P01_C01_bin.120 (assembly GCA_039027715.1). GTDB lineage: Bacteria > Cyanobacteriota > Cyanobacteriia > Phormidesmidales > Phormidesmidaceae > Halomicronema. The sequence goes on from JBCCJU010000040.1 coordinate 22,011, forward strand.
AGCCAGAAAAAAGGGTTGCTAAATTCAGCGTAAATCCTGGCAAAATATCTTCCCCTGATAAGCTTTTGGGATTCTGCAAAACTTCGACTTTTTGGTCGGGACGGTAAATCTCAACTTGTCGCGTTTTTGGGTCAATTAACCATCCTAGAGAGCATCCGTTCTCTAAATATTCTTGCATTTTGGCTTGCAAAATCTTGATATCGTCGGTCTCAGAGGCCAACTCCAAAACAAAGTCTGGGCAGATTGGGGCAAACCCCTGCCGTTGCTTCGGCGTCAGTGCATTCCACCGGGCTTGCTTGATCCAAGCCGTATCTGGAGACCGAGTGGCGCCGTTAGGTAATTTAAATCCTGTTGAAGAATCAAAAATCTTGCCGAGCTTTACCTGGCGATTCCAAATCCCAAAATCAGTGGTAAGCTCGGCGTTGTAATTGCCTCCCTCACTTCCCGTCGGTGACATAACAATGAGTTCTCCTTCAGCCGTGCGCTCCATGCGCAAGTCAGGATTAGCTCTCACCAATTCCAAAAATTGACCATCGGTGATTCGCAAAGCCGATGGAATCTGAATGAGCACATTGAGCATTGCGACCTTGGCTGAACGAACATAGCTTCACAGGTTACTTAAGTCTTAGTCTATAACAAGGCATTTACAGCGATGCTGCCTGAGCAATATCCTCGCTGGTGACGCTTCGTAATTCACTGATACTTGTGTCACTCAGAGGTCATTTCGGAATTGCCAATATCATCGAGGTCGGCGAAGTCAAACTCTTCGGCTGCTTCAACATCTAATTCGTTGGCATCCAACGGCAGCACCGCAGCAGGAGTAGACTCAGAGATCGCTGAATCTGCATAGGTGATTGCTGGCAGCCCTGCTCCTTTGAGCCCTTTGGCAATGCGCTCAGGACTGCTGTCAAAGACGACAAACAAAGGACAAGTTTTGCTGCCGCTGTCAGTGAGCAAATGCTGATAGCGGGCGGGCAGTGACCATTCATAGCTGCCGTCTAGCAAAATCTGAGTTTGCCGCCAACGCATTAGTAGGTCAGAAAAATCTTCATCGGGGCGGTGAATGAATACGAGAATTTCGACGCCGGTTTTGATCTTCCATTCCGGGTCACACATCAGCATAGCGAGGTCGCAGGGCAACAGCACGGACTCTTGGGCGCTCAACTGCGGTCCAGCCTGTCCAGTCGATTTAATGGGCTGGCGCACCTTGATTACCGGCAGTGGCACCGTCACCACGCTTTCTTTCGGGCGACGCATGCTGGGAATGACTTCCAGATAAGGCCGATATTGCTTAAGTAGGGAAATCGCACCACTGTAGTCGCTGCTGGTAGCAAGGAGGTTCTCATACTGAACCCGCTGGGTAGTCATTGGAAATCTCGCATTTTGGTATTTTCGATGTCATCTTAGCCAAATCGCTAAGACCATCGCCAATTCAATTGTCATCGCTAATTATCTCTAAATCTTTAGCCGCAGCCGCCGCGATTATGATGAAGAAGAGATAAAGTCAATTGAGTTTAATTGTCCCAGCCAACGCTGTGTTACGGCTTTGCATTTTGTTGAAAGTAGTTTCTGCCAATCTTGCATGGAGTCATTGTTGCCGCCAACTGAGCTCATGTTGAATCACCCTCAGCGATCGCTGGGGCAGGTGCAGCTCGACTCGACGCCTCAGCCTGGCTCCCCGATCATCTACGATGGGCAAATTTACACTGTGCTAGAGCGGCGACATTGCTACCAGTTAACGGCTGGTCGCTATCAGTTGCACAAGATGGTGGTTTATGTGCAGCCGGCCATTTCCTTGAGCGATAAAAGTTGGTTGGGCGATCGCTGGGTGGTGGGCGACGTGGCTTGTCAATACAATGCGCACTCTGAAATTATCCGCTGTGCCGTCAATCCTTCAGGCCCTTGCGACAGTTGCCACCACTACTATCCCCACAGCTTTGAGTAGTCCTTAAACCTACGGGGCTTGTCGCCCTGTTCTAGCGACACTGACACCGGCCATACTCCGCATTCACGCTTTCCGGTTTACAACAATTTGTCCAGCCTTTTCATGGAAGTGTCATCGTCGTATTAGCCTATGGTTGGCCTGTTACCGTTTCGCGATATGACTTCACTGCTGTCTGCCCCTGATTGGAACCGTTTTGCTGCCCAAGCCTTAGCCGGGGAAATTATCAGCCGTGATGACGCCCATCAGGTGCTGGCGGCTCCTGATGTTGAGCTATTAGCACAGCTTCACGCCGCTTATCGAGTGCGGCATTACCATTGGAGCAACCGAGTTCGGCTGCATTTTTTACTGAATGCTCAAAGTGGTCTGTGCCCTGAAGACTGTCACTATTGCTCGCAGTCCAAAATTTCAACCGCGGCCATTGATAAATATCCTCTCATGGCCCAAGAGCGTGTATTGGCGGCAGCGGCACGAGCCCACACTTTAAAAGCCGGTACGTTTTGTATGGTGATTTCAGGGCGATCGCCGGCTGAGCCCACCTTTAACCGAGTTCTCGAACTGGTGCGCGCGGTGAAGTCGCGCTATCCCATGAAAATTTGCGCCTGCTTAGGCCTGCTGGACGAAAATCAGGCGGAGCGCCTAGCTGCTGCCGGCGTCGATCGCATTAATCACAACCTCAACACCGCCGCCAACAATCACGACAATATTTGCACCACCCATACGTTTCAAGACCGGATAGAGACGGTTGAAGCGGTCAAGGCTGCCGGATTGACCACCTGCTCGGGCGGGATTCTCGGCATGGGAGAATCAGCCGATGACGTCATTGATCTGGCGCTTTCGCTGCGGCAGCTGGGCGTTACTAGCGTGCCCGTCAACTTTTTGATTCCGATTCCAGGGACGCCGTTTGGCGATCGCGGCGATCTGAATCCTCGCCAGTGTCTGCGTATGCTCTGCCTCTTCCGCTTTTTGCTGCCCAGCCAAGAAATTCGGATTGCCGGGGGACGCGAGGTGCAGCTGCGATCGCTCCAGCCCCTTGGCCTTTATGCCGCCAACTCAATCTTTATTGGCGATTACCTAACCACTCCTGGGCAAGCGGCTATTAACGATTTTGACATGATTCGCGACGCCGGATTCGTGCTCGAAGCACCTGACGGGTCTGTGCTGGAAGGCGATCCCACTGCTGAATTAGCTGCCGTCCGGTGAGCCTGGTGAAATGTCGAGGGCCGAATCGGGAATAAATAATCGGTAACGGTAGCAGGTAACAGAACTATGCTGAATGAATTAACCGGATGAATTCCATCAGGCCATCCTACGAAAGCTGTAAATCTGAAATGCCGTGCCAAATATTTGAGCCGTCTATGCCCTTGCGATAGGAGAGTAGGACTATCGGGTATTCTCTGGTTTGTACTTGATAGTGAAAGGCATTCACCATTCACCTTGAGGATGAAAAGCATGCCGTATGGTCCAATGCTTCCTCATGGCGGTTCAGTTCGCAACCTTTGCATGACCCAATGCCTTTCAAAAGTGTGTGATCAACTTCATGGATGCCAGTAGGTTTAATAGCTTTCAAACGTCAGCAATATTGTTTAGAGACCGCTTAACCGTCGGTTCAACTTGGTTCTAAAGGCTATTTAGCCTCGCTTCTACCAATGGGGTCTATCGGTCGGCGCTTTTGGGTCTTTGGCTTCCTGCGGTCCTGGCCTTTGGAGACAATTGACTTGAGTAGGTAGCGTCTTTGCTGTCTGCGCTGAGAATAAATTATATGGATTCACTTTTCGATAAATCTGTTTCCTCAGCCCCAGATCAGGTTCAGCACTACACGATTGAGCCGGCTGACAGCCTGATTCTGATTGTGAGCCATCTGCCTGACGATCGCAAAGTCCTGCAGGAACTGCTGCAACCAGCAGGCTATCAGCTCACTTTCGCCTACAGCAGTCGGCAGGCGCTAGAGCAAGTCAAAACGGCGCGACCTGATCTCGTGCTCCTGGATTTGATGATGCCCGATATAGACGGGCTAGAAGTCATCGGACATTTAACGCCAGACCCAATTTTGCTCGATATGCCAGTCATCTTTTTAACTGCCAATGGTGACCCAGAAAAACTGTTCGAAGCATTTGCGGCTGGGGCGGTTGATTTTTTGACTAAACCTTTCAACTCAGCGGCTCTGCTGGCGCGTGTCAAAACCCATCTAGAACTTCAGCAGTTGCGCGATCGCGCCTGTCGTTTAGCTCGGGAGGAACAGGTGTTTAGCCAAATCACTCAGGCCATCCACCGGTATTTAGACCTCGATGATACTTTGCAAACCACCGTCGAATTGCTGCTGCAGTTTCTAGACGCCGATCGCGTCATGGTCAGCCGCTGTCTCTCGCCGCCAACCGCTGAGGTGCTGGCCCTCACCACGACTGCTGCTTATCCGCCAGTGGCCAGCCCAGCCTTGCCACTGATGTATCCTGAGGAGCCGACGCTTGCTGTCCTTCACAGTGAAGCCGAACCCCATTGCCAGGCTGGTGTCACCGGGTCTGCGGTTCTGCATCGCTATGGCCATAAATCTTGCCAGGCTTTGGAAAACAATCAGCCTGACAGCGTGGCGGCTCGCTGGCAAATCAAAGCCGAGCTGCGAGCCCCCATTGTTCGTGACGACACCCTCTGGGGCTGGCTGATTGCCCACGACTGTGAAGATGTCACAGCCTGGGGTAAAGCAGAGCAAGCGCTGCTCAGCCGGATAGCGGCGCAGTTGGCGATCGCCGTCCGACAAACCGACTTATACCAGCAACTGCAGTTTTCTCAGGCGCGCTTGACGGGCATTTTGGCCAATGCTGACGAGGCCATTATTGCGGTTAATGAAGCCCAGCAAATTACGCTGTTTAATCAAGGGGCTGAACATATTTTTGGCTATTCGGTGGCCGATATCCAAGGACACCCGTTGAGTCAGCTGCTGTCTACTCAACCGACCTTGACAGCGGCGACCGCCCAGCCTGGCGTGAGTAGTCTTGACACGTTGGGATTGAGCAGCGGCGATCGCCAGGAGCTCGTAGGGCAGCGGCGCGATGGCACTAGATTTCCTGCGGAAGTCTCGTTCTCTCAGTTAGAGATTGATGGTGAAAAAGTCTTCATTATTTTCCTGAAAGACGTGACCGAACGTGGGCAAACGGAAGCTTCAATGGCGCATTTGGCTAACATTGTGCAGTTTTCCAACGACGCTATTTTCAGCGCCACCCTAGACGGTCGCATTTTGAGTTGGAATCGCGGGGCGGTCAGACTGTTTGGCTATTCTGCAGATGAAATCGTGGGTCATTCCTCGGAGCGGTTAATTCCGGCTGAGCGGATGGCGGAAATGGCGGCCCTGCTGGATCGGCTACGTCAAGGTGAATCCAGCCAAAATTTTGAAACTGTCCGGCGTCGCAAAGACGGCACTTTTGTGGACGTGGCTCTGACCGTATCACCGCTGATGGATTTGGCTGAAACAGTTGCCGGGCTATCCATCATTGCCCGCGACATCACCAAACAAAGGCAAATTGAGCGGCTTAAACAGCAGTTTATTTCCACCGTTAGTCATGAGCTGCGGACGCCATTGACCTCAATTAATGGCGCCTTGGAATTGCTCTCAACCGGCCTGATTCATCCGGCATCAGACCGGGGGCAGGAAACGCTCCAAATTGCGGCTAGTAGTGCCGATCGGCTGACGCGACTGGTGGATGACATCCTTGACCTAGAACGGTTGGAGTCGGGCAAAGTGCGCATTGAATCGCACCTTCACGATTTAGCCGAGCTGATGTTGCGAGCGGTTGAGCTCATGCAGATGGCGGCTGAGCAAAGCGCGATCGCGCTATTTGTGAAACCGTTGCCCATTAACTTGATGATGGACGACAATCGTATCCTTCAGGTGCTGACTAATCTGTTGAGCAATGCGATTAAATTTTCGCCCGCCGGCAGCAAAGTCACTCTGGTAGCGACTCGCTGTACAGCTCAGGCACGCGCTGACCGCTACCGTCAGGTAGCGTCACGGCCCGAGTCAACAGCAGCTGCCGTTGTGACCGGTAGCGAGTGTACAGAGGGCCAACACGACGTTGTCTTAGTCACCGTCAGCGATCAGGGACGCGGCATTCCCGCTAACAAATTACAGAGTATTTTTGAACGCTTTCAGCAGGTCGACGCCTCTGACTCTCGGCAAAAAGGCGGCATCGGTCTCGGTCTAGCAATCTGCCGCAGTATTGTGCAGCAACATGGCGGTGACATTTGGGCAGACAGTCGCCTGCACGAAGGCAGTCAGTTTTACTTCACGTTGCCGGTGTCCTCTGACGCCGTCCCTGCCAATGACCAAACGCCTCTTGCTGATTGACGATGATTCCGGCGCCCGCCGCATTATCCAGTTAAGTCTGGAAGCTGCTGCTGGTTGGCAAGTATTGACGGCTGCCTCGGGCCCAGCGGGGATGGCGATCGCGGTAGCTGAACTGCCCGACGCCATTTTGCTGGACGTGATGATGCCGGAACTGGACGGCCCGGCAACTTATCAAAAACTACAGGCGCATCCCAAAACTCAGACAATTCCGGTCATCATGCTGACGGCTAAGGCCGGGCCTGGAGAACAGCAATCGCTCCTGGACTTAGGTATTTCAGGCATCATTACCAAACCCTTCAAAGTCCCGGCTCTGATTGCTGAAATCCGGCGTCTGCTGAATTGGTCAATCGAGATCTGAGCGATCGCCGCAGACATATCTCAAGGGGTAACTTGCTCTCGACTTCGAGCCTGGATTTTGTCACGAGACAATGGCCACAATCCAGGTCTAACGAAACTTTTGAGAACTTTATACAAAACGTTAAGATACAGCGTAAGAATGCTTAGTTGTCAGTAAAGGATTAAATTACGATGGCCACGCCAAATATCGAAATCTACACTTGGAGCAGTTGTCCCTACTGCATTCGAGCTAAGGCTTTACTTGGCAAAAAAGGGGTGCAATACACAGAGCACTGCATTGACGGCGACGAGGACGCTCGCGATCAGATGTCAACTCGCGCGGATGGCAGGCGGTCTCTGCCTCAGATTTTTATCAATGACCAACACATCGGTGGCTGCGACGACCTGTACGGCCTGGAGCAGCAAGGCAAGTTAGATGCCTTGCTGGCAGCGGGCAAAGCCTAGACCATTCATCGGAAACGGGGCAGGCGTCCAGCTTTTCTGTGAATCGAAGAACTTGAGCCCGCGATTCTGCAGCAACTTGACTGCCCGGCTCTCCAGGCTAGAGAAATACCAGAGGTAAACAAGTTGTCACCAGCTCAACTGTCAGAGCTGAGCTAGGTGATTGGCATTAAAGAAGCACTAGCGCCCTTGCCAGCAAGGTAACGCGCTAGTGCTTGTGGAGCTTTGCTTGATGGGGCTTAGCTATAGCTGCGGCTAGACTACTGACATGGAACGCTGACGTTCATCAGCATAGTGACCATTCTGATTGTGGCGGGGCTGCAGTAGGCCATAGCCACCATGATTCCGCTCGTAGACTACGTTAATCTCACCGGTCTCAGCATTAGAGAACATGTAGAAATCATGGTCTACCAGCTCTAACTGCTCCAGGGCTGCTTGAACCGTCATGGGAGGCATGGAGAAGTATTTGGTCCTTAAGACTGCCTCCGGCAGTTCTGGAGATTTGTTTAGTAATTCGGTAACGTCAGCGGTGGGATCATCCCGGTTGACCAAGGCATCGTTAGGTTTGACCGATGAATGATGGCGATTGTTGCGCTTCTCTTTATATTTACGCAATTGACGGGTGATTTTGTTCGCGACTAAATCAATGCTGGCATAGAGATTTTCGCTGCTTTCTTCGGCTCTAACGACGGCTCCGTTGATGTATAAAGTGACTTCTGCACTCTGTTTAGGGGTAATCCGAGCATTTTTAGCCACAGATAAGTTGACGTCTACCTCATTGGTCAAATGCTTGAAATGATTGACTGCTTTAGAGATTTTCTGGTCAACATAACTGCGGATGGCATCCGTGATCTCGATATTCTTGCCTTGAATTACGAGCTTCATAGAGTCGCCTCCGTTTGATATTCGTCTTACCCCTTCACCGTAGCATCTTGTATTTTGGACGGCTGGGAGCGTTAAAATCCTTCATAACCGTTGAATTCTCTTGATTTCCTCTATTCAAAGATTTTTATTCGATAACTTTCAGTGGGTTAATGGCTAATTTTGACCCTGACTCGACGATCGCCCCTGCTCCCTGTCATTTATATCGGCCCGGGCTGGTGCCTTATGAAATTGCTCGACAGTGGCAGCAGCATCTGCTGGCCACGCTGAAGCAATCGCCAGACCGGCCAGACACGCTCTTGATGCTGGAACATCCCGCTGTATATACCCTAGGACAAGGGTCCGACAGTCGATTTCTCAAATTTACGCCAGCTGCTCATCAGCCGCCGGTGATTAAAGTTGAGCGCGGCGGCGAAGTGACTCATCACTGCCCCGGCCAGCTTGTCGGCTATCCGATTCTTAATTTGCGGCGTCATCAAACCGATCTGCACTGGTATCTGCGACAGCTAGAAGAAGTGATTATTCGTACTCTGGCTGTGCTGGATATCACCAGCGAGCGAGTCGCGGGACTGACGGGCGTTTGGGTGGAAGGGCACAAAGTTGCAGCGATTGGTATCAAGGTGAGTCGCTGGATCACCATGCACGGCTTTGCCTTGAATGTGACTCCGGATTTGTCCGGTTTTCAACACATCGTCCCCTGCGGCATCAGCGATCGCCCCGTTGGCAGCCTGGCGCAATTTCAGCCAAACATTTCCCTGCCCCAGGTTCAGCAACAGCTCGAACGGCAGTTTGCCGACGTGTTTAATCTGCAGTTGGTGTCGCAGACCAGCGCTCCGCTGTGGGCGATCGCGCGATCGCCCAACAGCCGCATCTGAGTCAGTGTCAACCGCTGGCCCATGAACACTGCAGCCATACCTAGGTGCCTTCGACTTGCTCGCGATATTCATCCGCCGTCATCGCGTCGTCTAAATCATCGAGATTTTCCGCCTTGATTTTGATTAACCAGGCATCGCCATAGGGATCATCCACAATTTGCTCTGGCGATTCGACGATGGCTTCATTGCGCTCCAGCACATCGCCGTCAACCGGAGATTTGAGATCCTCCACCGCCTTAACCGACTCCACCGTGCCGAAGGTTTCCCCCTGCTCAACCGTGTCACCAACTTCTGGTAATTCCAGAAATACAATGTCGCCCAGCTGATCGAGGGCAAATGCGGAAATGCCCACCGTTACAATGCCCTCGTCTTCATCAACGCGGGCATATTCGTGGGTATCCAGGTATTTCAAATCATCGGGAAACTCTAGGGCCATGACCGTTCTCTCTCGTAATCACACGCGGTTGCCACAGTGGCACGCCTGATAGCGTATTTATCAAATCGAGTTGTGTCAATTAAAATCTCAGCGCTTTTGGCCTTAACGCTTATAAAAAGGTTTTTTAACGACGGTTGCCGGATAGGTTTTTCCCCGGATAGCAATCTCCAAAGCCTGACCTGCTTTACCCAAATTTGCAGGGACATAGGCCAGCGCGATGGGATATCCCAACGTTGGCGACAGCGTCCCACTGGTCACGACACCCACAGTATTCCCTTCATGCAGCACCGCATAGTCATGGCGGGCAATGTTGCGTCCCGCCATCTGCAATCCCACTAGGCGGCGCTGCAGTCCTTGATTGACCTGCTGCTCCAATACTTCGCGACCGATAAAGTCGCCAGCGCTGTCAAGATGAACCAGCCATTTAAGTCCGGCTTCTAACGGCGTGGTGTCATCGGTAATGTCTTGACCGTAGAGTGCCATTGCCGCTTCCAGGCGCAACGTATCACGAGCCCCCAAGCCACAGGGGAGAATGCTGTTATCCAACAGCGTCTGCCAGAGCGTTTTGCCGGCTGCGGGGCTAAGCATCACCTCAAAACCGTCTTCGCCAGTGTAGCCAGTGCGAGCCAAAAAGGCCGGTTGACCGAGGACCTTACTTTCGACGTGGCCAAACCGCCCGACTTGGCTAAGATCGGCCTCTGTGAGGCGCTGTAGTTGGGCCACTGCGCTGGGACCCTGCACCGCCATCAAAACGCGATCGCGAGACCCATCTTCAAGGGCCACTTCGGACGGCAGATGCTCTAAGATCCAAGCTTTATCTTTATCCGTCGTCGCCGCATTAACAATAATCACGACTCGTTCCGTACCGTCGGAGTCACTGCCCTGGTCATAGATAATCAGGTCATCGATAATGCCCCCCTGCGGATTCAACAGCACCGTATATTGCGCTTCGCCCGCCCTCAAGCGGCTCAAGTCTGACGGTACCAATTTTTGTAGTGCTGCCAGCACGTTGCGGCCCCGCAAGAAAAACTTGCCCATATGAGAAATGTCGAATAAACCTGCTGCCGTTCGCACAGCCTGATGCTCATCTTTGATGCCGCTGTACTGCACGGGCATTTGCCAGCCGGCAAACTCGGTAAAGCGAGCATTCAAATTAGCAGAGAGATCGTAAAGGGGCGTGCGCAGAGAAGTCATAGATCTAGTGGCGATAGAGCATATTCTCAGAATAGTCTGCCGGTTGGACTCTGAGGCCTCCTAAAATACCAAAGCGCTCATGACCCACAATCGCTGCAATGATCGCGATTTACCATTGAGGCAGGTTGGCTCTCATGTCTGTAACGTCAATTAGTCAGTTTTCTCCTATCACCTGCCGTATTTTGTTTCTGCCATGTCCAAAAAGTACGTTATTCACGCTGCAATCTACGTTTTGGCGACTTTAGGCGCCAACTACACCGCTGACTGGTTTATGCCATTTCCAGTTTTTGGCCAGGTGGCAGTGGGCACATTTATCTTTGGCGTCACGTTCACCCAGCGCGATCGCTTACACGGTGGTGGCCGCCAGTGGGTCTACGGCACCATCGCGATCGCGGCCTTGGCAAACGTACTGATGAGCGCTATCTTGGCCGTCCCCCTGCGCATTATTGCAGCGAGCTTTTTAGCAATTGTGCTGGCCGAAACTGCCGATACAGAAATTTATCAAAAGCTGCTGCGCTATCCTTGGCTGCTGCGGGTGGCAGGCAGCAACGCTGTTTCGATTCCGCTCGATACGCTCCTGTTTACGCTGGTGGCCTTTGCTGGCGTATTGTCTACAACTGAGATGGTGTCGCTGTTGTTTGGAGAAACGATCACTAAATATGCGATCGGTATTTTGGTCGCCCTTTGGCGCGAAGGTAAGTTTGTTTGGCAGGAAAGTTAGCCGCATAGGGCGCAGCACTATAACTCAGGAAGAAAGCTGCCATTCGCAGTACCGCTGGTTATTGCCAGTGCCACGTATGCCTGAGCAGTTCGAGCTGGACAGAGTAATTTTGGTTCAACGCTTGCGATAGCGCATGGACATTCTAGATTTGACTAAAAATCGTATGACCAGCGGACCCGGTAGCCGCGAGCGTCGATGTGAGTAAATGTGGAGGCGCTGGCAAGACCGCCTTGGGCGCCCCACCAATCATCGAGCCGTGCGTAAACTTCATAGGGATGAATACCTTCCACAATGAAATTCACGCCGTCACCAGTGATGTGCCGAGAATTTTTAGCGCCGCCGACCCGCAGATTAGTGGCCGGGTCTCGGTACCAGGACGTGATGGTAATGGGGCGATTATCCAGGAGCCCGCGCACTTCTTCCAAGGCTTCGGCAATGCGAATCATGCCATAGACGACTGCAGCGCTAGCGGGCAGGCGAGTAGCGCCATGGGTAGCTTGCGCCCAGGTGAAATGGCCCCCGGCAATGATGGGATCATGACTGTGATAGGTGCCGGGAAAGCCCGGTAAATTCAGCGGTTCACCCTGATCGCTCAGCTGCGATCGCCCAGCCGGATTAGCGTCTTGGGGCCGGTTGTAGAGTTCGGTGCCGGTGATCTCCACATCTGAGGCAAAGGTATACCAGGTGAGGCGATCGCTCTGTCCCGGCTGCGGTTTTAACAGCGTGACTTTGAGATAGTTGCCTTCAACCTCACTGTAAGACTGTAAATCGAGAGTGGTTTGGCTCGCCATAAAGACTTTTTCTGCCGGTGGCACTTGACCAGAAAGGTTGAGCTGCGACTTGAATACAGTGTCGCTGATGACTTTGAGGATGATTTTTTGCCCGGCAATTTGAATATTGCTGGCTCTGACATACCAAGTATCAGTCGCCAAGTGCTCAGGGCGCGTCTCAGTCAGGGAGAGCTTTACGTGTTTGCCAGCGGCTGGGACATACGATCGCAGCGTCAGTTCGGTTGCCGCGGCCACAAAAACTTTCTCCGTATCGGCCAGCTCGCTTGACAGCACTGGCCGCTGCTTAAACAAAGTATCCTGCTGCACAGTGGCCGTAATCGCGTTGTCTGGCGCATCCACCTCCACATCAGCCTGGGAAACGTACCAAATTAATTCTGGATGCTGGTCGAGAGCAGCACTGGCAAGCTCTAACCGCAGATGTTGGCGATCGGCCTCAGCAAAAAAGGTCAGTTCGTATTCGCTGCCGCTGGGCACAAATATTTTGTCATAATCCGCTAGCTCGCTCGACAAAACGGGCTGAGACTTAAATAACGTATCGTTCTTAACTTTGGCCTTCATATCAACGCATCTGATCACGATGGGCGGAGACGGTAGCGGCAGGGGTTCAACATTGGGAAGATACGCCAATGGGCGATGCCTATTGAAGCGATCGCGTCCCTGCACCCTGTATCTGTACCCTAGTCTCCAGAGAAGAAAAACGCCCCTGTTCATGGGTGATTATGCCGCAAACTGCCCGGAACGGACGAGATTTTATGAAGCGCGCTGGCCACCCACCCACTGTTCGATATCCTGCGGGATACAGCCGCAGGTAGGCTTCTGAACTAATTAGCATAAAGTGAGGGCGGGAATTGCCTGGAGGAGTGCGGCGGTGGCGGTTTCATCCCATCCCCCTTCAGCCTGTCGCCCTGCCAGCAAAATGAACCGCAGAGTAAAGTGATCGGGAAAGCCGTCGACTTCCAGCCAGATTTGAGCCGTTTCTTGCTCACAGGTAATACGCTCTTCATCCATCAGTTCTGCGCTGAGCGATCGCAAGGTGTCTGCCAACTGTGAGGCGAGGCGGCAAAAGTCAGAGAACTCCGCTGCCGTTAGTTCAATGGCCCAGCGATCGCCCCCCACCAGTCCTTGAAAAACGCTGGCGCTTGGGTCATAACCCAAACGCCAGCCAATTCCTTCTTTAAGATGACGCACGATCAATCGCTATTCGCCAATGATTTCCGGCTGAGTCAGCTCGTCAGACATTTCAATGATGGCTCGCAAAACTGGCTTCATGCGTGAATCGTCGTAAGCTTCAAATTCTTCAAAACGACGACGCTGGGCCCGATTAGCAACCTGCACCGTGATCCGATAGCGATTGGACGCGGCGTTGATCAAATCTTCTTGCCGCCGCATCAGCTGCTGGTTATCAAAGGGAGAAGTATTTCTGAGCATGAAGTATGCCAAATAAGCGTTTGAGTTTCTAGTATATCAATGCCCGACAGTTTACCAATGGTTTTTCGATTTGCGGCTCCGGCGCTTTTCCAGAACCCTATCTGGCTTGCGATGCCCCATCTTAAACCTCACAGCACGATTCGATCAGGCCGGTGACAAGCTCAATCAGAGACGATCGCGGACCGCGGCTTGTAATCGGCATACAGGGCAATGACTTTACGGCCAGCCCCCTGGCCCGCTAGGTTAGCAGTACGTTGAATAACGGTGAGCGCGTATGACTGAATCTCCCCTGGCAGCTTCCGCCTTACTGTGGCCGTTAATTGAGCAGACTACTCGGCAAGCTTTGGACTGCGGAGCGCTGTACCCCATTGCGACTCAGGCATATACGGTAAACGATAGCGGCATTCCGTTTCTAGTGCGCCTGGTGGATAGCTTGATTCGCAAAGAGCAGGCCCAGAAGACACGCGGCGATCGCCCCCAGCAAGTATCCGATAATCCCTTTCTGCCCTACGAAGAAGCCTTGTTTGTTGCCAATTTATCCCCCAACCACGTCTGCTTACTCAATAAGTTCAACGTGGTTGAGCATCACCTGCTCATCATTACCCGCGAATATGCAGCCCAGCAGGACTGGCTGACGCCCGCTGATTTCACGGCATTTGCCCGCTGCGGCCAGCAGATTAACGGTCTCGGTTTTTACAACAGTGGGCCAATAGCCGGAGCGAGTCAGCATCATAAACATCTGCAGCTGGTGCCTTTGGTAATTGGGGAGGAGGCGATCGCCGTTCCTTTAGATGCGGTAATTCACCACCATGCCGAAGCGATCGCTGCATCGCAAACAATTCCTACGCTGCCTTTTCAACACCGTATTCAGCCGTTGACTCTAGCGTGGGCCGAGCACCCCTGCCAGGAAATAGGAGTCATGTTGCATCAGACCTATCAGCAGCTTCTGCAGGCGATAGGTATTCCTTTAGAGACGCCTCAGCCTGAAGAACCTTATAACTTATTGATGACGCGCGAGTGGATGATGGTGGTGCGGCGATCGCAGGCTAGCTACCAAAACATTGGCGTTAACAGTCTGGGATATGCCGGCTGGCTGCTGGTCAAAACGA
>JBCCJU010000041.1:0-36240 GCA_039027715.1 Cyanobacteria bacterium P01_C01_bin.120
ACATTTGAAGCGTTGATTGCCTTTGCTCGTTCGGTCGTGCTTATGGGCTTTCGGGTGGTCACAGTAGGGACATTGCATCATGCATCACCTGATTCATCAGATGCCGATGACGAATCCCACGTTTGTTTAGTTCACGACCGATTAGACTTTGCAGATACTTTACATTTGGCCCAGAGTCAAAACTGTGCGGCGCTGTACACGTTTGATCAGCGTTTTGTAAAACGGTCCAGCAATTGTAAATTCAAAATTTGACACTCCTGCGGATTAACCGGAACGATGAACTAGGGATAGCGGGGTGCACTGACATGGAAGAACAAGGACTCAGTTTCGCCGTGATGCGGGGGTATCTTGAGCGCCTGATGGAATCCCTTGAGGAACCCCGCCAGTCCAGCAATGCTCAACGCTACAGTCGGCGCGATATCGTCCTCAGTGCCTTTGCCGTGTTCTATATGCAATGCCCGTCCTTTCTGGAGCATCAACGCCAAATGCAAAGTCGCCAGGGGCAAAATAATGCGCAACGCCTGTTTGGCTTAAGCGCTATCCCGACGCCGAATCAGCTCAAGAACGTATTGGATGAGGTCGCGGCCCAACTGCTATTCCCCATCTTTGGCTGGATTTATCAAGCCTTACGGTCTCAGGGCCATCTCAAATCCTATGAAGTGCTCGATGGTCAATTGCTGATGGGGCTTGATGGGACAGAGTACTTTTCATCCGAGTCACTTCACTGCCAGCAGTGTTCTCATCGCACCCACAAAACTGGCCGGGTGAGCTATCACCACGCGGCGATTTTGCCCGTTATCGTGGCCCCTGGCCAGACGCATGTGATTACCTTGATGCCAGAATTCATTCGTCCTCAGGACGGGGCGACCAAGCAGGATAGCGAAACAGCGGCGGCGAAGCGTTGGCTGCGGGCGCATCACAGCCTCTTTAACAAAGGCCACATCACGGTTTTAGGCGATGACCTCTACAGTCGTCAGCCGATGTGCCAGACCTGTATCGAGCACGATTGCAACTTCATCTTCGTTTGCCTGCCGACGTCCCATCCCGCTCTCTATGAATGGCTGGCGTATCTGGAGGCCAACGACGAAGTCCACCACTACCAAGAGCGCCATTGGAATGGTCGCTATCATGAAGTGCGCCAATACCGCTATGTCAACCGCATTCCTTTACGCGATAGTCAGCCGGCCTTGCTCGTCAATTGGTGTGAAGTGACGGTGCGGCGCGAATCCGATGGTCAACAGCTCTATCACAATGCCTTTGTGACTTTGCACTCGATTGATGAAGACACCGTTGCCGCCATTGTCACCGCCGCACGTGCGCGCTGGAAGAGTGAAAATGAAAACCACAATGTGCTCAAAACCAAGGGCTATCACCTGGAGCATAATTTTGGTCATGGCCAGCAGCATCTGGCGATGACCTTGCTGACGCTTAACCTCTTGGCTTTCCTGTTTCACACTGTTTTGCACCTGGTGGACGAGTCTTACCAGCGCATTCGCCAGCAGCGTGGCACACGCCAGGGCTTTTTTCAAGACATTCAAACCCTGACTCAATATTTACTCTTTGACTCCTGGCAGCATCTCATTGACTTCATGCTGGACGATTCGACACCAGTCATTGTCAGCAATACCTCCTAACTGCCCGAATTTATAATTGCTGAAAACGGTCGGTAGGACTTGACGAATGTGACGTGAGAGCAGTTTTGCCGAAATCAACAGAAGCTCAAATGGGCAGGTTGCCAGATGAGCCAAATTACCGTTTGCGGTGTCGGTGTCCTCAAACCCAAAAAGCAGCTGGACAAATTGGTTGAGTGGTTTCAACTCATGCGCGCCGGTTTGCAGGAGAAGGAAGGTTTGGGGTTGGGGGCGATCGCCTGAGCAGAGCAGCGGGAACTTTCAAGAATGCAAGCCCATAACAGAGATTATCGTGACCTTTCTAAAGAAGCGGCAGCGGCGGCATAAACGACAGTCACCTTTGAAAGACAATCCCCTTCGCAATCCGGGACAATCACTTGACGAAGAAATTAATCGGATTATTGGTGAAGAAGGCGATATCTGGATCGCTACATTTTGCTTTTGTATAGCATTAACACTATGTGAGTGGTGGCGTTGGTACGCGAATGCTCAACTTAACCCAGTGGCTATGACAATTGCAGCGACGCCATTTCTTGTTTTGTCATCTTTGATGTTTCTTCGCACTCGACATCGAGTTAAACGCTTGAGAATGGCAAGAGATGGGGAGAAAGCGGTCGGTCAGTTTCTTGCAGACCTACAAGCAAAAGGGTATCGCGTCTTTCACGATATTTTGGGCGATGGGTTCAATATTGACCATATCGTGATTAGCGATCGCGGCATTTTCACCATCGAAACTAAAACCTACAGTAAGCCGATCAAGGGGCGTTCAGAAATTCAATTCGATGGCGAAAAGTTATTGATTAATGGTCATCTGCCCTATCGCGACCCGGTTACTCAAGCCAAGGCACAAGCCCATTGGACTCGGCAAATTCTCAAAGAAAGTACTGGCAAAGATTATCCGGTTAAAGCCGCGATCGTGTTTCCTGGCTGGTTTGTCAGGTCAACGGTGAAAGGCAAGCGCAATCCTGTGTGGGCACTAAATCCCAAAGCTTTGCCATCCTTCATTGACAATGAACCACAGGTGCTTCGTACAGAAGACGTTCAACTTGCGGCTTATCATTTATCCAGATACATCCGCATGAAAAGGTAGTCACGCGCAAGCTTTCAATAATTTTTGAGGGCGCAACAGCTAGTGGAAGCGTTTTGACAGATTGAAACGATCAGACAGCCGTTCCACAAGCCGTCACGATGAAAGCATCTTGTATTGGCCACCGTAGTTCAGAGGCTAAATGCAGAACTATTCAACAATGTCGTTAACAAAGTCAGGACTCACCTTGTCAGGAGTTGCATTACGGCCTTCCGTCAGTCCACCGGCAGCGGCCCAGGCCGCTAGTCCACCTTCAATGATAGAAACGCGCTTAAATCCATCCTCCGCTAGCTGCTGTGCCGCTTCTTTAGCATCGCTATCAGAATGACCATATACATAAATATCTCGCTCTTTCTCTAGGGTTTGATAGACGCGGCTCCGGTCTTCATCAGAGGCAGCAGGAATCGCGCCAGCGATGCGCTGCTCATTGTAGGTTTTGCGATCTCGAATATCGATAATTGTGAAAGCCGATTCTCCCCAATCAAGGCGGGCCTTGACATCAGTGGCCGGTGTGACATTTTTGAACTCAACCGGAGCCGGTGAAACCTCAGTAACTATCTCTTGAGCTGCTTCAATAGCATTTTGAGCTTCTGACATAATTAATTTGATACCTGAAACCATTACTGGTCGATCATAAAAAGTGCTAGTAAGCCCGACATCTTTCAAATAGGGTAAATAGCTTACATCAAGGGTAAATAGATCACATTACGGCAGTTGTTATGGAAGGAATTTTAGTTTCATAATCTAATGCCGCTACTGCAGAAAAAAGGGATTTCCACAATAGCGGCGTCTCACTACATCTACAAGCTTGAAATATTTTCAGCCCGCCAGTTACTGATTTTGGCGTGAACTTTGCTAAGTCGTGTCAAAAAACCACCAGTAGATCCTAAAATCGGCAATGCCACTTACCAATAAGTATCGATGGGTTGATTGAGCCACAACTTGGTCAGCCAGCTGTAGAAAACGTTAGCCGAATTGGGCTGGTGAAGACTTGAAATTGAATAAAAGCTGATGGTGGCTGATTTCGGCAAAAGGGCTATCGATACTCCTCAACTGTAATCGCACTTTAGTGCAGAATTAGCGATGCGATCGCACACCCCTGCGATACATCAGCTACAGGCAGCACCGAGCCCCTTCAAAATATCAGATTTACCTCATGCTTAGTAATAATGCCTGGAATCTCTGGCACCGTTCGTTTCAAAGCGTCAAGAAAGCTCGTTAAGCGATAGGGGCGGTGCCGTCCGGGCAGCGACGCCACATGAATAGTCAGCGTCGGAGCCCGCCATTTCGGCAGCACATCAATTAACCGCTGATGATTCAAATCCTCCTCGATGAACCAACGGGGCATGACAGCCGCCCCTAGTCCCGCCAGCGTGGCTTGGCGTAGGGCTGAGATGTTGTTTGTCAGCATGCGGACAACAGGTGAGACCACTGTTGTTTTTCCCCGAGTGTTATTTAAGGGAATCTGTCTGCCTTCAAAGGGTTCTAGCGCGACAAAGGGGAATGTCTCCAAGCTGCCGGGGGTTTTCGGTCGGCTGTGAGCAGCAAGCAATTGGGGCGCGGCCACAACCAGGCGCTCTACTTGTCCTAGCGGTTCCACAATTAGCGATTCGTCTGTCACTGGGCCAATTTTGATCCAGCAGTCGCAGCCCACTTCGGCAAACCGAATAGAGTGATCCTCCAGATGCCAGGACAGCGAAATGAGCGGATATTGCTGCTGAAACTGAATGGCCATATCGAGCAAATGAAGCTGCCCCAAGGCGATGGGGGCAATCACCTTGAGCTGTCCCTGGGGGGTCGTCTCCGCATCTAGATGCTTTTCTTCCAGGGCTTCCCACTCGTCCAGCAGTTGACGCGCATCGGCCAAAAGCTCTCTGCCGGCTTCGGTCAGGGCGAGTGAATGGGTCGTTCGCCGCATGAGCTGCGCCTTGAAGCGGGACTCCAGTTCGGCAAGCTGACGACTGGTTGAAGGTTGAGATAGCCCCAAATCGCGAGCGGCGGCACTAATGCTGCCAGCATCCGCAATCCGCACAAAGGTTTCCAAGAGCGTCAGGCGATCCAGTGACTTGCTCATACATAAAACAAATAACAGCTATTTTTATTACTCGTCTACACAATAGCGAATGATCCTGCGATAGTGAATACAAGCACAAAACAACACGGTGACCGAAGGCCAAGCAGCCGGGTCACTCTGGCTTGAAAAAGAGGCCATCTCAAATTGCTTAATACCTTCAAAAAAAGAATGCTGGCAGCCTTGTTGATGGGCACAGCCCTAACGACGCCAGCGATCGCTAAAGCTCTCCAATCAGAATCAGACCTGGTTGCGTCGGCACCCCTGGCCACGATGCAGGCGGAGCACGTCATGATTGCAACCTCGGATTATGAGGAAACCCTAGCGTGGTATCAAAAGAATTTGGGATTCCGCATCAAGCACGAGTGGACAGTGCCGGAATTTCCCGACCTGCAGCTTGCTTATTTAGAAAAGAATGACTTCGTTATCGAAGCTGTGGCATCACCGGATACGCCGTCACCCAATCCACCAGAGGAGTTTGCGGCTCGCTTACAGCAGCCTGGCATCGGACACTTTGCCTTTTTAGTTAACGATGTCGATGCGATCGTCGCGGCCCTGGAAGCAAAAGGAGTGGAGGTGATCGTTCCGCCTACCAGCTTTCCAGATAGCGGACGACGAGTCTCTTTCATCGCTGACAACAACGGCTACCTGATTGAATTTTTGGCAGAACTGCCCCCGAGTGAGCGCGTCCCGTATACCGGCGGTGAGGATTCAGCCATTCAAGATTGACCGGCACATTTCTAAACGACCCCAAAAATACAACTTATCAAAATCAATTGGATAAAGGAGTTTCTCATGCCATCTCTGACCACTTCACCCACGTTTAGTATTGGTGGAGACCTGACCGTCAATCGTTTGGGCTACGGCGCGATGCGTCTGACCGGACAACCCGGCAACTTTGGCCCCTACGCTGACTGGGAGGGCGGTAAGCAACTGCTCCGCCGCGCGGTGGAACTGGGCGTTAACTTCATTGACACAGCAGAAGCCTACGGCCCTGGCACCAACGAAGATATCATTGCCGATGCTCTGTTTCCTTACGCGGCTGATGTGGTTATCGCTACGAAAGGCGGTATCTACAAACCGGCGCCTGACAGCATTCAGGCCGATGGCAGCCCCGAAAATCTGCGGCGCGGCGTTGAGGGCAGTTTGCGACGACTCAAGCGCGATCGCCTCGATCTGTACCAACTGCATCGCCCAGACCCCAAAGTGCCCTTTGCTGAATCCATCAAGGCACTGGCAGAACTGCAACAGGCCGGCAAAATTCGCCATATCGGCGTTTCCAATGTCACGCTCGATCAGTTACGGGAGGCGCAGGCGAGCGCCCCTATTGCATCGGTGCAAAATCGCTATAGCCTGAGCGATCACACCCATGACGCCCTGCTGGACTACACCACCGCCCAAAATATTGCGTTCATTCCCTACGGTTCGCTGGGGGCTCATCCGCTCAAGCGGGGTGCACCATTGGCAAATGCCCAGGGCAAAATGGCTGAAATTGCCCAAGCCCATGACGCCAATCCCACTCAAATTGCCCTGGCTTGGCTGCTGCATCGCGCACCAAACATTCTGCTGATTCCCGGCACCACTACCATCGCCCACCTTGAAGACAACGTGAAAGCAGCTTCTCTGCAGTTGACCAATTCAGAGTTGGCACAACTTAATCGCTTAGCCTGATTCTCAAGCTCAAACGTTTTAGTTCTCAGCAATCAGGTGGACTGAAACAGCGGCAATTTTTGCCAGGGTAGAGTTCGTTCTATGGTAGCCACTGCTTGCGATCGAGCTCGCCTGCATAGCCAGTTAGCTTGCCGCTGTGGGCAGTCATCAATGACATCAATATTGAGAGTGGCGACGTTACCTGCATTATTCATGACCCTGCACTAAAAGCGTCTGAACCTTTTGTTCTGTAAGTAATTTAGAGATTTCACATTTTCGACAGTGTATTTTTATATATGGATTCTGAAACAGGCTATTTGTAAGGGTTAGGGCTTTACTCAAACTCCTGGTGAGTTATCCAGGTTAGATGTTCTGGACACCAGCTTTATTGAAAACAATTTGTCAGATTTGGCCGAAACCGTTGTTGATCCTGACGTTCTTACGGCTAGTAGCTGCATTGTTCGCGCTGAAGACAGCACTGGCTCTTTCGTGCTAGCAGGCGCCAAGGGGTTACCCCAACAGCCAGGGAATTCGGAGATTTCACGCTATCCCACCGGCACTGTACACACTTCAGCTGAAATCACTGCAAAGGCTGCCGGGCAAGAACCCCGAGACGTCTATCGCCTGACAGATGGTCGCTTAGTGCTCAGTCACGAATGTGGATAAGCGGCTTTTGATTGACACTCCCATTACCTGGACCAGTTGTTACAGCAAGACTGTCGGCCACCAGACCGCGGTGAGGAACCAAGATAACTTGCATAAGGATGTTATTAGTTTGCATCAATGCTCCAGTGCAGCCACATTGCATCCATGCCAGGACCATAATCGTCAATTTTGACGCAGTTTAACTTGATTCTGCGTCGCCACAAAGATTTTGCAAAGATATCTGTGCTGGTCTAAGGCTGCACCATAACGCGGGTGCCGAGTTGGACGCGCTCGTACAGCTCAATCACGTCAGCATCGCGCAGGCGCACGCAACCGTGGGAAACTGCCTGGCCAATTAAATGCTCGTCCGGAGTGCCATGAAAGCCGATCGCATTCACGCCATCCGTCCAAAAACCAATCCAGCGAGCACCCAGAGGATTATCGGAGCCAGGAGGCACAACTTCTCCCGTTAGCGGATGTTCCCAAGCGGGATGCTGCTGTCGCTGAAAAACCGTGAACTCGCCAGTTGGCGTTTCCCAATCATCACGACCTACGGCCACTGAATAAACGGCCACTAAGCGATCGCCCTGGTAGCCATACAGTTGTCGCTCGGATAGCTTGAGCACCAGCAGCGAAATGCGCTGACTAGCCACCGGCAAAAACACCGCTGGATCAGGAGCCGTGGGGGACAATAGCGGCGGGGCGATCGTACGATTAATCGCCATATCGGCAATATCGGTTGGGCGAACGGTTGCCCAGGCAGACGAACTAAACCCGCCCAGACTCATCAACCCGGTCAGCCACAGACCGTGCCAGACTCGCCGAGACACAAGTCGCCGATAACTGATCAGATCCCACCGCCAGCGCTGATTCATGGCTAAGGTTCAACTGCAACGACCATGCCAATCTGTACATAGCTGAATAACGCTAGCACATCCTCGTTGCGTAGCCGCACACAGCCATTAGACGCGGCTTGACCAATGGACGACACCGTGGGCGTGCCATGAAAGCCAATGATGCCGTTGGACATTTCCGCAAAACCAATCCAACGTAGGCCCAGGGCGCTGTTCGCTCCCGCTTCAAAGATTTCTCCCGTCCAGGGACTTTGCCAGACCGGATCTTCAACCATCTGAAAGATTTCGAACTCGCCTGTGGGAGTCGGCGTTCCTGGTGCCCCGATCGCTACTGGAAAACTATCCAGCACTTGATCATTATCGTATACATAAACCCGACGCTCACCCAGCCGCAGCACAATACGGTCAGCCTGAGGAGTGTAGACGGGTAAATAGTCTGCACTCCGACCAAGCGCATAGGCATTGTGATTGGGGGCGGGCGAGCGGTCAGGGGTGTAATCAAGTTCGATGCGGACGGGAGGCGGCAGCGCCGCGATCGCTTCGGCTTGGGCTGGTGGTACCGCTACTAAAGCTCCCCATAGAGCCATAACGGTTGACAGCCCGCCAACACAATACTCCTGCGCGTTCATCCACTCACTCTCCGTCCGCTCAAAGTTGCCGGCAACAGTCTTTGATACTGTTGCCACTATCTTACCAAAGGCCTCGAACTGGCTCTGTAGGCGCTACAGGCTCGGCGGGCGTTACGGGTTCTGCGGGTGCTGTGGTTTCCGGTGCAGGAGTCTGTTGTTCAATGGTCGCGGGCTCCTCCTCGACAGGCATATCCGCTTCAGCATCTGCTAAACGGGATTCCAGTTCGGTAACAACCCCCTCAGGAACAAGAACTCCATCCTCAATGATGTGAATTAAGCCATTGGTTGCCGGAATATCAAACCCAACGATGGGAATTTCATCAACCAAAGCCATATCGTTATCGAGGGTGAAAGTCAGCTCATCGTCACTGAGCGTTGCCACCATACCGGTTTCCAGATCATCGGATGCAACCTCACCAGGAATCACGTGATAAGTCAGCACGTTGGTCAGCAGATCCTGATTTTCGGGCAGCAGCAGCGCCTCCAAAACGCCGTCGGGCAAAGCTGCAAAAGCATTGTCAGTAGGCGCAATCACGGTAAACGGCCCTGTACTGGTCAAGGCTTCCCCGAGTCCAGCGGCAGCGATCGCAGTATCCAAAGTGCTGAATTCACTAACGCTACCCACAATTTCGCCAATGGAGGCCGCAGGCTCCAATTCACCCTCAGCTTGCGAAATGAGCTTATCGGCTTTCGGCTCTGCCGTCTCCTCTTCCAGCTCAATTGCCTCCGCTTCTGACTCGGTAGCATCGGCCTCCGGTTCGGTTACCTCTGCTTCCGGTTCAGCAGTTTCGGAGTCAATGACTTCGCTTTCTGGTTCAGTTATCTCTGCCTCTGGAGCAATGATTTCCACTTCCGGCCCAGCAGATTCCATTTCGGACTCAACGGCTTCAATTTCCGGTTCGGTGGATTCAACTTCCGGTTCGGTGGATTCCAGCTCTAATTCTGTAGATTCGACGTCCGGCTCGGTGGATTCTAGTTCCAGCTCTGTAGATTCGACGTCCGGTTCGGTGGATTCTAGTTCTAGTTCTGTAGATTCGACTTCTGGCTCAGCGAATTCAACTTCCGGTTCAGTGAATTCTGCTTCCGGTTCAACAAATTCAATTTCAGACTCAACCGTATCTCCCTGTAGTTCGAGTGCTTCAGCCTCGGTTTCAATCGCTTCGTCTTTTACGCCAACGGGACTGTGGTTGCCTGCGATCCCTGGTAGGGTCACACTAAAGCCTAAAATACCAGCAATCGTCAACGCTTTAGCGGAAAACATTGAAATACTCATTGGTCATATTCCTCATTTCACATGTAAAGCTATGCGAATTTACCTGAAGTTAATCTTCATGACAACTGTAGTTAAATTTATGGAGGTGATGATTTTGACTACCGCAAATGAAGAATAGCCACTAGCGATGCACGGAGCGCACGATGAGATAGCTGATCGCTAGGGCAAAAATCGCGATCGCCAAACCGATGAGGCTAACGCCGGATACGCTTTCTAAATCCAGAATGATTAGCTTTCGGCCAACCGCGGTCAGCGCCGTGGCAATCACCAGTTCAACCTGCACTACATGTTTGCGAATGTAAGCCGTAATATTTTCTAAAATCTCCAGCGCAATCAAAACGCTGAGAAACAAGCCAAAAATTTCGGTCAACGACGTATTGAAAAGACCGAAAGAGTCTGTATTTGAGACTGCTCGATAAAGCACAAACGCTAAGTCAACCACTGTTGCCAAAATCACACCGATCATCGCGATGGAAAGGACCTTCGAGACGATGCTCTCAATCTGACTGAGGCGTTTTAAGAAAATATCATCCCGAAGGTTATAGGTAAGCTGACGCCAGAATGAATTGCGCTGCCTTGCCATAATGCTCGCTTACGAAGGTGCTGTTGTGAGCATAAGAGATGACCTCCCCCCGGGTAAAGCCTTGCACGATGTCAGTTTAGTTATCAGCTCTAAGGCAGCGAAATCGTGCAGTCAAAGCTGAATAAAACAGACGAGATTATAAAATCAGCGCTCATCGTTTAGCTATGGCGATCGCCAATTCAAGCAAGAAATAGCCCCCGTCAATAGGTAAAACAAGCAGTCAGCAAACATGTCTTAACAGAATTAGCATGACTAATTGATAAGAACTTCCGTCCTATCTGGCAGTATCAGCATTGATTTATTTAACCAAAATTTCTGCTTATTCGTATCGTTTTACTATCAAATTAAAGGGACTATTCGCGCCTAAAATACTGACCGATTCTATCGCTGTTCCTAATGAAGTCAGTTGGAAGATATTGACTTGGAAAAATACAATGTCATCGTGATTGAGTCGTGCTATGGCAATCGCGATCGTCGTTGATTACGGAGCGATCACCGGGCCCAGCTATGTTCAATCGACAGCTTCTCTAGATCCAGCAGCAGAGACCATGGAATTCAGTCCCAGTGCAGCGACTACATCATTTCAACAACCCATATGGCAGGTAGTGCGCTATCGCGACGCCAATGGTGCACTGGTGCCGGCTTTAAGCGATTACCCAGCGACCTTGCAGTTTCGGGGCGATGACCTGATGGGCACAACCAGTTGCAACCGCTTCGTTTACTCTGTTACCAAAGAAGGCGCAAACCTAACCATTACTGCGGGCAGCGGCACACTGATGGCTTATTTTCCGGAGGCGCAGGCTCAGCAGGAAGCGGCCCTTTTAACCGGCATGACGGCGATTGTGAGCAGTATTTTTATAGCGGGAGAACATCGGTTGCTCGACAGTGCTGGCGATACTGTACTGACGGTAATTCCTTTAGCCAACGCCTCGTTGACGAAAACTGAATGGACGTTGACTGCCTAGAATATGGCCGCGAGGCCCTAATATCGCCACTGCTACTACGACCATCACCGCCACTTTTGATATTGCCGGTCGGCTCTCAGGGGCCGTAAGCAGCAACCGCTATCAAACCAGCTTTACTGAAACGGACCGTCGACTCACAATTAACGGGGCGGCTAGCACTCGTTGGTTGTATCAGCCAGCAGCGGTCATGTGACAAGAACAGGCCTTCCTCACGTGCTGCAAGCGGTGGCTAGCTATGACATCGCAGGCAATCAGGGCTTTGGGCGATACTGACGACACCACGCTGGCGCAGTTTATCGCCCCTTCCGCCGACTCGGCTGAGTAGAGTCAGTCTAAACAATTTCCGGTGTTTGGCTACTGACTAACAGACAACCCCTATGACAAATGGTAAATGTTTGTTACACAATAAAATCAATACCTGTCATACTTCACAATTCACCCAGTCCCTGACATG
Source organism: Cyanobacteria bacterium P01_C01_bin.120 (assembly GCA_039027715.1). Taxonomy (GTDB): domain Bacteria; phylum Cyanobacteriota; class Cyanobacteriia; order Phormidesmidales; family Phormidesmidaceae; genus Halomicronema. The sequence goes on from JBCCJU010000041.1 coordinate 11,843, forward strand.
TCGATGCTGTAATTACCGAGGAGACTGTCTCAGTTGTTGCCTAGCCAAACTTCAAGTACTTTGACCCCTAACCCCCAGCCGACAGCGATCGCTGCTCCAACGCCCCCGACCACAGTGGCAAAACCGGTCACCGCCACAGCTATGAGCGAATTTGTAGCGCGTCATGTGGGGCCACAGCCCGAGGGCATTCGGGCCATGTTGGCAGCTTTGGGATATGACTCCCTCGACGCGCTGATGAGCGCTACCGTGCCGGCGGGTATTCGTTTTGCCAAAACGCTTAATCTCGAAGCGGGCTTGGGCGAGATGGCCGCTTTGGAGAAATTGCGGGCGATCGCCAATCAAAATCAAGTTTGGCGCTCATATTTAGGACTGGGCTACGCCGACACCATCACGCCCCCGGTGATTCAGCGCAACATTCTCGAAAATCCCGGCTGGTATACCCAATACACGCCCTATCAGCCGGAAATTGCCCAGGGTCGCTTGGAAGCGCTGCTGAATTTTCAGACCATGGTGACGGATCTCACTGGTTTAGAGATTGCCAATGCTTCCCTGTTGGATGAAGGTACCGCTGCTGCCGAAGCCATGACTCTGAGCTTCAACGTGCGTAAGCAAAAAGCGGTCAAAACTTTCTGGGTAGCGGCAGACTGCCATCCGCAAACGATTGCAGTGGTCAAAACTCGCGCCCTACCGCTTGGAATCGACGTGCAGGTTGGCAACCATCAGGACTTTGACGCCGCTACCCCAATTTTCGGAGCGCTGGTGTCTTATCCTGCTACCGACGGCAGCATTTATGACTACAGCGATTTTATTCAGCAGGTGCACGAACAGCGAGCACTGGTGACTGTGGTTGCCGACTTGATGAGTCTGACGCTGTTGAAATCGCCAGGGGAAATGGGGGCGGATATCGCCGTCGGCAATACTCAGCGGTTTGGCGTTCCTCTGGGTTATGGCGGCCCGCATGCGGCTTATTTCGCCACGCTGAATCAATACGCCCGCAAGCTGCCAGGGCGCTTGGTAGGCGTTTCCAAGGATCAATACGATAAGCCAGCGCTGCGCCTAGCCCTACAAACGCGGGAGCAGCATATTCGGCGAGATGCTGCCACCAGCAATATTTGTACGGCGCAGGTGCTACTGGCCGTGATTGCGGGCATGTACGCGGTTTATCACGGCCCCGAGGGCCTGCGGGCGATCGCCACTCGCATTCACCAGCACACCGTCACCCTGGCAACCGCGCTGGAACAAGCTGGGTTTAGCCTTGGCACAGAGCCCTATTTTGATACGCTGCAGATTGCTGTAGGCGATCGCTGGGCCAAGATTTTGACGCGGGCGGCGACTAAACAAATCAATCTGCGGCAGCTAGACGCGCAAACTCTGGCCGTGGCGCTGGACGAAACGACGACGGCAGATGATGTCCAAGATTTAGTTGACATCTTCACCGGGCAATCGGTATTGCCACCGGCGGGGACTTCACCGCTGCATCAGCATCCGCTGCAGCGGCAGAGTGATTTTCTCACCCATCCCGTCTTTAATCGCTATCATTCCGAAACTGAGATGCTGCGGTATCTGCATCGGCTGCAGTCCCGTGACCTATCCCTAACTGCGGCCATGATTCCCCTGGGATCTTGCACCATGAAACTCAACGCGACCGCTGAAATGGTGCCTATTACCTGGCCGGAGTTTGGCCAAATTCACCCGTTTGCGCCGCTGGAACAAACTCAGGGCTATCGCCAGCTATTCCAGGATTTAGAAACTTGGCTGCAGGAAATTACCGGATTTGCGGGTATCTCTTTGCAACCCAACGCTGGCGCCCAGGGCGAATACACTGGTCTGCTGGTGATTCGCGAATATCATCAGCAGCGCGGCGATCGCGATCGCACCGTTTGCCTAATTCCCGAATCAGCCCACGGTACGAATCCCGCCAGCGCGGTAATGGCCGGCATGAAAGTAGTTTCGGTGCAGTGCGATGATCAGGGCAATGTGGATATTGCCGACCTGCGAGCCAAAGCAGAAAAACACAGCGCCCAATTATCGGCCTTGATGGTCACCTATCCTTCCACCCACGGCGTATTTGAGGCCGGCATTCGCGAAATTTGCGACATTGTTCACGCTCACGGCGGCCAGGTTTACATGGATGGCGCCAACATGAATGCCCAGGTCGGCCTTTGCCGTCCGGCAGATTTTGGCGCCGATGTCTGTCACTTAAACCTGCACAAAACGTTCTGCATTCCCCATGGTGGTGGTGGTCCTGGAGTCGGGCCAATTGGCGTTCAGACTCATCTTGTCCCGTTTTTGCCAGGCCACACGCTGGTAGACGGAGTGGGGAAAGAGCAGGCAATTGGGGCGGTAACCTCGGCGCCTTGGGGCAGCGCCAGCATTCTGCCCATTTCGTGGATGTACATTGCGATGATGGGTCCCCTCGGCCTCAAATACGCCACTGAAGTCGCGATTCTCAACGCGAATTACATGGCCAAGCGGTTAGAGGAGCATTACGACATCCTATATACCGGCAAACATGGCCTCGTTGCCCACGAGTGCATCATTGACCTGCGCCCCTTCCGCAAGTCAGCGGGCGTCACGGTGGAAGATGTCGCTAAACGGTTGATTGACTATGGCTTTCATCCCCCAACCATGTCGTGGCCAGTGGCCGGTACGCTGATGATTGAACCCACGGAAAGTGAATCGCCGGCAGAACTCGATCGCTTTTGTGACGCGATGATTGCTATCCGAGCGGAAATTGAGGCGATCGCGACGGGACAAATCGATGCGGAAAACAACCCACTGAAACTAGCTCCCCACACTGCCGAAGATCTGGTTGCCAACTGGCAGCGACCTTACGAGCGGCGTCAGGCTGTTTTTCCCACTCGCTGGACGCAAGCGCATAAGTTTTGGCCCGCGACTAATCGAATTGATCAGGCATACGGCGATCGCAACTTAATGTGTGCTTGCTTGCCCATGTCAGCATATGACGAATAAACGGCGGCTGAGCCACTCATCTTTAATTAGCACACTGGAGACTGTGACTAAAAGCGGTCTCCTTTTTAATAGGAAAAATTCGTGCTATTTTCAGCTCCATTAATACTACTGAGTCTTGATGAGATATCCACAAGGATTGGGCAAAATTTACGGATAAAAGATTTTATTTAATTCAGTGATCTTCGCAATCCTCCAGAAATATGCTGATTTATTCGGGAACGGAGGATACTGTAGTTGTCAACAAAATAAACGGTATAAATGATTGGAATTTATCTGAATCCTTGACATGTCAAGGATTTTAGGTTGACCTGGAAATAGAAAATCTCTTTCAAACTCTCAGCTTATATTTTCAGAAATAGCGTTCTCATTCAGTAATTTTTCAGTTAAGTTTGCGAGAAATTCACTGAGATAACTATTTTCTCTCAGCAAAACAGCTCTCGAAGGCTCAGATTTAAAGTACGATGCTATTCAATTGACGGCTGCTGCCATTTGGTCTTTAAAATAATCGAGTACAAGCACCGAACCTGACATCTTATAAATTGCTTTAGGGTTGATACAGATAAGCAGATTGATTTCCAGAAATACTTCTTCAGACCGCATGAGCTCTTAAATCGCTTAACGATCAAGAATATATCGGAAATGATTTTTACTTTAAGGATGTAAATCCTAAATCTTATCTACAATGATGACTGATTTAGAGAGTCTAGAAAAGTGATTCCTATTTCTTCTAATAGACATAGTTCTGTCAAAAGAGATGTTAATCGAGATCGCCATCAATCCTTATCGGCGATCTCGATCAATAGTGAACTTCAGATGCTTGAGGAAATGATAGCGGCAGGCAAGATTAGTCCTATGCAAAAGACCATTATTCTGCATGACCAAGCAGCTACGGGACGCACCATCGCTGAAGTTTTAATTACCCGAGGTTGGCTGTAGTATCCAGCAGTCGTTATTATTCTGTAGCCAATGTCTTTTTTAGCCGTAAGGAGCTTCAGCTAAAACCTACGGTATTGAGACAGGTACTAAAATGCTTAATTTACAGATTTCCCAACCTGCATTGATGATGAAAGCGCATCATCTTTCTAAGTTTGTCAATACTATTTATTGCCATATTTTACCTGCAAAAGAGACATGCTTTCAGACATCGCTAGCGCAAACATATTGATCTTTAAAGGTCGGGATGTATTTATCAATGATTCAGCTTGAATCACCTTACCATCGATGCTCCCGTAAATAAGTTTTTTGTCCTCCGCTATGTTCTAGGGCGGAGGATTTTTTTAATTATCAAAATTTTGGAAATAGTGCGATTGATGAGAATATAATTTGCCATCTTGGCTCGATAACACATAGCTTTCTGGCGGCTGTCCTCGAAGATGAATCAAAAGATCGGCTTGACCATCATCATTCACGTCACTTAGTTCATAGGAGCCGGGGTGGTCACTGACAAGAAGATCATAGTTAAACGTGGACTCAAGCTTACCTTCAAGCTGGCCATCGACAACAACTGCGATCGCCGCCGCCCCATTGTCGCCACTCGTCTCGCTATAGACGCGCAGCTCAACGACTCTGTCACCGAGCGGTAACTGATGGGTTGTTACACTGCCCAAGTTAAAGAAGAGCGGCTGCCCCTGATAGGCGGCAACCGCTCTCCAACCCAAAAACAGCAGCCGTGCCAGCCATAGGCGGCTGACAAAAAGTAGACCGCTAACCACTGCGGCACCGGCAATCGCGCTTAACAATAGTAGGCGCTACAACGGCACCCGAGACCGCAACGATAAGAAAGACCTGGAATCAGCCATGACCATAAACTCTACTCATTGCACTCTGCCTCACCGCTGACGTGAGAAAAAGCAGCTGTGGGGTAGCGGGTTTTGAGCAGTGTACCCAGCCCGTAGGAAATAGTCTTGCCAGCGTCGATGCTCTAACGCAATGGCAATCGGTGATTGTCACATTCCAACAGGGACTATTAAATGATGACTAGCAGCATGGCCTCGCGGCACTGCATAGCTTAACAATGTAAGATGCTCTTCCCGAAGATCGGCATCTCTTAATGGGTCTGCGGTTTAATAAAACAGCAGGCATGAGGATTGGCAATATGGATTTGGCACAACTCAACCAAGAATATGGTCTGGGGGGACAAGTCACCTTTGTGGAAGGCAAAGGGGGATTTCCTTGTATTGAAGTCGCCAATGACCAAGCGACGGCGCTAATTTCTCTGTATGGCGGTCAAGTACTGGCGTTTAAGCCGAAAGATGTCGCTCATGATCTGATGTTTGTCAGCGAGAATGCTTATTATCAAGCTGGCAAGGCAATTAAAGGCGGCGCGCCGATCTGCTGGCCTTGGTTTGGCCCCGATCCGGAAAGCCAAGACCGCCCTAATCATGGTTTTGTGCGCAACCGCCTTTGGCAAGTCAAATCTACCCAGATCTTGCCTAGCGATGCTACTCAAGTGATTTTAGGAATCAGCTATGACAATGACACTCGCGAACTCTGGCCGTATGAGTTTGAACTCTCAATAGAGATCTCCGTGGGTCGCGTTTTAGAGCTGATGCTCGTGAGCCGGAATCTCAGCGATCGCCCCTTTACGATTACTCAAGCTCTGCACACTTATTTCACCGTTGGCGACATCACTAAAACTCAAGTACTGGGACTCGACGGCACGACTTACATTGATAAAGTCGATAACCAGCAGGTAAAGCCGCAAACGGGACCAGTCTTAATCTCTTCAGAAGTTGATCGCATTTATCAAAATGTGCCCAGTGAGCTGATCATTCAGGATGACGCCCTTAGTCGCCAGGTTCGGATCACTTCCACTGGCAATCAAACGGCGGTCGTCTGGAATCCGTGGACAGAGGTTTCAGCTAAATCTGGCGACCTGACTGACGACGCCTACCAAAACTTTATCTGTGTTGAAACCACGAATGCAGCAGCAGATGTCGTCACGGTGCCGGCTCAAGGAGAATATCGCCTGACCGCAATTTACGACCTGCTGAGCTAAAGCCAGCACAGGTATCCTCAAATTTTTGCAACCGCGATCGCTCCAAGGCGTGATCTTTTGGAGCGTGTGCGTTTGCAGCCCATAATACGGTGCGTTTGCCTCGGACAACGCACCGTATTATGAAAGCGTGCCGCCATCACACCGCTTCACGCAGCAGAAGACGGTTGGTAAGCGCCGCCAATCCAGTCAAAATCAATTTCATTGAGATAATCGACGACCCAGTTAGCGCGTCGCTGAATCATGCGATAGGGATGGCAGTGAGCGACGCCGACGACGGGGATGCCGCCCTGCTTGGCAGCGGTGATGCCAGGATACCAGGCTTCCACGGCCAGACAATTTTGCGGCTTTAAAGCGAGGTCAGGAAATTGCTCATTGAGGCGAGCGATCGCAATTTCATAGCTGCGGGGTGAGGGTTTTTCTTCCTCCACTGCCAAATCTGCCGCCGTTACTTTGACCACAAATTTATCCGCCAGTTGGGCTTTGTCTAAAACCCATTCCACCTCTGACTGTGCGGCAGAAGTGGTTAGAGCGACAGGGAATGCCGCCACTTTCGCCTTGTAGAGCAAATCTTCGAGCCCGGCGTACAGGGGCAGTTTGTCCACTGCCGACAGCTGTTCCAAATAAGATTGGGTCAACTTAGCCAACAAGTCGTTCAAAAAATCAGTGGTAGTGACTCGACCACGGCGGGTTAGCAGGCGCTCAAGACAGCTGCGATCGCCCCGTTCCGTACACATCTCAAAATATTCTTCCGGGTTGGGACGCAGGTTTTCTGAAATCAGGATTTCATCAATCAGCCGTCCTTTGAGACCAGTATCTCTAATCACAATGCCGTTAAAGTCTAGCAGTAAGGCTTTGAGCACCATAGGGTTGAACGCGACAAGCAGTTTAGACTGTAGAGCAGTTTAGCTTATCAAACAGATCATTTCTGGGGGACTGGAGCTGCGGAATCAGCCCCAGCGGTTTGACCGCAGGAGCAACGGTCGTCCAGTCATCCCCGCACAGTAGCTGGCGTCTTGGGAGAGCAAAACATGTTGCTGAAAGGGTCAAAAATCGGCAGTTTTTGTAGCGCAACAGCAATAGTGATCGCCTTGCCAATGCCAGCTTGGGCAATATGTCCGGCTGATTTGCCTGCTGCAATCGCCACCATTGCCAATCAGTCAGAACTGGCGAGAGCCCGCCTTGGCGTGCAGGTGGAAACGCTGACCGGTGAGGAAATCCTGAATCGCGAGGGCGATCGCTTTTTTGTGCCAGCTTCTACGCTGAAGCTCCTGACGACCGCCGCTGTGCTCACTGAGTTGGGGCCAGAGCACACACTGCAAACCTCGATACTGCAGGCAACTACGGCTGATGGACGCACGCTGATTACTGTTGCTGGCGGTGGTGATCCCAGTTTTGGTCAGGCAGAGCTGGAGGCGATCGCGGATCAACTGGCACTGCGCAATCTTGACTTCATCGAAGTTCTGTATGGTGACGAGTCGGCCTTTCCGGGGACAGCCGTGAATCCCAACTGGGAGTGGGAAGATGTGCAGGCGGGCTATGGCGCACCGGTCAATGCGCTGATTTTCAATGAGAATGAAATTGGTCTGAATTTGACGCCGCAGGGCCTTGGGGAACCCCTACAGGTTTTATGGGATCAGCCGGAACAAGCCGCCAGTTGGACAATTGAAAACAACAGTACAACGGTGGCTGGGGGAGAACTGGAATTTATTGACGTGGGGAGGGATTTGGGGCAGCCTATCTTGCGTGTGGCGGGACAGTTAGCTGCTGGTTCATCTTCTGAAATCACTTCCATTGCGGAACCCCATCCTGGCCGAGCCTTTCTAGCTCAATTGCAGAGAACACTGCGGCAGCGGGACATTGACGTGCGGCAAACACAACTGTCGCCGCCACCAGTGAGCCATGACTGGCAGCTCCTGACGGTAATCGAGTCTCCTCCCTTGGCGGAACTACTGATTCCGGCCAATCAAAGCAGCAACAATCTTTATGCTGAAGCCCTGCTGAAAACGTTGGGACGGCAGCAAACGGAAGCCACAGATGTGACCGATGCGGGCATTGCGATCGCCCGCCGAACCCTTCAAACTCTAGGCGTCGATATTGACAGCTTGGTTATGGTGGATGGCTCTGGCTTGGCGCGCAAAAACTTGGTGACGCCGCAAGCAATGGTCGATGTGTTGCAGGCGATGGCGCGATCGCCCGACGCCAACGTCTATCGCAATTCTCTAGCAGTAGCGGGCGTCAGCGGCACCCTCCGCAATCGCTGGCGCGATACTCCGGTTGAGGGTCGCCTTTACGGCAAGTCAGGGGCGATTAGCCGCAATTTCACTCTGGCGGGTTATCTGGAACCGCCCAGCTACGAACCTCTGGTCTTCAGCATTTTTATCAACAACATCAACGCTCGCGGCAGCATCGCCCGCCCGATCATCGACGACATTGTGCTGCAAATTGCGGCGCTAGAGACCTGCTCGTAAAGCAAAGGCCTAACGTATCGCCTTCCTCTGGGCAAATTCATCACTGGGCAAATTCGTCAATCGCCGCAAACAGTTGGTGCACTTCATCTTCAGTAGTGTAGGGATTGAGCAGCACCACCTTGAGCCAGCTTTGACCGCGATAGCGCGGTAGCGAGAGAAAGGCTTGGGCTTGATGTCGCAAATAACCTTGCAGGTCTCGATTCCAGTCGTCCCATTGGTCAGCGGACAGCCCCGGGGGAATGCCGCGAAAGCAGACGATATTCATCTCTGGCTGGCTGGCCAGCGCCAGAAAGGGGCGAGCTTGCACCGCGGCAACGAAGGTTTCCGTTAAGGCATAGTTAGCGGCAATAAGCTCGCCATATCCCCGTTTGCCCAGATGCTGCAGCGACAGCCACAGCTTCAGCACATCAGCGTGACGGGTGCCCTGCACAGAGATTTCGCCTAAATTTGTCCAGTCTGCTTCAGTATTCATGTATGGCGCTACCACTTGAAAATGGCGCTGCAGGTGGCTCAGATCGCGAAACAATACGGAAGCGCAGGTTTTCGATACATACAGCCACTTTTGCGGATTGAAGGTGACCGAATCGGCTTGCTCGATGCCTCGCAGTCGATCGCGATATTGTTCCGAAAACACCAGTGCGCCGCCGTAGGCTGCATCCACATGAAACCAAAGATTTTCAGCCTGGGCGATCGCCGCCAGCTCCCCGAGCGGATCAATATTGCCGGTAACGGTGGTGCCCGCTGTGGCCACCAGCGCAAAAGGCCGCTGGCCGCGCTGATGAGCCGTGGAGATCGCTGCCCGCAGGGCCACAATCTCCATTTGGCAGTTGTGATTGGTGGGAATCGCGATCGCCGCATCGGTGCCCAAACCCAACAGCATGGCCGCCTTTTGAATGGAGGTGTGGGCCACTTCTGAAACGAAAAACACCGGCGGTTTAGCCTGAGCAATTAGTCCTGTTTGCGCGCAGTCCAACTGCACATTGCGAGCTACCGCCAGCGCCTGCAAATTAGCCAGACTGCCGCCGCTGACCAACAGACCGCCAGCGCGATCGCCCAGCCCAAATAATTGGGCAATTTCTCGCAGCAGCAGCGGCTCCAGCCGAGAAAACAGTGGCGACATTTCCACACTGAGCATATTGTTATTCAGCGCGGCGACCACCCAATCCCCGATGATGGAGGCAGTGGTCGGTAGCGGATCCATATGGCCAATATATCTTGGATGAGCGGGATTCATCCCGGTTTTGCAAGCCTGATCGACCGTCTGCAGCAGCGTGCTGAGGTCAGTGGGCACGGTCGGAATGGCGATCGCCGGCCATTCTGTTATCTGAGGCAAAGGAGGCCGCTGCGCCGCCGTCGTTAACTGTGCCAAAATTTGTTCCACTACTTGGGAAAAGAGAGCCGTGATTGCTTCGCGATTCTGTCCTGAAGGATGAATAAAGGCAGTTTCTGGCAGCGTTGTAAAGTTCATGGCGTGAGAGTAAGGGCGGGCATTTTACAAATAACGTGGCTTCTTCCATACAAGCAGCTACCGTCAAATCGCCTCATTAGATGACAAGCCCGGCAGGAATGGCGTCGGTAGACGATGGGTCTTTGCCCAGTAGTTAGATAGCTGAATTCGCGATTCTTTAGGCACAACTGCGATTAGAGCTTTAAAATACGCAAAGTTACTTTCACAAAGGACACGTCAGGACGCATGCGAGTTGCGATTGTTGGGGCCGGATTAGCAGGTTTATCCACGGCGGTTGAACTAGCCGATGCTGGTCATGAGGTTGAAATTTTTGAGAGTCGCCCGTTTGTGGGGGGCAAAGTCAGCAGCTGGGTGGATAAAGATGGCAACCACGTTGAGATGGGACTGCACGTCTTTTTTGGCTGCTATTACAACTTATTTGAGCTGATGAAGCGGGTCGATGCCTTTCAGCATTTGCGACTGAAGCAGCATACTCATACGTTTGTCAACCGCGGCGGAGAAACGGGAGAGCTGGATTTTCGCTTCATCACAGGCGCCCCTTTCAATGGGCTAAAGGCGTTTTTTACCACATCGCAGCTGTCTGCGGTGGACAAAGCCATGAATGCGATCGCCCTGGGCACCAGCCCGATTGTGCGCGGCTTGGTAGACTTTGACGGCGCCATGCGGGTGATCCGCGAGCTTGACCGCATTAGCTTTGCCGACTGGTTTCGCCAACATGGTGGCTCCAATGGCAGCCTCAAGCGCATGTGGAACCCCATCGCCTATGCCCTCGGGTTTATTGATACTGAAAAGATTTCAGCGCGCTGCATGTTGACTATCTTTATGTTCTTTGCGGCCAAGAGTGAAGCTTCTGTGCTGCGCATGTTAGAAGGCTCGCCAGATGAGTTTTTGCACAAGCCAATTTTGCAGTATTTAGCTGAACGGGGAGCCCAGGTTCATACGCGACGCGGCGTCCGGGAAGTCCTGTTTGCTGATAGCGGGAGTGCGACCCACGTCACAGGATTAGCGATCGCCCACGGCAGCGAGACCGAAACCATCACTGCCGATGCCTATGTTGCCGCCTGTGACATTCCAGGCATTCAGCGATTGCTGCCAGAAGGTTGGCGCCGCTGGCCCGAGTTTGACAACATTTATAAGCTCGACGCGGTACCAGTTGTCACGGTGCAGCTGCGATTTGATGGCTGGGTAACCGAGCTGCAAAAGCCCGCAGCAATGAAGCAGATTGACACGCCGACGGGGTTAGACAATTTGCTTTACACTCCAGATGCGGATTTCTCTTGCTTTGCCGATCTGGCGCTGACCAGTCCTACCGACTATTATCGCGAAGGCGAAGGCTCGCTACTGCAGTGCGTCCTGACCCCAGGCGACCCGTTTATCAAACAGAATAATGAGGCGATCGCCCAGCATGTGCTGAAGCAGGTGAATGATCTCTTTCCCTCTTCCCGCGAGCTCAATATGACCTGGCACAGCGTTGTCAAGCTAGCGCAGTCCCTCTATCGGGAAGCTCCCGGCATGGATCCTTACCGTCCCAAACAGGCGACGCCAGTTGATAATTTCTTTTTAGCCGGTAGCTATACGCAGCAGGACTACATCGATAGTATGGAGGGAGCAACCCTCTCGGGTAAACAAGCCGCCCAGGCCGTTTTGGAGCATATGAGATAACCCATGACTGACTGGCTAGAACATAGTGTCTTGATAGAAGTCAACGCCCCAGTTGAACTGTCATGGGCGCTTTGGTCTGACTTGGAGCAAATGCCTCGATGGATGAAGTGGATTGACTCAGTCACGATTTTGGAAGAAGATCCCGAACTATCGCGCTGGAAACTAGCGTCCGGGGGCTTGGAATTTACCTGGCTGTCCCGCATCACGAAGCTAGTTGACTATCAGCTGATTCAGTGGGAAGCCGTGGACGGTTTACCTAATCGCGGCGGCATTCGCTTTTACGATCATCAGGAAACAAGCGCAGTCAAACTCACAGTGGCTTACTCGATTCCTACGCTTTTGGGTAAATTGATGGACAATCTGTTTTTAGGACGGATTGTAGAATCGTCGCTCAAGGCAGATATGCAGCGGTTTCAAGAATACGTTCACCAAATGCAGCAGGAGCGCTCTCAAACCTAGGGCATGGGAGTGAGTCACCAGTGGTTAGCCGGGGCGCTAGGTCATTACTGTGAGCAATTAGCGTGCGAGCTACAGGGAGTTTCGCGATGGGCAGAACGACGCTATTTGGCCCAAGTATTTTTGTGCCGCTGGCTACTGATATATGACTTGCAGGTTGGCGGCTGGTTAGGTGGGGGCGATCGCTGGTATCTCCACAATCAGCTCGGTCAACAGCCGGCCCATTCATCACGCAGTTTTTTTCAAAGCTTTCTCCAGCCGCTTTGCCATCAGGGCCTCAGCCTGCCGCTGGCCGAACGGCCCCAGGCAGTGCAGACACGAGCAGGGCATGTACCTTATTTAAGCAGTCGGCTATTTACCGCACTGCCCTTGGAACAGCAAAATTCCCAACTGGACCTGCCTGACGAGGTGATCGAGCGATTTTTGGGCTGGCTGGCTGAACAAGTTTGGCAGCGGGATTTGACCTTCGACTCGGAGTCTGAAAGTGACGGTGCCGCGGTGACTCGCTCGGCCCTAGCGGCAGCTTGGGAAGCGCTGCTAGCCGATGGCCCCGGCAAAGGCGCTGTCACCCCGGCGGCTAAATTGTCTGCGATCGCTCAGCAGACGGTGGATGCTCTAATTCTCAAACGAGCTTCGGCCCTTACTGCCAGCCCCGCGGCTTCCTTATCGCAACTGCTGGACGGTTTAGATGACCACCTCTGCAGCCTGCTGATCGGCAGCCTATTGCCTGATCTGTCGATGCTCGATCCGGCCTGTGGTTCGGGACGCTTTTTGGTGATGACCTTGACGCGTCTACAGTGGGTCTATCAAGCCTGTTGGGATTATGCGCAGTCGTCTTCTAGTGCCTTGCTGCAAGACTGGGTGCGATCGCTGCAGGCCCTACCCTGTTCACCTATGTGGGCGCTGACTCGGCAAATTTTGACCCAAAATCTGTACGGCATTGATGGCCGTACAGCCGCGATCGTCGTCACCCAGACTCAGCTGTGGCTGCACTTACTGTCCACCGCTGATCCCGACCAGCCTTTGCCGCTGCTGCCCGACTTAGATTTCAATATCCTGACGGGAAATTCGCTGATGGGCTTGATTCGAGTCGATGAAGAGAGCTTCGATCGCATCGCTCCTAAGCAATCGAAGGGAACAACAGAGCCGGAAATTGTCTGGCAGGGTAATCTGCTGCAGCCTTTGGCCGCTGCCAGCTATCGCGACACCCTCGCTGAAAAGCAAATTCGAGTCGAGCATTATCGGGCACAAACCCAGGCCATGGGAGCGGAAGGCGGCATTCCAGAATACGTGCAGCGGGAGTTTTTGCGCGATCGCATTGAGGCCGTCAACGTCGCCGCCCAAGAAAAATTGGATAGCTTGCTGTGGGCCATCCTAAGCCGCCAAATGGGGATCTTGGTTAAAGAACCGCAGCTCTCGGGTCGAGCCCGCAAGCGCTTGTTAAGCCTAGCCGATGTTAGTGATTGGCAGCCCATTCACTGGGGATTTGTGTTCAACAAAATCATCAGCCAGGGTGGTTTCGATCTGATCATTACCCAGCCGCCCACAGGAACGCTGCGCCCACGGGTCGAGGAATTTTACCTATTACATGAAGAATGCTTTGTACAGTTGGCCATTCCCTTGTCAGTGCTGCGGCGATCGCGGCGGCAGGTTTTACAGCAGCATCCTGACCTAGCAGATCGCTGGAGCACCTATGCCGGACGCATCAACTGCCTGCGGGATTACGTGCGACGCAGTGATGACTATGCCCAAGTCAGTGCTGTCCCAAGCCAGCGATCAATTACTTGGCACCAGCTTTTTACACAGCGATGTCAGGCATTAGTTAAAGCAGGTTCAGTATCGCCCTATGTTCAAGGTGATGCTCAAAAGGTCAGAATGTCGGATTGACTTTAGGGGCGATCGTTCACTTGATATTCGGTGATTATCCGCTGCGAAAATATTGCGGCCCAATCAGCATTAACGTAACCGTGCCCCATGGAACCAACCCTAGTCTTACTCAAGATCGACGCCGAGTTCTCGCAAGCGTTGAGCCCATTGCTCAGCGCGTTGGCGCTCAATTTCTGCTTGTTGGTGAGCTGCTTCCGCCTGTTGCTGAGCTGCTTCCGCCTGTCGCTGCGCAACTTCCGCCTGTTGCCGAGCTTCATCGCGCTGCTAAGCCAACTCGGTAGGAGTCAAAAACGGCTCTTCATTAGGAGCATAAATTTTTAGGGTGTCCGCTGTCAGCGCAAAACGGATACCGAGACGCGGACTTACCCAATTTTGCCAATCAGCGATTTCTAGCAGTATGCCATCTACCCGATGAGCCCCAATCAGCTCATTATTTTCCGGTTCATACTGATAATATTCTTCTACGCCGTGCTGCTGATAAAACAGCACCTTACGAGTCATTTCTACGCCAACATGACTATGAGGAAGAATTTCGAAAACTACTTGAGGTGCAATATCGGCTTCTTGCCACTGACGATAGGAGCGCCGTTCTCCTTTAGGTCGGCCAAAGACCACCATGGCATCAGGCGCTTGACACAGGCGATTGTTCCCCTCAACGGGATACCACAGCAGGTCACCCGCAATAAAAACATCGGGCTGGCCAGCAAATAAAATCTCTAAATTTTTCTTGATGATGACAATCCAGCGAAACTGTAAAGTACTATCCGCCATCAATTTGCCATCACCTTCGGGATAGATTATGGCATCTGAAATTGCAGTGCGAGATGGAGTCACCATAATTCAAACGAGTCTCAAGAATGGCTTTACCTTAGCATGGGCGATCGCTGCCTAATTGGATGTCTTTCAAGGCAGATTGTCGAGCGAGTGGAAAACGCATCGATGCTCTCTAGCCAAGGCTAACGACTAAACCATATCCATAGAGAAGCAATTAATCGAGAGAGAAGCAATTAATCGAGTTCGTCTTTTAGCCATGGGATGGCCCATAAAATCGGGTGCGTTGTTGAACCATCGCGCCTGCATCGGGATCACAACAATTTTTGTTAATTGATTTCTCGGTTGTTAATTCGTGACCGGGTAAAACCGTTCATCTGGGACAGTTTTGGGAACTTTGTTTAAAGCTGTGAAGTCTTGATGAACTGATGCATCTGGTTATGGCTAGGCGATTTGAGCCGCGATCGCGCTGAAATCTAACTTTACTGCTTTAGTCATTTCACTATTTTTTTTAGTCTTCCAGCAAATCAGTCAACTGCACGGCGATCAGGAAAGTAGATGATATAGCAATTTCGACAATGGCATTTCTACGCTAAAAAAACGGCGAACGTGCCGGCTGAGGTCTCCTCAAGTCCTACCCGGCAATCCACAAAATTTTAAGGAAACATCTTTATGCTTAGTTTTGGGCAAATTTCTTCAAACAGGACCACTTTGGCCGCTTTGGGCGCGATCGCAGGGGCAGCAGTTCCTTTGGTCTCCATGGCTCCTGCAGCAGCACAATCACAGTTTGTTGATGTGAACGCGAACTATTGGGCTCGCCCATATATCGAAACCCTAGCGGCTCAAGATATTATTGCGGGGTTCCCTGATGGTACTTTCAAGCCCGATCAGCCAGTAACTCGCGCTCAGTTTGCGGCCATTGTGAGACAGGCTTTTGAACAAGCTCAGTTGCGCTCGGCGCCGCGCTTTGGTGATGTCCCCAGCAGCTATTGGGCGAGTGAAGCGATCGCCGATGCCTATGGCCAGGGCTTTATGTCTGGCTATCCTGACAGCACTTTCAAGCCTGAGCAGCAGATTCCTCGGGTGCAGGTAGTGGTAGCCTTAGCCAATGGATTAAGCATTAGCCCCGCTGACGGGAGCAATCAAGCTCTGAGCGTTTACAGTGATGCCAGTCAAATTCCTGACTATGCCCAGAGTCCAGTGGCCGCTGCCACAGAAAACGCCATGGTGGTCAGCTATCCCGATGTCAACCGGTTGCGTCCGCAGCAGACAGCGACTCGGGCAGATGTAGCCGCATTTATATATCAGGCATTAGTTTCTCAGGGACAACTACCCGCACTGGCCGTTAGTGAAAATGCCAGAAACTATATCGTAGGCTATGAAACCGCGAATCCTGTCGCGCCTCAAACTTTTGCCGGCACGATTCCCACCGGCACCCAAATTCCGCTGCGCTATCCCAACGCCAATGATGTTGAAATTGTGGTAGCTCCCGGCCAAACAGTGGCCACAGCATTGGAGGTTTCTGGCAATTTGGTCAATGGCGCTAATCAAGTGCTAATTCCAGCGGGCAGCATAGTCCAAGGCCGTATCGAACCCGTGGAGATTCGAGGTGCTACGGTCACAGCAGCCCAGTTTGTCGCTGACACCCTGACAATCAATGGTCGAACTTACACTATCGATGCGGAATCTAGCGCCATCGCAGCAACGGAATCCGTTAGTGCTGGTTCCTTAGAGGATGCGCTGATTACTGGCGCAGCAGAATCGATTATTGGCTCCATTCTTGGCAATCGCGATCTGGGCTCACTGGTGGGTGCTGTTATTGGCGGCAACGGCAACGTCACCTCTCAAAATGCCGTAATCGTTATTAACCCGACTGAGCTTGATTTGACAGTGGAGTCTGATTTTATGGTGGGGAATTAATCACTGGTTATCGCGAAGATGGCAATCCACCAGCATCATGCAGGCGGAGCGCCTCTGTCAGAAAACACTCAGCTATTTGATGTCTGAACCGACTGTCAGCAGCTAGGAGCTGACACACAAATACAGCGTTTCATAAATCGACTACGATTCCGCTTGACTTTCGAATTTCGCAGGTTGGGCGGAATCGTCAGTTTTCAGACAGATTACATCCAAGCGAAGCGTGTTCTTGTGGGAGAACACCGGGTTTCGACTTCAGGATTTGGCTGCAGAGTTCCGATAACCAGATGACGGTAACTTCCGTGAGAGCCGTGAGAGCAAAATCTTCTCTTTGGGCTACTCGCAGCAGGCGATCGCGTTTGGCTTCATTATGGCAGTAGAGAGCACAGCAAAGTGATAATAGAACTATGGCGCGTCAACGTTCAAAAGCCGATTTACCC
The DNA here is from genome assembly GCA_039027715.1 of Cyanobacteria bacterium P01_C01_bin.120. Lineage (GTDB taxonomy): Bacteria > Cyanobacteriota > Cyanobacteriia > Phormidesmidales > Phormidesmidaceae > Halomicronema. Next base: position 28,883 of record JBCCJU010000041.1, read on the forward strand.
ACCAAAGTTTGTCCAGTGTGCCAGCGACCGTTTGCTTGGCGCAAAAAATGGACGGACTGTTGGGATGAGGTGAAATATTGCTCGGAGCGCTGCCGCCGCCGGCGATCGCAAGCCGTCAAGTAATTTGCTTTCTTCGAACCGACACTAAAAATATTCGTTCTTTAAAGGTGTCTAAGGTGCTTCTCAATAATTACTGAAATCATTCGACTAGAGGCTCAGGATATTTTGTTTGCCCTACAACGCTTGATAAAGCAATATCATTCCAATTAAAATCCTTAACCTCTCTGACTTTTTTTCCTAAATACTCGCTGTGGCAATAGAGACCAGATACAGGTTGATTTTGCAAATATTCGTCAGCTAATGAGGAAAATCGACCCACAATAGGATTGGAAAGACCAGCCTCAATACACTCAAATCCAAGTGCTTCGGAGAACAGTACCTTTAAAGCCATATCGCTGAATTGAAAGAAATGCCACGGTCTTTCATGTGATGAATAAGAAAAATGAGTTTCTATAAAAGGCATACCGCCAACTTTAAGAACCTTGGCGATTTCAGTTGCTACGATCCAAGGCATAGCGAAATGTTCAAAGCAAGCGCTGGAATAGATAATATCGAACTTTTCCTGCTTACTAAAATATGATGAAAGCTTATGTACATCGCCAACAACATCTACATTTCTGCCAGCGTAATAGTCAAAGCCAATATAGGTTGATTGAGGAATAAGCAAAGGTGTTCTTGAGGTCAGGGTCCGCTTGCGTATGCGGTTCCACCAACTCGCGGATATTAGGCGGCTAAGTAGAGCCGGCGGGCCTCTGTTTTCCGGTAGCCTCGCCCCTAATCGTGAGCCAGACAAACCACGCCCGGGCGACGCTCATGAAGGCCGAGTTGGACATTGTGACGGTTCCAGCCTAAGGGAGTTTTGGCCTGATGCGCCGAGTCGTTAAAGCAATCGTCAGCAACTTTTGCCATGAAGGCTTGCTTGTTCAGCCCTGTCAGCTTTTGAGCAGCATCTTGCATCATTGATCTAACCGTTACTTCGAGCATGGTGCCGGTTCATCTAATAGAACTAGCCGGCTAGTTCATCTCACGGCCTTTTTGGTAAAGATGGCTGATATCTTATTTCTGAGTGCATCCCCAAGGTCTTTGCGCTAGCTATGAATTTTCATGGGTGATGCGATTCGCCTTCAAACGTGTCGACGCATCAATGCAGTCGCGATCGCCCTGCTGGATTGCAATCTACATCAGCAACCTTCGGGCGAGGTGTTTTAATATAACTGCTTTAATATTTGTCAGTGGCAATGGTGAAGTGCCCCAAAGAATTAAAAATAGAGTTGTCAGACGATTTACTGTCCGGTGAGTTACCGGCCAAGTGCTGTCCCCAGTGTCAAGGTGCCTGGATTCGTCCTGAAGCATATGCAGAGTGGCAAGATCAGCATAATATTGACCGCGATGCTGAACCTACAGTGGCCGTTTTGCCTAGCCAACTAGACACCGATTTTCAACCTACTTCATTAGATAATCGGGCTGCTCTTTGTCCCGATTGCCGCCATTATCTGGTGCGAGGCCGAATACAGCTGGCAAAAGTTATCTTTTTTGTCGAACGCTGTCCCAACTGCTACGGATATTGGTGCGATCGCGGTGAATGGGACGTGCTTCAACAGCTACAGCTAGATCGACATTTGGACTATATCTTTTCTGACAACTGGCAAGCTCAAGTGCGAGAGCGCGATTTTACTCGTCGAGAACAACAAGCCACTCTCGACAAACTGGGAGCCGATATCGCTAATAAAGTATTTGAACTTGCAGAATTGTTAGAAGCGCATCCCGACGGTGACTTTGGCGTGGCCTATCTAATGCGCCGATTTGGGGAAGCTTCAGTATCCTTGTCTGGCAATACGATCGCCCATGATGACTGACCCTTTACTTGCCCTTGACGATTTCAGCGTTACATATCCTGGTCAGGGGGTTCCAGCGGTAGACACGGTTTCCCTGACGCTGGCTCCGGGTGACATATTGGGACTGGTCGGCGAGTCGGGCTGTGGCAAAAGCACGTTGGGACGAGCAGCATTGCGATTGGTGCCCAAAGGCACGCAGATTTCTGGCGCGGCTAGCTTCGAAGGGCGTTCCATCCCTGCTATGTCGTCTTCAGAACTCCGCCATTTTCGCGGCGAGGCGGTGTCATTAGTGTTCCAAGACCCGATGACGCGGCTTGATCCGCTGATGACGATTGGTGAGCACTGTGTCGAAACGCTGCTGGCCCACGAGCCGAGATTGTCAAAGCTGGAGGCCAAAACGCGATCGCTCGCTGCCCTTGACGCGGTCAACATTCCGGCTGACCGCTGGAGCCAATATCCCCATGAGTTTAGCGGTGGTATGCGACAGCGGGTGGCGATCGCCCTCGCTCTGGTGCTTAATCCAAAGCTCATCGTAGCCGACGAACCCACCACCAGTTTGGATGTTACGGTTTCGGCCCAGATTCTATCGGAACTCACGCGTTTATGCCGCAATCGTCAAATGGGATTGATTTTGATCTCTCATGATCTAGCGCTTGTAGCAGAATATTGCGATCGTGTCGCCGTTATGTACCAGGGCAAACTGGTGGAATTAGGTACCTCGCAACAAGTACTGCATCAGCCCCAGCATGAATATACGCGATCGCTCTTACAGTCTGCTCTTGACTTGCAGCAGGCTCACATCCGCGACCAGGTTGAGCCCACTGCTGCCCCACTGCTCGAAGTCCAAAATGTGACCAAGCACTACACCCTCGAAGCCAATCCCCTAGGGCGGCTGTTCGGACAGCAAACTAACCAGGTAATCAAAGCGGTAGATGGCGTATCTTTTGACCTCTATCACGGTGAAGTATTGGGTCTGGTGGGTGAGTCTGGCTGCGGTAAAAGTACTCTTTCACGAACAATCTTGCAGATTGTGTCCGCCACCTCTGGCCAGATTCGTTTTTCAGGCAAGGATATTACACGACTCTCACGGGCAGAACTTCAAAAGCAGCGGCGACAAATGCAGATGGTGTTTCAAGATCCCCATGCTTGCTTAAACCCCACAATGACTGTTGGTCAAGGCATCAGCGATGCGCTGCGGATTCATAAACTGGGCAATGAAGCGGCCATTGCTCAGCGGGTGCAGGCCATGATGGAACGGGTAGGACTAACGCCGATCGCAGAATATATTGATCGTTTCCCAGGGGATTTGTCAGGCGGTCAGCAGCAGCGAGTGGCGATCGCCCGTGCTTTAATCACCCAACCTAAGCTGATAGTCTGCGATGAGCCCGTCAGCATGTTAGATGCCAGCATTCAAGCTCAGGTATTGGCTTTGATGCTGGAACTCAAGGAGGAGTTTGATCTGACTTACTTATTTATTACCCATGACTTATGGGTGGCGCGATATTTGTGCGATCGTATTGCTGTGATGAATGCCGGCAAAATCGTAGAAATAGGCTCTACCGACGCTGTTTTCAATCATCCTAAACATCCCTATACTCGAGAATTGCTGGGAGCCGCGCCGCTTTTATCCAGCACTTCGCGTTTCTAAAGCTGGCAGCTGTACTATGCCCACAATTTCCTTGAAAGATTGCTATGGCCCGATACTTTAGTTCCGTTAAGGCGAACGTTTCGGCACCTAAGAATTATCCAAAAAAAGACAGATTTATCGCTAAGACTTAAGCCAGTCAGAAGACCTCAAATTCTTTTGCACAAAGACTGTGGCGTCTTCAGCAGAAAGCGGTTTTGCAAAAAAGTAACCTTGACCATAGTGGCAGCCAGCAGACTTTAAAAGCCGCAATTGCTCTACACTATCGATACCTTCAGCGACCAACTTCATACTGAGCTTTTGTCCCAAACTGATAATAGTCCCGACGATATCGTGGTCTTCGTCACTATTCTCCATGCTGCTAACAAAAGAACGATCAATTTTGAGCGTGTCAGTAGGAAAGCGGTGTAAATAGCTTAGAGAGGAATAGCCTGTCCCAAAGTCATCAATTGCCAGCTGTATACCTAAGGATTTAAGGCGTAGCATTAGCTCATGAGCGGCTTCCACATCTCGCATAATCATGCTTTCAGTGATTTCAAGCTGTAAATGCTTGCCCGGCAACTTTAGTTGAGAAAGAATTGATTCGATTTGCATAACTAAATCAGTTTGGTCAAATTGTCGACGAGACAAATTGACATTCATCTTGAGTGACCATTCTGGAAATTGCTCGTTCCAAAGCTGAATTTGCTGACAAGCTGTCTTGAGAATCCACTCACCCAACGGAATAATCATTCCAGTTTCTTCTACAACGGGAATAAAATCATCAGGAGAAATCAATCCTCTTTTCTCTTGTCGCCAGCGAATAAGAGCTTCAAAGCCTGATATTTTACCTGTTTCTAGATGAATAATTGGCTGATAAAACAAGGAAAATTCACTGTCCTCTAAAGCTTTCAATAAGTCACTTTCAAGATCTAACCGAGCCACGGCTTCTTCACGCATATCATTTGAAAAGACCTGAAACTGAGCTTCTTTTAAGGCTTTTGCCCGATACATGGCGGTATGAGCGTCGCGCAGCAGCTCTTCAGGTGTTTGTCCATAATTAGCTTGGGTAATCGCAAGTCCTACACTGGCAGTAATTGACAAGCGATGCTTGCCTAACATCAAGGGGCTCGACAATGTTGATCTCATCTCATCTAAAAAAGCTCTAACTTCAGGCTGGCTAATATTGTGAAACAAGACAGCAAATTCGTCGCCTCCTACTCTCGCAATTTGACCATGTTCTCCCAACATTTTGCGCAATCTTTTGGCAATGACTATCAAAACGCGATCGCCTGCAAAATGACCTAAGCTTTTATTAATAATCTGAAATCGATCAATATCCAAGAAGGCGACAATGACAGGATTGGCTTTCTGATTATTGAGAGTCCGCTGAATAGCCACTAAAAATACTTCACGTCCGGGCAAATCAGTCAGGCTGTCATAAGTTGTGCGATAGATTGACTTTTGAGCGATAACCAAAGCGCCAGTTGCTAAGATGCCAACAAGCGGCTCAAACATAGGCAACCAAATTAAATTCAATAACGCCATCCAGCCGATTCCAAAAAGCCCAAGCAACAATAAAGTGCCTACCAAAAGTAGTACTTCAGGTCGCCGTATTTTCCAGGCTAAAAAACCAGTCAATCCGGCCCAAATGAACAGCCAAATCAATTCGCCTCGCGGCGGTAAAAAGGTATACTGTGCAGAGCGTCCCTCAATAATATCTAAAAGTTGACTAATGATTTGCGCGTGAACGACAACACCAGCCATCTTGAATTCGTATTCTCGGTTAGCACTATAGGGTGTAAAAAATTCATCCTTGAGGCTAGGAGCAACCGTTCCAATTAAGACAATTTTACCTTCAAACTGGGCCGCATCGAATCGTCCTTCAAAGACGTCTTCAACTGAGACCATTGCTGCCGGAGAAGTACGGGAACGAAACCTTAGCAGTGTTTGAAAGCCGCGATCGTCGGCAGATTCATAGCCTCCTGATTTAGCATACAAGCGCGGAATTCTTTGACCATTAATGTAAAGAGCAGCATTTTCTTCATAGGAAAAGTTTGTATCATGCTGAGGTAGATAGGCCAAAGTAGAGCGCAAAGCGAATGAATAAAAAGGCCGATCAGCAGCACTCACGAAGAGCAGCGCCCTTCGAACAACTCCATCCGGGTCAATGCTAAAATCGTTGAACCCAACCCGCTCCCAAGGAACACTGGCTGGAGGAGGGACTTCTCCATTAACGGAATCAGTTCCTACATTAGTGATTGCAATTAAATTATCTGCAGCGAGCTGCTCTTGTAGCAATTTTTGTCCTGGAGGATGCTCGGTTGTTCGATAGAGATCTAAGCCAATAACCTTGGGGTCATGCTGTTGAATGATACTCAAAACCTGGGCAACTTCTTCGTCAGAAAGCGGATGCCCGTATTTTTGAATATCTGTTTCGGTGATGCCAACAACAATTAAGCGTGGATCTTGTCCTTGATCGGCTTTAAGCCTAATCAATGAGTCAAAAATGAATAGTTCAAACCGCTGAAGACCATTAAGTTTTTTAGCACCAGTAATTAGCGTCATTGCCACCAGCATGGCAATCACAATAGAGCGCCCGCTGAATGGCAATGACTGAGAAATTCGATTGATAACGGGCTTTACCGTGCTGTGAAAGTTGAGGGGCGATCGCACCATGTGAACCACATTGCTTCATAAACTGCCTTCGAATCATGTGCAAGTAAAGTGTTAGTTAAAAATACTTACTTCACGGCACTGTTCTGGGTCGATGCAGACTGTGGCTAGATCTTCGTCGCATTTTCTCTTTTTCAAGAAGAAACGACAATAAATTGTAATCTTAATGGCGAAATTAGCCGATGAGAGCATCGGCTATGAGTCCAAACCTCTGAACCAAGACTAACGGCATAGGCAGAGCTAAAACCTGATTAAGTACTATAGTTCCATCGTGACATGGGTGCCTCCTCCACGGCGCTGTCCTGGAAATTCGTCTCCGCCACCAGTTGCCAAGGTTTCTGTGGGAACTGTCAGCAGCATTAAACTAGCGCTACAAAATACGCCGAGAAAAATGAGACCGCGCGGCAAAATGATCAATTGAATTAGTAGAGATTTCATGGTTTATGCACCTAGCTTTATGGTGTTGATTAATTATCGAGTCAACAGGGGCATGGGGCAGTGCGCATACTGAGATGGGAGTTATCCTCAGTAGTATTTGAAACTCAATATCAAACGTTCTACGCATATTTCATTCATTATTAAAGCCTCGGCCATCTCTAGATGAACATAGTGATGTCACGGGAAAAATTTTATAAAAGCCCTGAATCTTCGTTCTTGAAGTTCTGAAATATGCCAAAGTTTGTTACAAAATAAAGCATGAAGATCATTTATATTTATAATTCGCAACAAAATATAAAAATTACATAGTTTTATCTATTCGCAATTTAAAGCCCTATAGACTATGTCATGTTCTCTAAGTGACATTGCTGAGAAATTCAATACGTTCAGCTTAGAGCTCAGAAGTTCGGTTAGCGAAGGTTAAGATTAACGCCTGTTTACTAATGATTTTTGTGATGATAGTTAAGGGTTAGAGCTGTCAAATAAAAGACTGTACTGCCAGTTATCGTATAACTCTCATTGAAGATTATTCTTGAGCAAAGTTAGCAGGCGTAATTTATCGGTCTATCAGTAGCTGTCAGTGATAAGTAGGTTGTGCTAATTAATCCGAGGTATGCAACGTTCAATCAAGTGGTCTTGACATTGATGTACTGAGTCGTGTGGCCGTGAATCTCGCCCCGATATTCGAGTCCTTCGACGACGTGACAGGCCAGTTCCGCTTCACT
>JBCCJU010000042.1:0-36166 GCA_039027715.1 Cyanobacteria bacterium P01_C01_bin.120
TATGGCGATGGATCAGGGCTTTAAGATCGGTGCGTTCTGGGTCCGTTAGGTGTAGGGGGGCGGGAGCGAGACGAGCCATCAGATGAATCTCTAGGTCGACTCTTAAATGGTAGCCTGATTTGCGCCAAACTCAACTAGTTTTATCAACTCTCATCAACGTCCCATTAATATCCACCATGTACGGTGGCACTATACTGAAGGGCTCGATCGCGCTCGTCTTGGCACCAGCAACCTGCAAGATCCCCGCGTCCGCAAGCTGCTCGTCACCCTCAACGGCGTTGACCAAGACCTCACCAATGCTGATTTGCGGGGTGCCAACCTCGGCGGGGCTACACTCCATCGCATCAACCTCAATGGGGCCAACCTCAATGGCGCCACACTCGCCGGGGCAGAACTGCACGGAGCTAATCTGACCGAGGCTCAATGCATCAGCACCGACTTCACCGGGGCGCAGCTCACAGGTGCCTGCCTGGAAGCATGGAACATTAACGAAACCACTGTTCTCAAAGACGTTAACTGCGAGTATGTCTTCCTCAAAGAGCAGGCCGATAGTCGTGGCAGTCGCGAGCGCCGCCCCCACGATCCCGACAAGGTATTTCAGCCCGGCGACTTCGAGAAGTTCTTCAAAGAAATGCTCGACACGGTGCAAATCCTGATTCGTCAGGGCATTCATCCCCAAGTTTTCAAAGAGACGCTGGCAAAACTGATGGCGGACTATGACTTGCCTGATGATGCCGTGCAGAGGTTTGAGAAAAAGGGTGAGGACGTACTGGTGACGATCGCCGTTCCCCCCGACACGAACAAGGGCCAGTTTGAGCAAGATTTTGACGAGCTGCAAGCGCTTAAACTGGAGGCAGCCAGAGCCCAGGGTCTGCTGGAAGGGGAGCGCAAACGCGCCGACACGCTAGAGGCCATTTTGCTAATGCCCGGCCCTACGACCAACACTGTTAACGTCAACAGCACCACCATGAGCAATAGCAACAACCCCAACATTTCTGCTGCTGACGGCAGCTTTGTAAATACCGGCGACAACCTGCAGGGCAACGTCATTAACTTGGGGGAAATCAGCGGCCAGGTGAGCAACCAGATTAGTCAGCTGCCCGACGCCGCCAATCGCCCTGATCAGCCCAGCCTCAAAGCCATGCTGACCGACATTCAGCAGGCGGTTGAAGCCGAGCCCGAACTCAGCGACCCGGAGAAAAAAGAAGCCCTGGGCGAAGTGGGCAAGCTGGCTGAAGCCGGCAGCCAGCTTCAGGACAACGCTATGCAGCGCATCGCCAAACGCGCCGCCGCCAATTTACGATCCATCACCGAGCCGCTAACGGAAGCCTCCAATCTGGCTACCGTCTGCCAAAAGCTGCTGCCCATGATTCTCACCCTATTCTAGCTCTCCCCGGCTCCCAGAACGAGGCAAAGCAGTCCCATCGCTTTGCCGTTGCCCTGCCCGAAGTCCGCACCCGATCGCCACCCGACATCGCAAATCGCCGTGAGATGGGTCATCTCCAGTTGCTACAATCCTGACGTAGCAACGCTTTTCTTCTGCCTTCCGTTCGACTCCGCTCACGACAAGCTGCCTTCTGCCTTTTGCTATTTCTCCTGGTTTCTGCCCATGACTTCTGACGATCGCACATTCTTTCAATTTGAGGCCGATTTTGTTGAGTCACTGCGCTGCATTCCCATGGCTGTGCGCTACAAACTGGACACCTGTGGCGTCAAGCTCAAGCTGGAGCACTGGCATCAGTTAGCCCTGCCTGAGCGCGAGCAGCTTGTGTCCCAGGCTTGCCAAACCGAGGGCGAAATTGCCGCCTACCGTGAGCTGGTGCGATCGCTGGTTTGGCAGCATACTGAAGCGCTGCCCAAGGACCTGCCCATCGACCCGGCGCCGCCCTGGCTAAAAGCCGACCAGATTTCCGCAGACGTGCAGCAGCAAAGCACTGAGCTGAACGTGGCGATCGCTCCTGCAAGCTGGGCCGCCCTGTCGCCTCTGCAGCGCTTTGCCCTTTGCAAGCTCAGCCGCCCCGGCCACGAAAATCGCAACTTTTTGCCGGCTCTACAGGAGTTTGGCCTGCCGTAGGTGGCGCGTTGTTAGAGTCGGTACCCCTGGCATCGATCAACATTTATCGATGAATACGTCATGGTAAAGTTATTGCATCGCTGCATTTCTACTATTCGACAAACAAATCACGGCTTAGCTTCCTGAGTCGTCATCTACAAGGATGTCTGACAGACGCTGTTCGGGGTAGGCCACCTCTCAATCTGTCAACCCTTGCCAGGGATATACAAATTAATCACCTCCCCATCACACTCTCTTACCCTGCCACCCAACCATCCTGCCACCCTGCTACCAATCAGGTACTTTACTTACCCGCAAAGCCCTAACTATCCGTGTCGACTTCGATTAGGACCGTTGAACAGTTCTTAACGGCTTACAAGGCCGGTCAGGAATCCTTCCCCGAATTAGTCCTCAAAGGCGCTAATCTGCGGGATTGCTATTTGCCCTTCATTGCCCTGGAAGGAGCCAATCTGGATCGTGCTGACCTGCGTCGCGCCGTCTTGACGGGGGCCTCCCTGCTGCGCATTCATCTACAGTCGGCGCAGCTAGACCGGATTAATTTAATTGCGGCTGATATGATTCGAGCGAATCTCCATAAAGCCAGCCTCAAAAATGGCCTGCTGGTAGCGACAAACCTCTGCGGGGCGGATATCAGTGAAGCTAACCTGCAGCAGGCGAGCTTGGTGGGCGCCAATCTCAACGGCGCCAACTTGCAGGGAGCCAATCTACAGGATGCTAATTTGGCCGATGCGTCCCTCTTTGGCACCAACTTCATGGGCGCCAATCTTACAGGCGTGTCGTTGGATGAGGCTAAACTGGCTTATACGCTGATGCCCGATGGCTATTATTTGGTAGGCGAAAATGAGGCTGATGATGATGATCCCAACAAAGCCAAAGTGTCAGTTGCCAATCTTGCCGCCTACTCACGCCTAGCCAAGCATTTTCGCAATTTTTAGTCGAGCCTGAGAGCCTTTCGGAACTGCTTGAAAGTGTGTAATCAAGGCCACCGCTAGCCGCGCTTCCTTCCAGTTCCGTGAAGCCAAGCTACAGATCCATAGATCCATAAGCCGTACGCTACTCGGCATCCCTGTTAGTCAATCTCAAATCGTCCATCCCAAATCCCAAACTGGTATGGGGCTGACAGCTGCGATCGCTATTCAATCAATTTCAGGTTTTGTTAATATTTTCCTTTAAGCTCTACCCGTTGGTTCGCTGTTTATGACTTCCTCTCCGCCGCTTCAGCGTTTGGCGCGCTATGGCCGCCGCTACTATCGCCGAGTCTGGATAGCCAGCATTTGCTCCGTTGCCAATAAGCTTTTTGACCTGGCACCCCCGGTATTAATTGGGTTAGCGGTCGATGTTGTCGTTAAGCAAGAAAGCTCTTGGATGGCGGGCTGGGGATTGCCCAGCGTGCGCGCCCAATTTTTAGTGTTGACAGCGCTAACGATTCTCACTTGGGGCCTCGAATCGGCCTTTGAATATGCCTATTCGGTCCTGTGGCGCAACCTCGCCCAAACTATGCAGCGCGACCTCCGCATCGAAGCCTATGCTCACCTCCAAGGGTTGGATTTAGCCTATTTTGAAGACCACAGCACTGGCGGCCTCATGGCCGTGCTCAACGACGATATCAATCAGCTTGAGCGGTTTTTAGACGTCGGCGCCAACGAAGTGCTGCAGGTGCTGACCACGATTCTGCTAGTCGGTGGAGCTTTTATCAGCTTGGCGCCGTCAATCGCGTGGATGACAATTGTGCCCATGCCGTTTGTTGTCTGGGGGGCGATCGCCTTTCAAAAGCTGCTGGCGCCCCGCTACGCTGCCGTCCGCGAACGGGTAAGTGTGCTCAATAGCCGGCTCTCGAATAATTTGTCCGGCATTCTCACCATCAAAAGCTTCACCGCTGAAAATTACGAGATTGAGCGCATCCAGGAAGAAAGTGAAGCCTATCGCCTCAGCAATCGGCAGGCGATCGCGTTTAGCGCCGCCTACATTCCGCTGATTCGCATTTTGATTTTGCTCGGCTTCACCACCACGCTGATCTTTGGCGGCCTGATGGCGGTGGCCGGTCAGTTGGCCGTGGGCACCTATAGCGTGCTGGTATTTTTGACCCAGCGGCTGCTGTGGCCTTTGACTCACCTGGGAGAAACCCTGGATCAATATCAGCGGGCCATGGCTTCGACCAACCGCGTGATGGATTTGCTGGACACCCCCAGCACCCTGCAGCCAGGGTCGCGGCGACTGCCAGTGAGCAACGTGCAGGGCGACGTGCGCTTTGAAGATATCTCATTTGCCTATGGCCAACACACCGCCGTAATTCAGCACCTGACGCTCAAAATTCCCGCGGGGCGCACGGTGGCGATCGTTGGCGCCACGGGGTCGGGAAAAAGTACGTTAGTCAAGCTGCTGCTGCGGCTTTATGAAGTCAGCGCTGGGCGCATTACTTTAGACAGCATCGACGTGCGAGAGCTGGCGCCTCAAGATTTGCGACAGGCGATCGGGCTAGTGAGTCAGGATGTGTTTCTGTTTCACGGCACCGTAGCTGACAATATCGCTTACGGCACCTTTACCGCAGATCGCGAGGCAATTATCCAGGCGGCTCGCGTCGCGGAAGCTCACGAGTTTATTGCCCGGCTGCCCCAAGGCTATGACACCATCGTTGGTGAACGCGGACAGAAGCTCTCCGGCGGCCAGCGCCAGCGCCTGGCGATCGCCCGAGCAATTCTCAAAAATCCTCCTATTCTCGTTCTGGATGAGGCCACCTCAGCGGTCGACAACGAAACGGAAGCCGCCATTCAGCGATCGCTGGACAAGATTACGCAAAACCGGACAACTATTGCGATCGCCCATCGTCTGTCCACCATTCGTAACGCCGACCGGATCTACGTTATGGAGCAGGGACAGCTAGCAGAATGGGGTACTCACGAAGAACTGATAGAGCGCAGCGGCCTCTATGCCAGCCTGTGGCGAGTCCAAATGGGCCTGAAGTAAACCGCGCCGCGAAGAGAGAGCCGCCTCATGGTCATATGCTACCTGTCTGCTAAAAATCGCTGTGCTTCTGACTGAATAAGATGCAGAGAGCATCTGTCACAGTTTCATCAGCTGCTCAACCTCATCTTTTTTTCGAGGAGAGGAACCGAAAGTCTAGTCAAGACTGGGCTGGCAGGCGTTGAGGAGACGGTGATCGAACCTCTCCCTTGGACCAGCGCAGCCTGCCTAGAGGGCTTGGAAGGGGTGCCACAGGCGGTGAGGTTCAAATCGGTAGCGGCACTCAAATTTTCATCCTAGCTGGGCCTGCAAAGTTTGCCGCATTAGTTCTACCGGAGGCGTTTGCTGTGTCCAAATTTCGAACGCAGCGGCCCCCTGCTGCACCAACATTTCGGTGCCGTCAAAGGTGGTCAATCCTCGCTGTGCCGCCAGCTTGAGAAACTGGGTGGGGCTGGGAGTATAAATCAGGTCATAGGCGATCGCCCCCTCTGGCAACAAGCCCATCTGTTCAGCCGTCACCGGGGAAGCGTCAACTTTGGGGTGCATGCCCACCGGGGTCGTATTGACCAGCAGCGTCGTTTCCGGCAGCAGCGTTGCCAGGTCGGCGTCAGAAGCCGTTTTCAATTGCGGCTGCAGCGGCCCGTCCTGCCAACTCGCGATGAACTGCTGCACCTTTTCGGCACTGCGCCCAACCACCCAAAGATCTGGACAGCCCAGCATGACGCATCCGGCAACTACCGCCCGCGCTGCGCCGCCATTGCCCAAAAGTACCACGCGGCTGTTAGCCCAATCGCGATCGCCCGTTTGCAGCGGCGCCATAAAGCCAGTGACATCAGTGTTTGTCCCTGCCCAGCCCTGCTCCGTGCGCCAAACCGTGTTGACTGCGCCCACTGCCTGCCCAATATCAGTGACGCTGACCAACTGCGACATCACCGCTTGCTTGTGGGGAATGGTGACGTTGAAGCCCTGTACGCCTAACGCCCAGAGACCGGCGATCGCCGCCGCCAAATTCTCTGGTTCAACCGGAAACGGCACATACACCCCGTCAATGCCCAGTTTGGCCAAAGCCGCATTTTGCATCGGCGGTGACAGGGAATGCTCGACGGGATAGCCAATGATGCCAAATACTTGTGTGTTACCTGTGAGTGCCGCTTGCCCCATGGCTGTTTCCTGCGTCGTGTTTATCCGCTATGTATCATGCCCTGAAAGAGTTCGTCTTGTAAGGTGGTTGGGAGCGTTGGCAGAGCGATCGCTCGTCTAAGGAAGTCGACCCGTGAGTGACCAACCGCCAACAGACATCGTTGCAGCGGGCAACCCGGCAATCAAAACCTTTTCCGCAACGTGGCGGTCACGACGACTATGCGAGTTGCCATCACCGATGCTGCAGTTGTGACCACCGATGTTGCTGGAGCCACTCTGCTTTATCGGAACTTCACACCGCGTTTAATTTTGCGGTGATTACGGAGGCGATGGTCAAGACCCGACGAAGGCAGGTGTGGATTACTGAAACGCCTTCCAGTCCCTGATCACCAGAGTAAAGGGGTTCCGCCTTGCCGTAGCGCCCCTGTGAATAATACAGATTCCGAGCGATCGCCAGTCATTTCCTTGGCTGCAACCACCTTACAGCTACTCCCCTCACCGCAGGGCGCCGTTACTAGACGATAAAGGCACTGGGGCAGGTGATTACGGACGTAGAGCTCGATGGGGCAGTTGGCATCTGTCCATGCCAGGACTCTTTAGACCACGGATAGAGCTGACAAGTTGCCGCTGTAACCAGTAATTTCAATGATTGAGTCGGTAGCAGCCTGGAACCCGGCAACGTCGTTGTTAAGTGCCAAAAAGGTCCGATCTGCCGCAGTGAAAGTCGCAGCCCCTGACGATGCAAAGGCCACCGGAGAAAGGACAGTCGCGATTGCGGTTGCCGTTAGGGATGCAGCTTCTCCCAACTGCACGACGCTGTCAGCCGCAATGGGCGTCACCCAATCAATCACATCATTACCAATTTCAAGATCTTGAATCCAATCAAATCCCGCTAGCAAAGAATCGCTAGGATTAGTAAATACAAATCGATCGCTATTGACGCCAGTGGCGTTAAGGCTAACCTCACCCGTCAACGAGTCTGTAGTAGCTGCTGCTTCAACATCTTCGTTAGGTGCGGACTGGCTGCTGTTGATGCCAGTCGGGCTCGAGCTCACTCCACCGACCAGCACATCGGCTCCAGCTCCGCCTCGAATAATGTCATTGCCGATCCCGCCACTGAGCGTATCGTTGCCGCTACCGCCTATCAGCGTATCGTTGCCGGCGGCACCACTAAGCACTAAGTCAAAATCCACTGATGAGGCGTTGACCGAGTCGCTAAACCGAGAACCCATGAACTCTTCAATGCTGGCGATTGCAAAAGTGAACTCGGCAAATCGAATCGCCTCAATGGCGCCGGTTGCATCGGCAATATCGTATCCTCGGCCACCAAAAATTTCTGGCTTGCCATCCGGATTGAAGCTACCGTTTGCGTCAAACCGATTGTTGTCAAACAGTTTGAAGATATCATCACCGGCTCCTCCCGAAAGAGTGTCAAAGCCAACGCCATCATAAATAATATCGTTGCCGCTGCCGCCAGAAATAACGTCATTACCACTATCGCCAAAGATAGTGTCATCGCCGTTATTGCCAAAGATCGTATCGTTGCCGCTGCCGCCAAAAATTTGGTCGTTCCCGTTGCCGCCCGAAATTCTATCGGTACCCGCAGCACCAACGAGAGAGTCGTCAAGATTAGTACCAGTTATTGTCGCCATTACTTGAAATTACTTTGCTGGGCTATACGCATAAGGGCCAACATACATCTGAGGTCACCACAGAGAAATATGTTGTGTTGATATGGGAAAACCACACATGATTGCTTGACAAATCTGCCAGAGCAATGAGCATATACGGGCTCAAGTAGTTCACATAAACTATGTCAAAGTGAGCATTCAAGCTGTGAATTGAGTCCGCGTTAGTTAGCTAAAACCGCTACACAGCGATCGCTACAGGCATGAAACTGCAGATTAGAAAACTCCGGTTCACGAGATGAACGCGCTTTAGCAAACAAATCTACCTAGATTTAATAAGTGATTCATTTACCCTTTACAGAATATGAAGACCATTAACAGGACAAATAATTGATCTTGTTGCGCTGGCACTGCTCCTAAAAAAGGCTGCAACCAAACGCTATCAAGTTATACTTGCCCATCAACGCTTCGTAATGTCAGCTTAAAGGCTTTGAAAACAGTTTATAGAAGTTATTTTCAATCTTTATAGGAGCTTTATCAAGAGCCAGCAAGCCTACGTATAAACACTTAAAAAACATGCAAAATACTACTTCTGCTGGAGTATTCTGTCAAAGCTAGACTAAATCTTTCGGCATGGGGCGCTCTAGCCAATAGGCCATTACCGGCGATCAGTTAAGGGCTGGTCGAGAAGATTCCTGGTAAATTCGACTCACACCCTTAGGCCCCATGCCAAGATAGATGTGTGAAGCTGATATTAGGAGGCTGGGCTTGGAGGTTACTTTTTTAGGAACCAGCTCTGGAGTCCCAACACGATCGCGAAATGTTTCTAGCGTCGCGCTGCGGTTGCCCCAACGGGGAGAGGTCTGGCTATTTGATTGTGGTGAGGGTACCCAGCACCAGTTTTTGCGCAGTGATTTTAAGGCCAGCCAAATTCGCCGCATTTTTATCACCCACATGCATGGTGACCACATTTTTGGGCTGATGGGGCTGCTGGCAAGCTGTGGATTGGCGGGTAACCCGCAGCAAAAAGTTGACCTCTACGGTCCAGCCAAGCTCAATGACTATTTGCAGGCATGCCGGCGCTATTCGCAAACTCGATTTTCATTTCCTCTGAAAGTACATACGGTAAATCCCGGTCGAGTTTATGAAGATGACGAGTTTCAAGTCAGTTGTGCCCCGTTGGAGCATCGCGTGACTGCCTACGGCTATCGGGTAGAGGAAAAAGACCGCCCAGGTCGGTTCGACGTTAAGCGAGCTCGGGCATTGGGCATTCCGCCGGGGCCTATCTACGGCAGATTGAAGAATGGCGAAGTGGTTACCCTGCCGGACGGTCGCCGCATCAATGGCAAAGATCTCTGCGGCCCTACCTTGCCAGGCCGCAGCTTAGCCTACTGCACTGATACCGTGTTTTGCGATCGCGCGGTTGAACTGGCCCGTGGCATCGACCTGCTCATTCATGAGGCCACCTTTGCCCACCAAGATGCCAACATGGCGTACCAACGGTTTCATTCCACGTCTACGATGGCGGCTCAAACGGCTCTGCTAGCGCAGGCTAAGCAGCTTGTGATGACGCACTTTAGTCCTCGCTATGCGCCGGGAAATCCAATTCAACTACCCGATTTACTCGCCGAGGCGCGGGCCATTTTTCCCAACACTTTTATGGCTAAGGATTTTGATGTCTATGCCATCAGCCGTCAAGAGCCGACTGCTCTGGTCGCGTCATAGCTTCCGGGCCAGCAGCGGCGGCATCTGCAGTCGGCATCAGCAGGTCAGGGCTTTGGCTAAATGTGGTTTGCAGGCGTTCGCGCTCTTGAGAAGTGTCATCTAGTCGCCGGCGCAGCCGCCCTAAATGCGTCTGCGTGCAAACTGCGGCGCGGGGTGTAGGCACCTCATAATTGGGCCAGCTGGGCAGATCAGCACAAGGACAGACTGCAGAGTTAATGCCTCTAACCGGCATCGGAACTGG
This sequence comes from Cyanobacteria bacterium P01_C01_bin.120, assembly GCA_039027715.1. GTDB lineage: Bacteria > Cyanobacteriota > Cyanobacteriia > Phormidesmidales > Phormidesmidaceae > Halomicronema. The sequence goes on from JBCCJU010000042.1 coordinate 9,770, forward strand.
CATAATGCAGCGGGCACAGCTTTCAATCTCCCAACTCTCACTCAGAAGTTGAGCAATACTTTCATGGGTCCCTTTCAGAAAGCATTGTTCAGGATGTTCCATAATCTGCTGCCAGCAGTCTTGAAAAGCCGGACTCAGTTGAGCGCCGCTGAATATAGGCGTTGGCAAAGTCTGAGTATCGGAATGCTGTAAGACTACTGGTTTGCCAAGCTGAAACCAGTAGGCTAAAAACGACTGAACTGCTTGTACAGAGGCCATATTCTTCCTTGCAACCCTCAATCTCAATGGAAAGTCGGGTTAATCTTGCATGTCTAATTCTGATCGTAGTGGCTACAGGCTGAAATAGTGCTCTTCTTAAGGGTTTGCAAACTGTTGTAATGATCAAGTAAGGGGCGACTCGACAGCGCAATTGATTGGCGTACCCACCTGACTGAGATCGATAGCAAATCCAGCCGTAACTAAATAAGTGACATCGGCGATCGCTCCCACCTGGCGCGTCAGGGCGCCCAGGCGATCGCGAAAAGTGCGGCCTAGCGGATAAGCCGGGACGACGCCCCAGCCGGTTTCCTCTGCTACCAAAATGAGGCGACCGGGAAATTGAGCGATCGTCGCCAATAGTTGGGTGATCTCTTGCTGCCAGGCTGCTTCCGATAGAACCAATTGGTTGGCGACCCAAGTTCCCAGAGAGTCGACTAGCCAACAGTCTGCTGTCGCGGCCTGAGCCAGCGCCGCCGCCAAATCTACCGGCACTTCTAGCGTCTGCCAACCGGCAGGCCGCCGTTGCTGGTGAGCCGCAATCCGAGCCTGCCATTCGGCGTCCTCGGGACTGATTTGCGAAGTTGCGACATAGACCACTGCTTGAGTACTTTGCTGCGCGAGCTGCTCCGCCCATTCGCTTTTGCCTGACTTAGTTGGCCCAGTAATTAAAATTCGTTGCTGTGGTGGCTCTGTCATGCTGATCTCTGAGCGCGTATGTAACCGCCAATTTATAGCGGCTGTCCCTGATAGCGCCAGTCAGCGCAATGGCGGCTTGCAGCTAGCTGAAACCCGCCATCAAAACTGGTTGACAACTTTGTGCAATTGGCCCGAGCGCGATCGCCCGGCAAAATCAGCCAAGGGCTTAAATTACTGACAACATCCAGAGTTTGACACTAAACAATAACAGCCTTTAGCGCATCAGACCGCGCTTGCCGTTGGGATAGACCGTTGACCAGTTAGTGCGAGCGCTCGCTAGCTGTTTATCAGTGATGCGGGCGCCTGTTAGATCCGCTCCGCAAAGATTAGCCCCTTTCAAATTCGCATCGGATAACGTGGCATAGTTGAGGTTAGTGCCGCGCAAATCAGTGCCCTGTAGGTTGGCATTACTAAAATAAGCACGACCTAAGTTGGCGCCTCTTAGCAGGGCTTGAGACAGGTCGGCACGGTTGAAATTAACGCCGCTCAAATCAGCATTCTGAAAATTGGCTTTTTTAAGTTTGGCTTCGGCAAAGTTGGTGCCGGTTAGCGACATCCTTGGCAAATCAATGGCATACAGTATTAACGCAGAGAAATCACGACGGCCCTTTGCATAAGCCTGCTTCAGCTCATCAGCGCTGAGTTTGCTGCTGCCCCCCGAGCGCGAGTTAGAGCTCATCTTAGAGCTGCGATTATTGAGGCTATGTCGGCTCGGTATCAGTGACCCTTTGGTTGAATCCATGCGCGAGTTAGAGCGTTCTCGACGCGCTCGAATGGCAGCCGCCATGCGAGACGAAGGTGATTCAGCTGAGCGCTCTCGCTGGGGGCGATCGCGACGACTATGGGAGGCCAAATTTCCTTTACTGTCGCTGCGCCCGTTATTGGAATTGGGGAAAGCCAAGTTCTGCGCCAGGCTATCCATATACGGCTCAAGATCGAGGTCGCGCAGCACCATTTCAACCGACTGATAGCGATGACGCACAGAAATTTCCAGCATTTTTCGCAGGACTTCAGCAAAGTGATCGCTGACGTAAACCAAGTCGCGCCACATCATCTCTCCCGTTGTGGGATCGTAATCAAGGTCTTTAGGTGACTTGGCCGTTAATAGATAAATGCAGGTAACGCCGACGGCGTAGATATCACTGGCATAGACCGGACGCATGGCCATCTGTTCCGGCGGTGCGTAGCCAGGAGTGCCAATCGCGTAGGCCGTTAGCGCTGTCTGATCTGACGCTTCTTGCATTGGAGTAACTTTATCTTTCACTGCCCCAAAGTCAATCAGTACCAGCTTTTTATCCTCGTCTCGACGGATCAAATTAGCTGGTTTAATGTCACGGTGAATAATTTTGCTGTCGTGAACATATTGCACCAGCGGCAAGGCCTCACTTAAAAATTGGCGGACGCCGGCTTCAGTAAACGGGCCGCCCTGTTTCACTTCTTGTTGGAGGGTCTTACCATTGATAAATTCTTGTACCAAGAAAAATTCATTGTTGGTTTCAAAATAATCCAACAGGCGTGGCAGTTGAGGGTGGTTGCCAATTTTTCCTAGAATCTTGGCCTCGCGCTGAAACAAGTCACGGGCCATATCGAGAATGTGCTGGGCTTCGGCGGAAGGACGCAACTGCTTGATAACGCAAAGTGGATGTCCTGGCAAAGAGGCATCTCGGGCCAAGAAGGTTGCACCAAATCCACCGCGCCCTAGGGCCCGCAGTGCCCGATAGCGATCGCGTAACATCAAACTTGATCCACAGGCCTGACAGCGAGTCACACGTGGTGGATTTTTGGGTTTAGGGCAGTCTAAATTGGTGCAGTAACTCATGCGACCTAATATGCGATGTTTGCCCACGCAATGTGATCGGGAGTCATCGGTAATGCAGAACGTTCAGTCTGTAGAAAACGATTCACTCCTAACTCCATACTATCCATACAACTAACTACATATACGTTGAGTTCCAGGGCTAATCATGAAAGCTCACAAGAGTAGTGTCACGTTATCCTAATTATTCCCACCTGCCCAGAAGGGGTTGAGGCCATTTTTAAGATTCTGATAAATTTCATACGCTATTTGTTAATGAGCTGTGTAGAAGTTACAGAATGACGACAGAACCGCATTCCTGGCAATGTTTTACCGGGGTCGACCTATATACAATTAAAAGATTTGATGCCTAATGGTTGGCAAGGTTAATCGCTGCTTTTAACAATTTAGGTGCCATCCAAAAAATTGGTGAATAAACATATTGAATAAAGCTGATATTGAAGAGAAAGGCAATTTGCTGCCGGCACCGCCACGCCACCGCAACCTGATAAACAGCCTAAACTTGCAAGAAACTTTGTTGGGTCAGCTTTTGGGTCTACCATCATTCACCTAGATGCTGCCCAGAGCAAAGGCTGACAAAGAACGGCTAGAAGAGCCATTAGTTTGGTCAGGCGTCTGATGGCAGCTAAACCCTGAGGTCTGGGTCAGCGGCAGTGTGCCGGGCATCAACAGCAGGTAGCCGCTGATTCTTTAAGGCCCTGAGGTGATTTGACGCGCGCCCTGGAGTAGACTGGCTGAGGAAGCGATCGCCTCCGCTTAGCAACTGCTGGCTGCCGAATAATATTCAATCAGAATCGATGCGGATTTCTCTAAACTGGCTCAAAGATTTGGTCTCTGTAAATCTATCGCCCGAGGCGCTGGCTGAAGCGCTAACGATGGCTGGATTCGAAGTAGAGGATATTGAAGACCGGACACAGTGGGCCGACGGCGTCGTGATTGGCTATGTGACCGACCGACAGCCCCACCCCAACTCTGACAAGCTGAGTTTGTGCACCGTCGAGATTGGCGCCGGTGAGCCATCATCCATTGTTTGTGGCGCCGCCAATGTGCAAGCCAATCGCTATGTGCCGGTCGCTCAAGTCGGGACTTATTTACCGATTCCTGACTTGAAAATCAAGCCGCGTGAAGTCAGAGGCGTCTTGTCGGCAGGCATGATTTGCTCCTTAGCCGAATTAGGGTTGGCTAAAGAGTCAGCCGGAATTCATATTTTTGCCGATGCCGATTTGAAGCCGGGAGCTGATGCTCGTCCTCTCTTGGGGCTAGATGATGTGGTGCTCGATGTGACGTCGACCGCCAATCGAGCTGACGCCCTTAGTATGGTGGGAATTGCCCGAGAAGTCGCTGCCATTACCGGAGCGGCGCTGAAGCTGCCCCAAGCGCCTGCCGTCACCGCTGCCCACGGTCCGGATAGCGTGACGGTCAAGCTGATCGATGAAAAAGCTTGCCCTATTTACATTGCCACTGTTTTAGAGCAGATCAAAATTGGCCCTTCTCCGGCCTGGCTGCAGCAGCGCTTGCAGGCCGCAGGCACTCGACCGATTAACAATATCGTCGATATTACTAATTACGTTTTGTTGGAATGGGGGCAACCGCTGCATGCATTTGATAGCGATCGCCTCGCCGCCACCGCCAATGACGCCGACTACACCTTGGGTGTGCGCTATGGCAGAGCCGGTGAAACGCTCGTCACCCTGGACAGCCAGGAGCGATCGCTCAAAGCCGAATCACTGGTCATCACCGCCAATGACCAGCCAGTGGCACTGGCCGGCGTGATGGGGGGCGAAGCTACGGAGGTTACCGACAGTACGACTACGGTAACCCTGGAGGCGGCCTATTTTGACGCGGCGGTGATTCGTAAATCGGCCCGCAGTCAGGGGCTACGGACTGAAGCTTCTGCCCGCTATGAGCGGGGCGTGAATCCGGCGGAGCTGAATTTTGCCTGCGATCGCGCTGTACACCTGATGACCACCTTGGCAGCCGCTCAGGTTGCCACTCAAGTGATCGACAGAACCCCAATTGGCGAGATTACGCCGACGCGCACCCTCGATCTGCGCCTGCAGCGAGTGCATGACATCCTGGGTTCGGTCACCAATCTGGGCTCAGGCAGCCCAGCGCCGCTTCCCATTGACCAGATTCAAACCGTGCTGGAAACCCTCGGATGCACCGTCGAAAAAGGCACCGAAGAAGTTTGGCAAATCACCGTGCCGCCCTTCCGATATCGTGATTTGGAGCGGGAAATTGACCTGATTGAAGAAGTGGCCCGCATATATGGCTACAACCACTTTGCTAATACGCTGCCCCAGGCAGCGGCAGGCGGTACGCTGTCCGCAGAGGCGGCGCTGGCACAAAAGCTGCGTCAAACTTGCCGTGGTGTGGGATTGACTGAATTAATTCACTATTCCCTGACAAAACCGACGACGCCCGATCAAGTGGTATTGGCTAATCCTCTCTTTACCGAGTATTCGGCTCTACGCACTGATTTAATTGATGGGTTAGTGGAAGCCTATAAATTCAATTTAGAGCAGGGAAATGGCCCCCTCAATGGTTTTGAAATTGGCCGCATTTTCAAACTAGTAGATGGACAATCGCAAGAATCGGAAGTCGTTGGCGGTGTTTTAGGCGGTGATACACGGCAGGGTAAGTGGGTCACGAGCGATCGCCCCCAGCCGTTGTCCTGGTTTGAAGCGAAAGGAATCTTACAGGCAATTTTTCAGCGTTTGGACCTGGCGGTCGATTATCGGGCTGAGGCGGATGATGAGCGTCTACATCCCGGGCGTACGGCGTCTTTGTGGGTGCGTGGGCGGCTGCGTTTGGGCACATTTGGCCAATTGCATCCAAAGCTGCGACAAGCTCAAGATTTGCCTGATGAGGTTTACATTTTTCAACTGGACTGGTCAGTGCTAGTTACCTGCTTAGCGTCTGGACGGCACAAAGCAGTCAAGTTCCAGCCCTATTCCACCTTCCCCGCCAGCGATCGCGATTTGGCCTTTTATGCGTCGGTTGAGGTCGCCGTAGCCGATCTGACTAAAGCCATGAGCAAAGCTGGCGGCAAGCTGTTGAATTCAGTAACGCTGTTTGATGAATATCAGGGCGAATCGGTGCCTGCCGGTCAGCGCAGCTTGGCCTTCAGGTTGGTTTATCGCGCTTTAGACCGGACGCTGACCGACGCCGATGTTGATCCTGTGCATCAGAAAGTTCGCGCAGCGTTAGAGAAGCAGTTCAAAGTAGCGTTAAGAAGCTAAGGGGGCGTCGCCTCAGTGCCGATACTCTAAGCCGGGGAAGTCTTTCCTGGCGGCAATTGAGGCAAGCATGATAGGACACATCTAATTGAGAATTTTGACAATTGATAACTGAGGTTGAACGCTGGCTCAGATATATCCACAAACCACAACATAGGTGAATTATTGATGACCGAATTAATCTGGTGCAACCTTGTCAATCAGTTGATTGATTTTTAAGAAAGTAACAGGTTTTTAGAAGATCAAGTGGAGGAAACGGAGTCACAGTCAAGGGCATGGCTAACACATATGATTTGATTTATGCCGTAGTGCGTCAAATTCCTGTGGGACAGGTCGCAACCTATGGTCAAGTGGCAGAACTGGCAGGTTTGATTGGCAAACCGCGAGTGGTTGGCTATGCGCTCTATCGAGTAACCGACGCAGAGCAAATTCCGTGGCACCGAGTTATCAATGCTAAAGGGGAGGTGTCGAGATCGCCCCATCGCAACGGCACTGATGATTTACAGCAGGTTTTGTTAGAGGCTGAGGGCATCACATTTGACCAATTTGGCAAGATTGATCTCAAACAGTATCGCTGGATTGCTAGTACTGATTTGTTGGAAGCCGCGATCGCCCGGGTTCATCAATCCCAGTAATCTTAGTGAGTCGATGACGTAGATGAAAAGTAATCTACATGGGGCTCGCGCAGCAGAATACGATTTTGCCCCCGGATCCCCCAATTTTGCGGGTTAATTGGATTCAATATTCCTCAGATTTGGGGGGAAACCAAGGGCTTTTACCGACGTCTGATTACAGTTGGAAACGGTACCTAAAGTCGACACCATTCGCCCTGAAATGCAGATGTTGTCAGAAGCGGCTAGAAAATACTCCACCTACTGGTAGTAACGCTTTTCCAACCAAACTCGCAGGTCATTTTCCTGATCAAAATAATGTGTTTGATGGGAGGTTGGATCGTAGACTCGCCAAACAGTGACGTTCCCTTGCATGGTTTTAGTGATGCGGGGCATTGCACCGGCTGTCAGCCAGCGGATTAGGCTTTGGCCCCAGTGGCTAACCAGTTGCTTTAATTGACTGGGATGATAGGCGGTTTTGTAGCTATTGGAGCGATTGATGATGCCCTCTAAGCGTGAGCGCTGCTGTTCAATCGCGAGATTTTTGTGAGTGTAGCTGTTCATGATTTGGCCCTCTAAATAGTGGCCTATTGACCTGCAGATACTGTGCTGAGTCAGATGCTGTGCTAAGTGGAGCTTGCAAGTCATATGCCTTTGACCTCAATCTAGCGAGAGAATACTAGATGACCAACGCATGTTGTGCATAGGATATATGCAAGAAATCGATACGTGTTCGATGGCTGGACGCGATAGGGTATAGTTGCTGACGACTGCGGGACAGACTCATGAATCCCTGGAAGCTCAAGCTGTCGCAAATTAGGGCGCTATTGACAGTTGCCCAATACGGAAACTTTAGTGAAGCGGCCTTACAGCTAGAGGTGACGCAATCAACCGTCAGCCACGCGATCGCCTCGCTGGAAAATGAGCTGGGCGTAGTGGTGTTTCACCGAGGACGGCACGGGGCACAACTGACTCCGATCGGGCAGCGCATCTTGCAGGATGCGGCTCAAATTGAACAGCTTTTGGAAAGCATGATGAATGCTGCCGTCCACGAGCGGGGACTGGAAGGCGGTACCGTGCGAATTGCTTCCTTTCGTAGCATTGCTACCCATGTGCTGCCCGAAGCGATCGCTCGCCTGCACCAACTCTATCCATCCGTCCAAATATCGATTGCCGAGTTGGATGAGCTCCATCAGCTTAAGCAAGCCCTCTATCAGGGACAAGTTGATGTCTGCGTGGCCGAAATACTAAGCGGCGAAGAATTTGAGACGATTCATATTTTGGATGATCACTACATCGCTCTATTGCCTGCGCAACAAGGCTTGCGAGAAGCTCAATTGACAATTGATGACCTCTACCAATATCCACTGATTTCTTCGAGTCATGACAGTTGTTCATCCCGCATTCACGACTGTCTCAAAGCCCTCGATAAAAAGCTTGAGGTGGCCTACCGCATTCGTCACGACTCTTCAATGGCGGGGATGGTGCAGCAGGGGTTAGGCGTTGCTCTGATGACCGAGTTAGCAGCTAAGCCGGTTCCCGATGGCGTCAGTATCTGTCGGCTACCCTTTTCGCTTTATCGCCCTATTGGCGCATCGTTGCTCAAAGACGCGCTGCACAGCCCTGCCGTTTATGCCTTCTTGGATGCCCTGCAAAGAACCGGCGTCTTTGCTCCACCGCAGGCCAGCTGAACAGCGGCAGGCGGGACTACCAAGAACTACCAATTAAGCCGTTGACTAGCTTGAACCAGTTGGGGATGCACCCACCAAAACCCGAGAACAAACAGCAAAATACCAACGTAGGCAGGACGCAAAAATTCCTGCCACTTCAGCTGCTGTCGCCCCTGTAAAACCGCCCAAAAAGGCATGACAGAAGTGCGTTCTTTTACCGCCAGAAAGGCATCGCCATAGCGAGACTGCCAACGGCGATCGCCATGCCACACGGCAAACAGGTGATGGGCAATCAATCCTGCGGAGGTGACCAGCATAAACGTAGTGCCCAGCCAGAGGGTGTGGGCAATGCACCAGATTACCTGGCCCACCATTTGGGGATGGCGAGTAATGCGGATGATCCCGGTTTCATAAAGATGTACCTGGGGCTTTTGAACCGCAGCAATTTCCAGCAAATTAAACGTCGCGGGGTAAAGGAAAATAAAGGAAACCGCTGACAAGATCCATACGCTCTCGACCATACCGGGCACGCCTTGCAGATTCCACAGGCGCAGACCGTCATAGCGGTGAACAATAAAATAAATAATTAGTACGCTGGCCAGGGGAATGCTGACCAAGGCAAACAAAACGCGGTAGGCGCGCGCCCCAATGAGCTTTTCTCCCCGGGGGCGTAAGGATGCTAAGCCGCTATGGGCGATCGCAAATATTACCAACAGCCCTGCCATAATGCCGTGACTAGGGGTTAACCAAGATAGCGACGCCATAGTGATGTTACGTTCGGGTTTCCAGCGCGTTACGAATTGCCTACAGAAACTTTACCAATTGCATAAATACAGGCAAAGAGAAGATCGCAGATCCTCTTTATCGTAGCGATCAATGGCCAATTTAATTTCCACAAATGGATAAATGATGGGACCCCACGGGAGCGATTGTTGAATCAATGGCAACCAGCACCGTTTCTGTACCAATCACAGCAATAACAACGCAGCAGTACCAGAGCAGACAATATCGAATCACTAATAATCAAATCAGGTTGCTTAAGGGCGATTGCTAATGTTGAGGATTGTGATTCAGGCTGCAAATCTTCCTTACTCAAGCTGATTGCCGAGCGCTTGGTCGTCTGATCAGCCACATACTTCTGATAAGAGGGCATTGCCAAACAGTTGTGCTCTGCTCCCCGCTACTTCTGACATAGCTAGAGAGCATTGTGGGGAATAGAGAGGAAACGCAGTCTTAAAGGAATCAGCCTCTGAGCAACTTTATCGAAGCTTTCAAGGCCATGATACTGCTTGCTGGCTAAACAATTCGGAGCCAACACCGATTTCACATCACGGCGCTATGGACCGGGAATCCTTCGCTATCCCATATTCCAGCAAAGGAGCTATGCAAACCCTTTATGTTGGCTGCCCTTTGAAGAAAAATACGGAGAGCGCTTCGGTAAACCTATCTGTAGACTGACCTGAGAGAATTGATATTAGCCCTTAGCTCGTTCGTAAATACTGTCGCAGTAGCGCTTCCATATCTTCGATTAGGTAAGGCTTGCTGATGTAATGGGCACAGCCGGCTTGCAGAATCGTGCGGCGATCGCTCTGCCGCGCCAGCGCAGTTACCGCTACGATAGGAATTACCTGGGTCGCCGGTGATTGCTTGAGAACAGATACGATATCTAAACCGTTGATATCGCCCAGCCAAATATCCAACATGATGAGGTCAGGCGGGGTTTGCCGAACATACGCTAGCGCTGGGTGTCCATCTGATCGACTGACAACTTCGCAGACAAACTGACTCAAAATATGCTGAAGCAGGAGCAGGCTGTCAAGATCGTCGTCAACCAGCAACACAGTGGGTATTCGAGTTGCTGCCTTCCCACCAGATACATTGGTTTGAGTCGCTGACAGGTTACTTGCTGGTGCGGTCAGCACATCTGCCAAATCAAGGGACGCAGCTACTTCAAAATCTCCGAACATGAATAACCCAAGGAAAATACCAAAGGGGCAATTATCCGGCGGTTAAACAGCGCACAAGTAAGCTGGCCCAAATATTGATAATGGCGAAATTACTGCTAGCCTCAGCTGTAAACGTTACTGAAGGTAGGGTAATACTGCATTATTTATGCACTTACCCTAACACACCGCGCTTGGGTGCTGGAATTTGCCCGCGTTTGTTCACTTGGCTCTATCGCTAAAGGATGAAGGCAGAAAGCCAAAGGCAGAAGGTAAAAGGCAAAAGCAAAAGTACTGCTGTGTAATGATCGTGGTAACCAGAGATAACCGCATCCAACTGCGATTTGCTCTATAAATTCAGTTCGCTGCTACTCAACCTGTAGGCTTTGAAGATTAAGCGGAGTTACAGGCCTTTCAACCATAGGGCGCTGAAGCCATACGCCCTCATGAAGAACAACCGTGAACCCACGTAATCAGCGAAGAGAGGCCGCTTATTTTGGCGCAAGTTCTTTGCTAAAAAAGCGATCGCCCATGTTACCGCGACCTTCCCGTCCTTCCCCTAGGCCGTAAACTTAGCAACGATGCGCTGCATAGCGGTTTCCACGTTTTCGCGGCTATTGAAAGCCGAAATGCGGAAATAGCCTTCACCAGCGGCTCCAAACCCTGAGCCTGGTGTCCCAACAACGTGGCAGACTTGCAGCAGCTTATCAAAGAAATCCCAGCTAGAGAGATCGTGGGGAGTTTTGACCCAAACGTAAGGCGCATTGACGCCACCAAAAGTTTGAATTCCCGCTGCCGAAAGCTGTTCTCGAATAATACGCGCATTTTCCAGATAAAACTGAATCAGCTCCTGCACTTGAGTTTGTCCCGCTTCGGAGTAAACCGCTTCAGCGCCCCGCTGCACGATATAGGAAACGCCGTTGAATTTCGTTGACTGACGACGATTCCACAGCTGATGCAGGGCCACTTCGGTGCCGTCTGATGTCGTGACTGTGATGTTTTTAGGCAATACGGTAAAGGCGCAGCGAGTGCCCGTAAAACCGGCATTTTTCGAGAATGAACGAAATTCGATCGCACAGTCCCGAGCCCCCGGAATTTCATAAATGGAATGGGGAATCTCCGGGTCTGTAATGAAAGCTTCGTAGGCGGCATCAAACAATAATAAAGAACCGTGGGTGCGCGCATAATCGACCCACTGCTGTAGATGTTCACGAGTGGCCGTTGCCCCGGTGGGATTATTGGGGAAGCACAGATACACCAGGTCAATTTTTTGCTGAGGAATCGCCGCCGTAAAGTTATTTTCAGCGGCAATGGGCAAGTAAACTAAGCCCCCATAGGTGCCATCAGCTTGGACGGGGCCGGTGTGACCCGCCATAACGTTAGTGTCAACATAAACGGGATAGACCGGATCGGTAACGGCGATGGTGTTGTCGTGGCCAAAAATATCCAAAATATTGCCACAGTCACACTTCGAACCATCAGAAATAAAGATTTCGTCAGCGGTGATGTCGCAGCCGCGAGCTTGAAAATCGTGCCGCACAATCTTTTCGCGCAAAAATTCGTAGCCCTGCTCTGGCCCATAGCCTTTGAAAGTGGCGCGATCGCCCATTTCTTCCACCGCTTCAATCATCGCGGTGCGGCAGGCTGCCGGTAGGGGTTCAGTCACGTCACCAATGCCAAGTTTAATAATCGGTGCAGTGGGGTTGGCCTCAGCAAAGGCGTTCACGCGGCGGGCAATTTCAGGAAAAAGGTAGCCGGCCTTTAACTTCAAATAATTTTCGTTGATGGTAACCATGTCAAAAAGAAACTCGATTGCACTATCTCAAAACTGACGCTCCAGCCTTGGGCATTCCCCGGTTCAACACTGTAGCTTTAACCCTCTAAACCGGTGCACTCAACCATATTCGGATGCCTATCCTACAGTCAGATGGCTCGCCGTCTTGTCCTCACGGAACTAGCGACGGTCATAACTGAATCTGTTCACTCTGGAGCTCTGCCGGCAAATAATATACTCCCGCCTCAATTGGGTGGCGTCATCAACCGACTGCTGATTTCTGGCCCCGTTCCCTAATTGAACAATGAGAGCCGGGTCTGGATGCCATTTCGATCAGTTTATGATCTTAGGCTCAGCTTACTGGCATCTGGTCACCCTGAGGCCAATAAATTAGAATTTGCCATCGTTTAAGTCAACGATTCCTCAACTTTCAAAGGAGGCGGTGTAGACTCAGGCGGCCGGTCTCCCCAACGCCGTGATGTAAAGAACAGCCTCGTCTTCCGGAATGCCGAGCAGATCGTTCACCTGATCGTCAAAAAAGCCGCCGATGCCGCTGATTCCCAGTCCTAGACGAATGGCCGCTAAATTGAGGCGCTGTCCCAGATGTCCCGCATCCAAATGCAAATATCGATAGCCGCGATCGCCATGGCGAGCAATCGCGGTTTTCAAGTCAGCGGTATGAAAGATAACGGCTCCAGCCTCGTGGCCTAAGTCTTGGTTAAGGCAAAGAAAGTGCAGCTCTGCGCGAAAGTTTTTAAATCGAATTTGCCGCAGCTCTTGTCGAAAAGGGGCGTAGTAATAGCAGCCAGCATCCAGATTATCGATGCCGGATACTGCCACAAAGGTTTGAATCAGGCTGAGATCGCAATAATCAGGATCGCTGTCTAAGCCCTGGTCAAGATAGTGGTGGGGCTGGTAAGTGAAATCCAGCACGGCATTGAGTTCTTCGAGGGTGAGACTGGCACCGCTAAATTTGCGCGTTGAGCGGCGCCGCAGGATGGTCTTTTCCAATCCACGCAGGTGATGATCCCAGTCAATGGGCGAGGTCGCAGTGGTCACCTTGAGGCCAAACGGAAAGTTGTATTTGTCTTCCGGAATGGCGACGGCTGATGGCCCCACTTGATCAGGAACGCTTTGCTCGCGACTGGCCCAGCGGAAATCATTGTCTTGTTCAATACAGGTGGCGCGATGAATGTAGGGCAGTAATTTACCGTCAGGCAGGCGGGGAAAGTCCGTTTGTTGCGGAGCGGGCTGAGTAGTGGTGAGGTGGGGCAGGTTTTGCTCGACCTGCAAGAGGTCGGCGATCGCCGCTATGGCGATCGTGCTTTCTGCATACTCGTCCAAATACAGCAGTTGGTTGGCAGCTTGGTCGCAATAACCGCCAATCAAATGGGCTCGATAGTCGACCAGAGCGCCCGCCAATTCTAAGTTGCCAAGTACGTGTCCGGCATCTAAACAGACGCGGCGATAGGCGCGGTCTTGATAGCGCCAGGCCGAGCGGTAGAATACGCTGGTCAAAATAACCGCCATTTGCGTGGTTTCTAAAGCCGGGTGCCAAAAGCAGGCTTCCTGCAAAGGCTGCCAAACATGATCATCCCAAAAGCGCCACAGGGAATGCGATCGCGCTTGATAGTTGTATAGGCCAGCGGGCAGCAGATAGTTGCCCCGCGACACCAAATAGATTTCCGTCGGATAAAGCCCGCCCGCCGAAGGAGCAGCTCGCAGATAAAAGGTTTTACCAATTCCCGTGGCGATTTGAGCGGTGAGACCGTAAACGTTGATTAAAAAGTGAGAAAGTCGCGCCCACGATCGCTCTTCATGGGAGGCTTGGGGAGATACTTTCGACTCGTCTAGATAAGGTTTGAGATCGACATCCGTGCCCAAACGATAGACTTTGAATGGTTCTGGCTGTGGCCCCTGCATGGCGCTTTTAGCCCTTCGAGCGATCGAAGTCGGACTATATTTGGTGCGATTGTGAAAATGTTCCGCAAGAGAATTTGGGTGACTCATCACTCAATTTCGACAACTGGATAGTAGCGGCGAGCTCATGAAAGCTGCCGGCTATGACGAAGGGCAAATGACTCTCCCTAATTCTATAGTTTCAGCCCTCTAGACTCGTGCATTCGGTAATATTTGGATGCTTAGGAACTGACCCAGATGGCTCGCCGTCTCGTACTCGTGGAACTATTAACGGCTGTCGATTGTCCGTTGCTGATTGACGGCTGATTGACTGGCGGGGGCAACGAACCACTTTAACTACGGGGGCGGGACCGGAGCCACTGCCGGTGGTGCCGCCTGGCGCGCTGCCAGAGACGCGAGATGATTTTGCAAAGCCTGATAATTAGTCCGCGACAGCGTGATGACAGGCGTCGGGACCTGGGGATGCACCTGCTGTTCTAGGGGAGCGAGGGCGATCGCCAACTGAGTTTGGTGATCCAAAATCTCGGCATTAGACAACAGATCGCTGAGGCCATAGATCAAGTCGCGGATATTGTCTCGCACGGTGGGGTCACCGGTCAGCTCATCCACGTCTGACAGGACTTTCTGCGCGCCCTGAAACACATCGCGGGCAGACTCCAGCGTTTGCTGCAGGATCAGCACATTTTCCGGCTGGTTAATTGAGCCAGTCAGGTTGCGAATATCGATAGAAGCATCGCGAAAATTAAGAGCGGCCTCAGCCGCATTAGCCGAGAGCGATCGCAAATCTTCCACCAGCTGTGGGTCTTCTAAATCGGTGGCTAGGTTATCCAAAATTCGTGAAAGGCGCTGGCTGCCCTGGCTGATATTTCCCAGGGTAGTCGTAATATTGAGGCGATTCGCATCCAGCAAACCGCGAACGTCAGTGGCCGTCAACTGAATCTCTTCAGCGGCGGCGGCGGCGCTGTTGGTCGCCTGCTGCACGGAGTCACTTAAGGGTTCAACTTCGTCTTGAGCGGCGAGGGTAAGGGCCGTCAGCTCGGTTGTGAGTTTGGTCGCTTCAGTCGTAAACGCAGCCGTGCTGTCCAAAGTTGACTGAAAGCTATTAATCAGCTCGGGATCGGCCAAGATAGTCGCCAGCGTCTCTGCCGATCGCAGCAGCGACTCATAGCTAACGCCGGTAATGCCTTCCAACTGCTCGCCATCGCAGACAATCACGCTGGGATCACAGTCAGAGCCGGTGGGGCTGAGGGCCTGCTCAGCTTCAGTCAGCTCAACCGTGGGGGTGATGTCGATGGTGGTTTCGCCAATGAAGCCAGATTGGTTGGCGGCAACTCGGAGCGCTTCCTTGGGAATGCGCAGATCGGCCTGGGTGATTTCCATGCGCACGTCTACTTGGTTGCTGTCGGGTCTGATGCCAATCACGCGCCCCACGGGGACGCCGCGATAGCGTACGGAGGTGCCCACCTGCATCCCCGCCGTGTCCTTAAAGGTGACGATCATGGTGTAGTTGCGACTGCCCGGATTGAGACCTCGCAGCCACAGCACTAGCCCACCAAATAGGCCGACTCCAATCAGAATCAGCAGCCCTACAGAGCCTTCTCGAATTGCTCGTGCCCGCATTGCAATACTCCGTCACCACATCGTATAGACGATCCTTATTAGCCAGGATGTTCTAATTATTGAACCAGCTGTATCGGCCCTTCAACATTGCCACTGAAAAACTGCCGGACGAACGGATTGTCGGTTTGGTCAATTTCGGCGATTGTGCCGTGCCACTGAATTTTGCCCCGGTGTAAGAATATCACTCGGTCGGCGGTGCGCCGAATCGTACTGTCCTGGTGCGTCACAATCAGATAGGAACTGCAGCCACGACTCTTTTGAATGTCGCGAATGAGGTCTTCAATGACGGTGGAAGCGATGGGATCAAGACCGGCAGTCGGCTCATCGTAAAGCAGCAGGGCTGGACGATCAGTCGGATTTTGCGGGTTTGACACGATCGCCCGAGCAAAGCTGACTCGTTTGCGCATGCCGCCGGAAAGCTCTGCCGGAAAGCGATCGGCGATTCCTGGCAGGCCCACCATCTCCAAAACATCTTCAACCAAATCATGAATTTGCCGAGACGATAGTGTGGAGTGCTGGTAGAGCAAAAAGCCCACGTTTTCTTCCACCGTTAAAGAATCAAACAGCGCCGCTTGCTGAAACACCATGCCAATGCCCACCGGATCTTGGGAGTCTTCGATGAGTCCGACGCGGCGCTGACCAGCCACATAAACGTCTCCGGCATCGGGCGCCAACAGTCCAGCAATAATGCGCAAAATGGTAGACTTACCTGTGCCAGAAGGGCCAATAATGGCGATCGCTTCGCCGCGATACATCGTCAAATCCAAGCCATCTAGAACTCGATTTGCCCCAAAAGTTTTGGTAATGCCACGCAGTTCGATTAAAGGCTGACTATCATCACAATCGGCCGTGGTGGCATTAGTAGATCCATTGAAAAGAGCATCTGTCATGGGCAAACTCACGCAAAGGCGAACATAACCGGCAAATATTCTAAGGAGGGCTGGGCGTACAGGACAGGTCAAAAATTGACCAAGACTATCACTAGCGATTTCTTACCAATGGTAGAGATTAAATACCGATAGTGACCGAATGAACTCAGCTTTGGGCTATCATTCGTCGCAGCTTCGTCCTGTCCGTCTTAATCATGGACTAAATCTTCATGAAGGCCACTATATAGGACATGTTCTTTAACTCGCTGAACAAATCGTTCTTGCAATTCCTGCGTCATTTACGTCAGAAAACATCTTGGCTGACGCCCGCGCCACCCCGCCGCGTGAATCGCGTCGTCAAATGGCTGGCTCCAGGTCTGTTGGTCAAGCGCTGGCTATTTCTGAGCGTGGGGGGCGTTTTGCTGGTTGGCTTTGGAATCTTAATTTCTCTTAGATTAACTCCAGTTTTTTACACTGGCCAATTTCTACGCAATGCGCTTAGGCTTTTGACGACTCTCATCCCCAACTATGTCAGCGGGCCGCTGGCAATCTTCGTGGGCCTGTTGTTTATTCTTTGGGGGCAGACCCGCACCCTGGGGGCAATTACAGAAGTGCTGTTGCCGCCGGGGGACAACACCGAACTGGTGGATGTGCTGATGCAAGAGCGGCGGTTGGCGCGGGGGCCCAAGATTGTGGTAATTGGCGGCGGTACGGGCCTGTCTAATTTACTGCGGGGACTCAAGCAATACAGCCATAACATTACTGCGATTGTGACAGTGGCGGATGATGGCGGTTCTTCGGGACGCTTGCGGCGGGAAATTGGCGTGCTGCCCCCTGGTGATATTCGCAACTGTTTGGCAGCTCTGGCCGATGAAGAAAAGTTACTGACTGAACTCTTTCAATATCGCTTTCGGGCGGGGGATGGCCTGGTGGGCCACAGCTTTGGCAATTTGTTTCTGACGGCCATGAACGACGTGAGCGGCGATTTGGAGCAGGCGATCGCGGCTAGTTCTAAAGTCCTGGCGGTGCGAGGACAGGTCTTACCCGCCACCTTAAGCGATGTGAAACTATGGGCAGAACTGAGCGATGGTCGCCGCATTGAAGGCGAGTCGAAAATTCCAGAAGCGAAAGGCCGCATTGTCAATGTAGGCTGCTCGCCCAGTAGTCCCCCGGCTTTGCCCAGAGCGATCAAAGCCATTCAAGAAGCCGATTTCATTGTGTTTGGACCAGGCAGCCTCTACACCAGTATTATTCCCAACCTGCTGGTGTCGGACATTGCCGAGGCGATCGCCCTACGTAAAGTACCGCGCATTTACGTTTGCAACGTGATGACTGAACCTGGCGAGACCCTGGACTATGCGGTGTCTGATCACATTCGGGCGATCGATAAAGCCTGTGGCAAATCCCTCTTCGATGCTGTCTTAGTGCAGCGCCGCAGCCCTTCTGAGGTATCGCTACAGCGCTACGCTCAAGTAGGTGCAGCTCCTGTCCACCTAGATCGCGAAACCGTGCTCAGCTCCGGGCGGCGCATTATTCTGGCCAACGTGATGGAAGAATCGGCTCGCGGCTCAGTCCGCCATCATCCCCAGCGCCTGGCGAAAGTGCTGATGCGCTGGTATTCTCGCGCCCAGGGCATTTTCTAAACTGTCTGATCAGCTCAACCAGCTAAATTTTTGAGGCTAAAGAAAAGAAAGCTGAGCCAAATCGCCGCCCGTGGATAACGAATGCCATCTGGAGGGTTCATCATGCTTTGATGCCAATCTGAAGCCGTGAACGGGGGGGTAGGCCATGAGCTTAACAAATTGCTTTTATCTGGGCGACTGCTCTCGTTACCCGCTTTAATTAGAAGGTTATCGTCCTTCGAGAGCCAAAAACCTGGTGAATCCTGCCGCTGATTCTCAACGCCGTCATTGCTATCGGTTGCTGTTGACCTGGTTGTGGGTCACGCTGCTGGTGCTAGGCATTGAGGTGATTGCCGGCTGGGCCACGCGATCGCTGCTGCTGCTGGCAGAAGCCTTGCACACTTTTATTGACGCTTTCAGCACGGTGTTGAGTCTGGTTGCCGTGGCTTCAGCCCAACGCCCCTTGGGGCGAGAGGTCTGGGGCCACGGTCGGGCGGAAGTGGCGGGCACATTGGCCGTGGTCTCACTGCTGGGCTTCACTGGGTTCAGCCTGATTTTTACGGCCCTACAGCAAATGACCGCCGCCTTTTCCGGCGATGCGGCAGCGCTGCAGGTCGCCATCGAACGCCCTGTGGTCTATCTGATGGTGCTTTTGGTGGTCATGTCCCTAGCGATCGCGGTGTATGCCCACTATCGCATTCAACCCCTTGGCAGCCTGGCCCTAATGCTACATACCCGTCATGTGTTCGGCGATGCCTGGCTATCGGGCATCACCCTGGCCGGACTCATTGCGGTTTGGCAACAGCAGGCTTGGGTGGATCCGAGCTGGGCTATATTGCTGACGATGTTTTCAATTCGTAGCCTGTGGCAAGTTTTGCGAGACCAGTTGCCGACGCTACTGCGGCCCATGGCGATCGCCCCCGAAGCGATCGCCCACATTGTCAACCAAATCGAAGGGGTGACCCGCTGTGCCCGCATTCGTTCCCGAGGCTTGGTTGGTCGCCAGGTATGGGTAGAGCTGCATCTTGTTATTCACCCGGACTTTTTGGGGGTGTCCCACATTGTTGGTGAGCGGGTAGACGCAGCGCTGAGACTACAATATGGCCCTCTGCGGACCCAAATCTGGCTAGAGGATGCTCAACCGATGTCTGCCAACGCTTTGCCCTACCCCGATGCCCAGTTATCGCCGCCGGAAAGCTCACCAGATAATTGGTTGGAGGGTGGGTGATAGGGCGTGGGGGACATGGGAGCGAACAGCTGTTTGTCCAACCCACTTCTGTGAATACCCACCACCAATGAGGCCAAAATCCTACAGTCGCCCCTTCTTACCTCCGCATAAGCCACACAGCGACCGGTGGGTAACGGACAGCTTATGCCGGCGGGAAATCATTCCTCAACGACGTTTCACGGTAGGCTGGTGGTTGGGAAGTTAATTGTTTGTTGTCATAAAGGAAGCGCTATGATTCGTACCGGACTCAGACCCGTTCTCTTTAGCTGTCTTGTGGCCTGTTGGTTTGCCTTAAGCTGCGTGCTGACGCCACCTGCCCACGCAATGACGCAGATTGAGCTGAAAGATTTGTCCTACACTGCTTGTCCCGAAGCAATGTCTGAGGGCATTGTTGCTGCCGGTTCCATGCGGCGAGCCAACTGCTTTCTGATTCAGGGTACGGCAGTAAATAGCTCTGGTAAGCCGGTGTTGAATGCCGACGTTTTCGGCCGTATCTATGATGCTGACAACAATCCCACAATGATGAACCGCACTCGTCTCGGCTCAATTGATGAAGTGCCGCCCGGTGAAAGTCCCTTTGAGCTGCGGGTCTCAGTCGCTGCAAATCAGCCAGAACCACTACAGCTTAAGCAGTTTAAAGCTTCGGGATTCACGGGCCGAGTGCGACGCTAGGCGAGTTGCCAATGGCGAATGATGTTCTTTGTCGGTGTGGCTGGGTCCATGATGACCCCATCGAGATTGCTTACCACGATCGCGAATGGGGCGAACCGCTCCACGACGATTGCCGGCTGTTTGAATTTTTGATTCTTGAAGGATTTCAGGCTGGTCTAAGCTGGATTACCATTTTGCGCAAGCGGCAGAATTTTATGGCTGCCTTCGACCAATTTGAGCCAACAATTGTGGCGGCCTATGGCCCTGACAAACAGCAGGCTCTGATGACGAATGCCGGCATTATTCGCAATCGCCTGAAAATCCAAGCGGCGACCACGAATGCTCAAGCCTTTCTCAAGGTTCAGGCAGAATTCGGCAGCTTCGATGCCTATCTATGGCGCTGGGTCGACGGTATCCCAATTCAAAACGCCTGGCCCACGCTAGATGCCGTGCCTGCCCGCACAGAGCTGTCGGATGCCATTAGCAAAGACCTCAAAAAGCGCGGTTTTAAATTTGTGGGCTCAGTGATTTGTTATGCCTTTATGCAAGCGATCGGCATGGTCAACGACCATACGACGAACTGTTTTCGCCACCGCGAGCTCAGCGACAGATAATAACGACGTCAAGGCAAGTCATCGGCTAATGCCAGAGATTTTATGAGTAAACAGTGCGACGCTGTGCCGCCTATGGGGCTGAAGACTGAGCGAAACCTTGAATTGCTGAATTAGGCCGGGATTTAGCCGCCAGATGCGATTTTGTCCTGGGTTTGAGTATCGAAATCGCTGTCAGCGTGACGTTCATGCAGTTGCTCGGCGGCAGGCCCCCAAGTCCGGTTGACCATGCGCCCTCGCTGGACAGCAGGGCGATTGTCGATCGCCTCGGCCCAGCGCATCACATGCGTGTAAGACTGCGCCTCGATAAATTCAGCCGCGTCATAGGACCGGTTGAGCACCAGCCCACCGTACCAGGGCCAGATAGCAATATCGGCAATGGTATAGGCATCACCAACAATATATTGATGATCAGCTAAGCGGCGATTGAGTACGTCAAGCTGCCGCTTGGTTTCCAGCGTAAAGCGGTTAATCGCGTATTCGATTTTGGTCGGCGCATACTTGTAAAAGTGGCCAAACCCGCCTCCCACATAGGGGGCAGAACCAACCTGCCAAAATAGCCAGGACAGGCATTCAGCTTTCAAAGCCGGCTCAGTCGGCAGGAGCGCTCCAAATTTTTCTGCCAGGTAAAGCAGAATTGCCCCAGACTCAAACACGCGGGTTGGCGGGGCAGTGCTGCGATCCACCAGGGCCGGAATCTTGGAGTTGGGATTGACGGCAACAAAGCCGCTGCCGAACTGCTCACCTTCATTTATTTTGATGAGATAGGCGTCGTACTCAGCCTCCGTGATGCCAAGGGCCAGAAGCTCTTCCAGCATGATGGTGACCTTTTGACCGTTGGGCGTTGCCAGGGAATAAAGCTGAATGGGCTGCTGTCCCACTGGCAGCGCTTTCTCGTGGGTGGCACCGGCAACCGGACGGTTGATATTCGCCCAGGTGCCGCCGCTTTTGGCCTCCCACTGCCAGACTTTGGGGGGCGTGTAGCTTGAGGATGTTTCCATAGGATGCTGAAAGTAAGGGACTGGTGACGCTTGCAACTGATGAACGAGTTAATGGGGCAACTTTTAACACTCGTTTAGGTGACTAATGTGACTATGCCGCCAATGTTGGATAGTCGACATAACCCTCCGGACCATGGGTGTAGAACGTATCGGCATCAGCTTCATTCAGTGCGGCACCTTGCCGATAGCGCTCCACCAAATCAGGATTGGCGATAAAAGGAATGCCATAGGCGATCGCATCTACCTGGTGTTCCCGAATTGCCGCTGCTCCAGTTTCGGCATCATAGCCGCCATTCAGAATAATCGGGGCCTTGAATTCTTGGCGCATGTAGGGCGTGACCGGTTCGGTGTTGTCAACCGTGAAAAAGTGTCCCGGCAGCGCTTCAAGAATATGCAGGTAAGCCAGACCAAACGAATTCAAAGCTTTTGCCGCATAGGTAAAGGTGGCGATCGGATCGCTATCCTGCATGTCGTTAAACGGGTTATAGGGCGATAGTCGAACGCCGACGCGATCGCTGCTCCACTCGTTCACCACGGCCTCGGTGACTTCAATTAAGAACCGCGCTCGATTTTCAATACTGCCGCCATAGGCATCGGTGCGCTGGTTTGAGCCGTCCCGCAAAAACTGATCAATCAGGTAGCCATTGGCCCCGTGCACCTCAACGCCATCGAACCCGGCGGCTGTAGCGTTACGAGCGGCGCTCACATATTGCTCAATCACGCCGGGGATCTCCTCCAGCGTCAGCGCCCGGGGAGTAACGCGCGCCTTCTTTCCCTGGGGAGTATGAATTTCGCCTTCAGCCGCGATCTCGGACGCTGACACCGGCAAGGCGCCACCCGGCTGAAAATCGGGGTGCGAGGCCCGCCCCGTATGCCAAAGCTGAAGCACCATTTTGCCACCTTGGTGATGCACGGCCTCGGTAATCTTTTGCCATCCCGCAATTTGCTCAGGAGTATGAATCCCCGGACTTTGCTGCCAACCAGCGCCCTGCTCAGAAATTTGAGTAGCTTCTGTAATAATTAAACCGGCGCTGGCTCGCTGAACGTAATATTCCAGCATTAGCGGATTGGGAACCCGCAATTCTCCTGCGCGGGCTCGGGTCAGAGGGGCCATAAGAATTCGATTGGACAGGGCGATCGCACCCAAATTAAGCGGCTCGAAGAGGGGGGCGATGGACTTATCCGTCGGCGCAGCGATCGTATCTTTGGACATAAGGACCTCTTTTGTTCATTTGTTCGAAAAACTTGAACAATGAAACTATAGCTTGCCCTGTGGCATAATGCAAACATGAAGCCGCTTTATCATCCAAATCCTGATCAAATAACCCTTTCAGGGGTTTTGTATGCCCTCGGCGATCCGGTCCGTTTAGAAATTGTTCAGCTGTTGGCGAGAGGGGGAGAGCATCCCTGCAGCGCTTTTGGCTGCGATTTAGCCAAGTCAACAGTGTCACACCATTTCAAGATTTTGCGCGAGTCTGGCATCATTCACTCTCGTAAGTCTGGCACTCAGCATCTGAACTCCATTCGGCGCGAGGATCTAGATCGACTTTTTCCTGGGGTATTGGATTCGGTGCTGGACAACTGTCGCTCGGCAATATCCTAGGGTGCGTCATCAATTAAAGCCAAAATGCTTGCGGTATCAGCATTACCGCGCCCGCTCCGCAAACTAAGCTAGGGGCTGAAATGCCTTCCTCATAAGGACCTGACCGCTAAATGATGACAGTCCCTAGACATCTGTCCCTGGAATAGACAAACATTGGTTCCGGAGATGGCCTGATGGATAAAGCCGCCTCCGAAACCAATGATGCATGATCATTGCTTATCCTCCGGTGCGTCCTTCTGCAAAGCCGTGTTGAATATAATGTGCGGTTGCCAGGGCCAAATCAGAGCCAAACGCTGCTTGCAAATCGGTGTAGGCTGCTAGGTAAGCTACCGGATCGAAGCTATTTTTGCTGCGCTGTTCACTACTGCCGTAAATGATGTAATGCTGGGTGGCAGCCTGCAAATCAGAGCCAAAGGCCTGAATCAAATCAGGATTTGAAGCTAAATATCGGCCTTCATTAAATTGGTCCTGACTACGATTTTCTTGCTGACCATGCTGTCGATAATGCTGTTTCGCTGCCGCAAGGTCATAGCCAAAGGCATTGATCAAGTCATCATAAGAAGCCAGGTATTGCGCCGGATCAAAAGTCGCAGCGATTTGAACTCGCCCCTCTGAGTAACCATATTCTATGTAATGTCGGGTTGCCGCTTCTAGGTCATCACCGAATGCCTCAGTCAGATCGTCATAAGCCGCTAAATATTCAGCGGCATCAAACAGGTCAGGCGATCGCCCTTCATATCGACCATAGTTGAGATAATGGGCCTCTAAGGCCGCTGGATCATAGCCAAAGGCCTCAATCAAATCGCTGTAAGAGGCGCCATATTGAAGCGCATCAAAGCCTTCAGGCAGACTAACATCGGGAGTTTCGCCAACCGGTCCCGGCTGGACATTGGCGGCTACCGACGCTGGCGCCGACGATGTGGGCGGCGGTGCCGAGGGCGGTGCGGAATTCGTAGAGGAGCTTTCTATGTCACCTCGGCCAAAAACCTGAGTCCAGTAAGTTCTATATCTGACTGTTCCTGGATCATTAGCAGAGTAATAGTAACCGACTCCGATTTCGTTCCAGGTTGAACTTAATATGTTTGCCCGGTGCCCAGGACTATTCAGCCAAGCATTAAAAACCGCTTGTGGAGTGGGCTGTCCAGCCGCAATATTTTCGCCAACCGCCCCACGTTCATAGCCCGCATCGGTGGCGCGATCGCGGGGACTCTGACCCGCGGGATCTCGATGAGCAAAAAAGTCTGAGCTCGCCATGTTTTGCGAGTGGGATTGAGCCGCTTCTGCTAAATCCAAATCAAGTGAAAGACGAGGTAACCCATTTTGCTCTCGATAAGCATTCGTGAGATTAATCAGTTCAAAAACAAATGCGTTATTTTGCATAATTAATTGCCTAATCGCCTAATAAATCTGATGAATTGCAGATTTATAGAGATTCCAGTTGTTGGTTTGAAAAAAGAAATTGAAAATCCTTGGGAAACAAGAATTTGTCTCACAAGTCAAATAAAGTTGTGATGAAATTGAAGAAACCCTGGCCGTCTTGAAGTCTCGGACTCATCAAGGATTAGCACTGCGGTAGATGATTTAGTGCCTTACCATCCTGGAAAAGCTGATTTTCCGGCAGCGAGGAAAGTACGGTGATGCTGTTAGTCAAAAAGCTTCTCAAATCAAGCTTAGAAATTAAGTTAGAGAGTTGAAATCAAACCAACTACTAAGCTGCCATCAAGAAGACTACTTGCCGGAATTAATTGAGCAGACAACTAAGCCCAATATGCCGGTATGGCAAAAAAGATGACAACAATAAATCTACGTATGATTTGTGTAGAAAGAAATTGTGCTGCTGCGTGTAAACCGAAAAGCTTGCTTTTGCTCACTGTTGCGACATCGGCAAATTGGGATGTTAGCTGAGCGCAGTTGAGCTTCGCCCTTACTCTTGTCTGAAGTCTAGAGAGAGTCGAGCCATTGTCATACAGTGCGTAATTATGCTGCTTTGGGCAGTCGCTGTTGGTATGGTGCCAGTCATCGCCATTGTTAGCTCCGCTACGATCAGACGGCTATTCACTGAACAGGGCCGAATGTCAGCACAGTGCCCAGTATCTCGATCTCAGCTTTAAAGAAATAATTTATACCTGAAGCGTCATCAACCGATGCCACAACCCTTTTGGCCATGGTGTCATCATGTTCTCTCCCATTGCCTAAGCTATGGGGACTAGTTACTTGCGGTTGGAGTGAACTTGAATATGCCAGACCTAGCCATGCGGTTAACTCGTAGCTTTGCTGTACCGCTATCCGTTGGAGTGGTTAGCCTGACGCTGCTGGCGCTGGTGGCGATCTCTGTGGTGGCGCTCGTCTATGGCGGGCACAGCAGATTCCTGTGTCTGTGCCTTGACGTTCACCAGCCAGTCACCGCAGCTTTAAACTTAGTTAAGCTATTGCTGTTTCCAGCCCTGACGGAAGAGCTGATTTTTCGGGTCTTGCTGCTGCCCCCTCCAACTACCAAAACGCCGACGGGGTCCTGGCTAGCTTGGACGGCCCTAAGTGTGGGGCTATTCGTGGTTTATCACGTCATCTTTAGCTGGCTGAGACCCCAGGCCCAAGCCGTACTGCGCGATCGCCGTTTCCTGGTGCTGGTAACTTGGGTAGGCATTGTTTTATCCACGCTTTATGGCCTCACCGGTTCCCTCTGGGCGATCGCGCTAGTGCATTGGCTGATAGTCGTCGGGTGGCTCTACGGTTTTGGGGGTCGAAAGCGGCTACGAGGGCAGGTGCCAACTGGAGCGACGTAAAGCGCTATTGGCAGTCGACAGCGGTTGGCCATTCATTGAGCCCATATGCTCAGTTTTCAGTCGTCGTAGATGCTGGCACCGAAACTTCAACCGATGATTCAATCGGCTCCCCTTCATGCATCAGTGCTTCGTGGCCATTGGCGTTCAATCCCACCGTCAGCACGTGCTCACCCGGCGGCAGGCTAGGAATGTGATACCACTCGCCATAAATCCGCGTCACTTTTTCACCATTGATATAGAGATGGGCGTGCCCTTCGCTGGTGTTGCTGGCGGTGTTGACCGCTGCGGGTGCAAAGCTCCAGTTGGCAGTTTGCACCTGTAAATTCCAGCCGGAAACCGGGTCGGCAGACACCTCAATGACAACTTCGGGAACCGGCTGACCTTCAGGAATCATCAGTGCGCCGTGGTGACCGCTGTGGCCTTCGTGACTGTCGTGATCGCTGTGGCCATCATGGTCCCCCTCATGGGGCATCTCGGTTGCA
>JBCCJU010000043.1:0-35664 GCA_039027715.1 Cyanobacteria bacterium P01_C01_bin.120
CGATGAGGGGTTGGAGGTCGCTGCGGATCTGGCGATAGCGTTTGGCCAGAGTACGAAGCTGAGTTTTGAACTCAGCGGAAAACTGGATTTGGACGGCAGGCGGTTCACTCATCAATGCCGTCCCAGAGCTGTTCGATGGGGTAAACTCGGCCTGCTTTGACATCTTCGAGGGAGACTCGCAGGCTCTCAAGTACGACTTCTGTAGGGGTGTCGTCTGGGTCTAATGGCTCAACGAGGTCAGCGAGAGATTCCAAAATTAGGGTTTCTAAGGGAATGTTGAGTTGGCTAGCTCGCTCGATGAGCTTTTGTTGGAGATCGTCTGGGATTTGAATGGTGATTTTCATAGCAGAGTCATCTGCGAGCACTTGTTTCAATCATAGCGATTGCAACATTAATCCAATTGATCGCGACAATGACTCAGTCGATTCCACGCAGGGTGTCCGCAGAAAATCAGAAACTTTTGTTCACGAGCGTTCTCTAATGATTATTTGTAGTGAACACTTTTCGATTAGCATCCTTCTTTAAAAAAATTGAACCGCTTTTGCAAGAAGGTTTCGCTACGATAGTGGCTGTTCATCCATGCTGTAACTGCGATGGAGCCTATCACTTGGGGATTGCTGGCCGGAATTGTGTTTTCCGGTGTCGTCGGTAATCGAGCCGATGCCGGATTGGTCAGCGCTTGGTCTGCGGGTTGGCGGCAAATAACCAAACGCCTGAACGCGCCAGAACTGTCAGCGATCAATCAAGAATTGGCGATCGCAGTTGATCGAGCTTTCTTGTGGGCGCAGCAAAGCTTGGTGCAGGAATGCCTGGACGAGTTTACGGGCGGCACCTATCAAGGGGGCATTAGTGGCTATACGGTGCTACCAGGACATGAAGAAGCGGATGTTGCCTGGCTAATTGGAAAAGCCGGACAGCTTAAAACCAGTCTCAAGCAGCTAGAGAAAGAGAAACTACAGCAGTTTTCTGAGACAGAGCTAGCTGACCTCGAAGGGCTATTGCAAAATCCGGATCGGCAAGCTTGGTTGCAAGAATGGTTGATGGTGATCGTGCAACAAGAGCAGCCGCCCAGGAGTTATGCCAACCGGGCGATCGAACCCGAAATGGGTTTACTCGTTCGCACAGCGGCCTACTTTGAGCTGGTACTGAAGACGAATCAAAAGGTCCAGAAATGGTTTCAAAATGAGCTGTTGATGCAGATGAATGCGCAACTGCAAGTGATCGCAGCGACCCCGTTGACCTTGAGCGATTTTGAGCATGCCCTACAGCAGCTCGCTCAACAAGTGCCCTCGGTTTTGCACCAAATCAATAACCTGGAGCTGGCGTTGGAGGATATGGGTCAGGGGGTTGCAGGAGTTGGAGCGCTGGTGGCCACTCGGACAGACGAGTTGTTGACCCTCGCGCTGCAAAATGCGGATGACTTAGCCACCCTCAAACGCTTGATTGGCGATTTGCTCATTGATCGGCAACAGCAAGGGACTGCCGTAACCCCAGTTCCCCCATGGCCCGCTCAGCCCAGAGAGGGGCCAAACCCGTTTATTTATGGGCCAGCGGTGCCGCCAGACCGATTTTACGGACGACGGCAGGCGATTGATGACATCAAAAATCGTATCGGTGGGGTAGAACCGCAGAGCATTAACATTGTGGGGCTACGGCGCAATGGTAAGAGTTCGATGCTGCGCTACGTGAAAGAGCGAATTCATGAATTCTGTACACCGGAGCAAAAGCCGCTAGTGGTGCTGCTCGATTTGCAAGATCGGCGATTTCATACGCCCCTGGGAATTTTGGAGGGTTTACGAAGAGGCATCAAAAAGCAGACGGGTGCTGAACCCTGGGCGAGAGAAGACAATAACGACGATTTTGAACTGCAAGATCGGTTAGAAGCGCTGCGCGATCAGGGCTATCGACTCATCGTGCTGTTTGACGAATTTGGGGCGATCGGTAAGCGGTTGGAGCAGTTTCAAGACTGGGGAGACGACTGGCGGGCAAAGGCATCGACAAGTTTAGTCACGTTGGTGATTGCCAGTCGCCGACCGCTAGGAGAGATCTATCAGACGTTGAATCTGACTTCTCCTTTTGACAATGTGTTCAGCACCACGATTTTGGGAGCCTTAGAGCCAGAAGCTTGGCGGCAGTTGCTGCAGCAAGACCAATTATCAGAGGCAGAAATCAGTTGGGTTGAGTTAATTGCAGGGAAGTTACCGTTCTACAGCCAGCTCGCAGCGGCAATGGTTTGGCAGCACAGCAACTTAGATCTAGCTCATCAAGCTTTTGACCAGCAAGCGCAACCCTATTTTGCTGGTCTTTGGAAAGAGTTGACCACGGTGGAACAGCAGGCACTCAAGCAAACGTTAGACTCATCTCTGCCCATACCACCAACCGCTGTGGTGGAGCAGTTGAAATTGCATGGCTTGTTACAGAGTGATGACCAACTCTGTGGCGCTGGGCTGGCCAGCTTTGTGGGTGAGCAGCCATGAGACGCTGGTTACGGGAGACCTGGGAGCTGTGGTATTGGGCGATGTTTTGCCCGTCGCGGCTGCAGCAGCGCATGAATGACTGGTCTGCTAAAAAAGGCAGAACTGAATTCCAGAATATATTGCTATTCGATATCAACTGGCGGTTCTTTTGGCAATTTTGGAGCTTAGTGGGCCTATTTAAACTGCCATTAGTGGGTCTGCTAATACACAACTCAACTCTACTAGACTGGCTGCTGCTGCCAATTACGGTCTCAATTGCTTACGGCTTAGCCGTGGTTTTCCTGCCCGTTGCCATCCATGTACCGCTCATTTTTTGCTTTCTCTATGGGGTTGAAAATCAGTTGTTTCGGGAAACAATGCAGACTGGATGGTTAGAAATCATCGATATCCTGCCGCCCGTCAGTCAGATCGCCATCGGGTTGGGCATTGGGGGGGGGCTATGCGGGCTGACAAGTGCTTCGGTCTACAGATTATTACAACGACAGAACGTAGTTACGGCTAGGTCGGTGTTTGTGCTGGGAGCAACCGCAGCCGCTGTGACAGGAAGCTGGCTCAGCACTCAGTCATTGCTCTTTACGGGCTTGACAAGTCTTTCAGTGTGCCTGTTTTCATATTTATTACGAGATATCATTCGAACTAATAACGATGCGCGCGGCGTTGCGGTCGGCGTTGCGGGCGTCGTTGCGGTCGGCGTTGCGGTCGTCGTTGCGCTCGGCGTTGCGGTCGTCGTTGCGCTCGGCGTTGCGGTCGTCGTTGCGCGCGGCGCGGCGCGCGGCGTTGCGGGCGTCGTTGCGGTCGGCGTTGCGCTCGGCGTTGCGCTCGGCGTTGCGCTCGTCGTTGCGCTCGTCGTTGCGCTCGTCGTTGCGGGCGTCGTTGCGGGCGGCGTTGCGGGCGTCGTTGCGGTCGTCGTTGCGTTCGGCGTTGCGGGCGTCGTTGCGGTCGTCGTTGCGCTCGGCGTTGCGGGCGTCGTTGCGCTCGGCGTTGCGGTCGGCGTTGCGGTGATTAGCCAGCTACCGCTATGGCCGTTTTTAGCGATTGCGGCAATTATTGCTTCTAGCTTTGCTTATGCTCAGCAGCGCTGGTTAGGGCTGATCGCTAGCGCTGTTTTCCTTGCTCTGGGGGTTGAAAATCTGGGTAGGCAGGTAATTTGGGTGCTGCCCGTCACCCTCAGCTTCTACTATCACCTCATCCCGGAGTATGTGCTGTTTGCCCCCATCCCCATGAGCCGGGGCTTAAATTTTCTTACCAACATTCCCTTTCAAAGTTTGTCTGCAAAAGACTTTGAACGCTGGCTGCTGCGTCTACCGCCCTACAGCAGTGAGCTACTCTGGCTACCGCTACCGGGCCATGCGCAATTATTAGCTGAAGTGTTTCAGCACAACTCAACTTTAGGCCTTGACACCTTAGCCAAGATGCAAGCCTCGTCCTTACCTGGCTTCACACGCACCGTCCAGCGCGCTCTGCCCAATATCATCGCTGATCAGCTTGCGAAGATTGAAGCTGTCCCACAGTTCCAAAACATCGTCTCCAATCCGGAAGAGGTTGCCCCCAATCGGGTGATACAAACCATCCTGCCTAACCAATTTGAAATTACCCAACCCTTTACTTCCTCGAAGGTTGAAATTACCCAACTTAACTTGAAGGTTGAAACCTCACTTATACCCGCAGAACTCGCGAATATCTTTCCCCGCTTACAAAAGATCGCTGAGGATGTCATATCTGCACTGCAGTCAGACAACATTGCGCTGCGAGAACGGGGGCTAGAGCGCATTTTGGAGCAGCTTGAGCGGTTACCAGCCCAGTTGCCCAGCTTAGGCGTGAAAGCGAATGGCCTGCAGCGGTGGCAGACGGTGATCACCCGCTGGCAAAACCTGCTCGAATTAGAACTCGTAGAGCAGCAAAAACTTTCCCAGGGCGAACTGCTTAACCCCTTTCAATACGGCAACCCCCTAAAACTCAAGCAGGCCCAGCTATTCAAAGGGCGACAAAGCTTCGCCGACAATCTGGTGCGTCTGTTATTGGATCGCAACCGTCCCACCATCGTGCTCCATGGCCCCCGTCGCTGCGGCAAAACTTCCTTCCTCAACAACCTGCCACGTTTGCTCCCTTCCGATTGGGTTCCCATTTTCGTCGATGTGCAAAGCGCTGCCGCCACTGCCGATGAGATTGGCTTTCTCCGTAACCTGGCTCGCGCCATCCGCCGCGATGGTCGTAGTCTGGGCGTCAAGATCCCCAACGAGCCTGAGCGTACCGCCTTTCAAGCCGCCCCCTACGATACTTTTGAAACCTGGCTGGAAAACGTCCTTGAGGCCATTGGTGAGCGGCAACTGCTGCTCAATTTGGATGAGTTTGAAAAAATCGGCACCGCCATCAACCAAGGCAAACTTAATCTCACCCTCTTCGACGAGCTGCGTAGCCTCATTCAACACTGGGAGCAGCTTGGCTTCGTCTTTTCCGGCGTGCAAACCTTAGAAGAAATCGGCCCTAACTGGAGCAGCTACTTCATTAGCGTTGTGCCCGTCGAAATGCTCTACCTAGAGCCCAGCGAAGCGCATGAATTGCTCGTGAATCCTGATCCAGAGTTTGCGCTTACCTATGCCCCCGGCGTGGTCGATGAGATCCTACAACTCACCCAATGCCATCCCAACCTACTGCAACTCATCGGTGCTGCCCTAGTCACCGAAGCTAACGAGCAACACGCCACTACTGCCACCCCTGCGATGCTCGAAGCAGCGATACCCCGCGCCTTCACGCTAGGCACCTCCTATTTCACCAATGTGTGGGATGAATTCACGGGTAGCATCCACAACCCCGCCGAAGTTCACGCTGGCCGAGTGATCCTCAAAGCCCTCGCTGATGACATTCAACCCTCTACAAATCTTGACTCAACTGCACAGTCGGCACTCCGCCATATGGTGCGATACCACGTTCTGAAGCGGGAGAATGATGGTCAATATGGTTTTGAGATTCCTTTAATCAAGCGTTGGGTTTCTGAGCGGGCAGTTCTTGATGAGTCTTGAGAAACGTTTCACGACAGCTAAATCTACAGATATGAGCACGTTTCCTTAAGGCTTAGCCAAGATTTCAACTCAATAGTTGATCGCGCCCCCCAAACTCAACACCTTCCCGTAACCTCCAGCGTAATCAACACGACTTGGCAGACTTCTTGGTTGCGCAACGAGGAAATAAGGGTTGTGGCCATTGAGTCAGCCCGCCAATCAATGATTTTGTCGTGAACTTTGCCAAGTCGTGTAATCAACATCCCCAACGCCAGGTAGCTCAGTTTGAGAAAAATCAGCCTCACTTAAGGTCAACGCCCATATAGTTGTACATAGCGACAAGAAAATCGAGAAGCCATGAAAGCCTAAGAGTTTGCAGGAGAAATCACCACTGATGGGCAGCTCAAAGTTCCCAAAGCGGCATTGTCTCAACTCGCTGGTCATCATCAAGCGGTCAGAGTCATCGTACTTGTACAAGAACCTTCTGAAGCAGAGGAAGCAGATGCCTGGAAAACTCTGGCAGCTAATCAGTTTTTAGGCTGGATATAGCCCCGAAGATGCCATCTACGATGCGCTCTAAAGATGGAAATTTATCAACCGGGGGAACACGTCTCCTGAGCCCCGCGCTGAAGCCTGCTTAGAGGATGCATCACTCCCATACTTCCTGTGATGAGCCAATGACCTAACAGAGCGATCGCTTACCCTGGTTGGCTTGCAGATTTGCCGCCAATTTACTCAACAAATGCTGTCTTTGCATCCCGATACTGAAACCAATTAGTCTGCTTGTCGCTGCTGAATATCAGCCCAGATTTCCTCAAGGCTGAGGTTATCTAGCCACCGATGCCGATCTTGAGAATAATCGCCGCTGCCCGTTTCAAACTGTTTGAAAAAACGGATCGCATTCACATAGCCTAGATTGTCCACTAGCGTCTTAAACGCTAATCGATTGATTTCTGCCAGAGTCATCGCCGTCTCCTAACGATTACTAATGTCCATAAACCACATAACCGGGTTAGCCACCCTTACGCTGATATCTACCCTCTGACTGATGGCCTTTCGTAACAGGCGGTCATCTGTCGTCAACAGAGTATCGACACCCGCCGATTCAGCGCAGGCAATATGGAGGGCATCGAAGGCTTTAAAGCCGAACATTTTCAAGTCGCTAGCCCTTACCATTATGCTCTCCGTGACGATCACATGTTTCGAGGCAATTGCTAGTGAATCAATAAGTCTTTGCCTCTTGATCGGATCAGGAGTTTGATCAATTTCAGACTCAATCGCGGTGCTACTTACCAGTGTCCAATTAGCGGTCTCGCATTGTTCCAAAATTGCCAAAATCGCTTCTGCTTCGAGGCGAATGCGAGATTGAGACCAATCGTCAAAGGGGCGATTAAAGCAACAGGCATCTAGGTAGAGTCGGAACGACATGCCACCGCCCTGTTTTCCAAGATATGTGATGTCATCTTATCCAACTCAGCGAGAAACGGAACCAACCTCCCCTTATCAAACTCATAATCTAGTGACACCAGACGACGTCCTTCTCGGCGACAGACCTCAATTAAATTTTCATCGGGGGTAGATGCTAGTCCCTGCTCCACCACTGTCGCCACATCATGTCCAGCTTGCTTGAGGAGAGTAAGCCCTCGCTGCCCAATATTTTCATCCAGCTTGGGCCTCACGCACTGGCCTCCAGGGGAATATCGATATAGCGCTCACGGCTCATCTCAGCCCCATAAGCTAGACAGGCA
The DNA here is from genome assembly GCA_039027715.1 of Cyanobacteria bacterium P01_C01_bin.120. Classification (GTDB taxonomy): domain Bacteria; phylum Cyanobacteriota; class Cyanobacteriia; order Phormidesmidales; family Phormidesmidaceae; genus Halomicronema. The sequence continues at coordinate 7,225 of JBCCJU010000043.1, forward strand.
TAAATATCGGCTTCTTCCAAACTGGGATAGTCATCCAACACCTCAGCAATAGTCATACCGATGGCTAAGAAATCTAGAATCAGCGAGACCCAGATTCGATGTCCCCGAATACAGGGTTTGCCAAAGCAAATATTGGGATTAATGGATATCCGGGATAGGAGTTCTTCGTGAGTCATAGGGAGAACATCTCATGCTTAGTATCATTATCGCCTTCTAACATCAACAAACATCAAAGCCGCTTGAGTTCTGACAAATCCAAGCGGCTGTCGCGATTAATTCAGCGAGCGATCGCCCTCAAGCACTGTTCTTTGTCGATGGTCCTAAGGGACCAGTCTCCGACCATCGCGCAGCAGCAGACTAAACACCTCACTCTGCTCTGGAGTAATTAAAATTCCCGAGTCGGGAATCGCGATCGCCTGACTCCATGTCGCCTGCTCCGCATAGTTCAGCACATGCAGCGTATGGATGACCGATGCTCCTAAAAGGAGCGGCTACGCCTACGCACTCCTTCCGGCGAACCCATCACCAGATGTAACAACCGCTCCCGCTCCGGCTGAGACTATGGTCGCGCCTCGATTCTCTTATGACCGCGCCAGCAACGCGCTTATTGCGGTTGTGGCTGGGATGGCTGAGGAGAGACGCGCCGGTGGGCTTGATCAGCGATCGCCGAGTGGTCTTCGAGCACCATTGAGGCCAGCTTCAGCGCGTGGTAGCAAGTGGGCAAGAAATTGCCTGCCGGCAACGTATTTTGCACTTGGAATCGTCTGAGGCGATCTTCGACTTGGCCTTGGGCGCCGACGATAAGAATTTTGCCGCAGCCGTTACGGCGAGCTAGCTTAACTTCGGTCTCGATTGTGAGCGATGCAGTGACGCCGATTAAAGGCACGTCGCTGAGATCCAGAATCAGCACATCGTAGGCTCGGCCCATATGAAAAGAGATCGTTCTGGCGGCGCCGAAACTCATCGGGCCACTCATCTGAATCAGCAATACGCGCCGCTGGCACTGCGCGAGTAAGCGTTGCTCTTCCGTCGTTAAAGTTACCTTGGGATCATCTTCGGGATGATAGATGGCGCGGACTTTGTCAATTTGTAGACTAGTAAGCCGCTGAATCGTCAGGATATTGGCGACAAAGGCCCCCACCACAACTGCGGTGATCAAATCAACAAATACCGTCAGCAGCAAAACGCCATAGGTTACCACCGTAGCCCGCAGAGAGACTTGGCAGACGCGCCACAAAAAGCTCCAGTCAATAATCCGAATGCCCACCTTGACCAGGATGCCCGCCAGCACGGTATGGGGGATCAGGGCGGTGACGCCACCGGCCCACAGCACAATGGCTAACAGCACGATCGCGTGAACCATGCCGGATAGCGGCGTGCGGCCTCCAGCTTGAACATTAATCACCGTACGCATGGTAGCGCCAGCGCCGGGCAGGCCGCCAAATAAACCCGACAACAAATTCCCAATGCCTTGACCAACCAGCTCTTTTTCCGAATCGTGGCGAGTGCGGGAAATATTATCGGCAACCAGAGACGTTAGTAGGGAATCGATCGCCCCTAGGATGGCCAGCATCAAACCATAGCCGACGATAGCCTGCATTTGATTAAGGCTGAGCTGCGGCCACTGGATCTGGGGCAGGCCCTGAGGAATTTCGCCAATACGAGCAATTTCGCCGTTGGGAAATAGGACAACTGATAGCAAGGTGCAGACAATCAGCGCCACCAAAGGAGACGGCACCAGACGAGATAGCCGTCCAGACCAACTGAACACAATGACCAGCGTCAGAATGCCTAGCCCAGTGGCAGCAGGCTGGGGAGCCGCCAGCACCGCCGGCAGCTTTTGCAAGGCTTCAATCACGCCGCTTTCCGCCGGATGTCCGAGCAGCGGGGCAATTTGCAAAGTTACGATGATGACGCCAATGCCCGACATAAAGCCCGACACCACGGTGTAGGGCATCAGCGTGATGAATTGCCCCAGTCGACAGATGCCAAAGAGAATTTGAAAAACGCCGCTGAGCATCACGGCGGTAAAGGCCATGGCTAGACCATTTTCAGGATTTTGCGCAATTAATTTAGTGAATACGGTGGCCATGACTACGGTCATGGGGCCGGTGGGGCCGGTAACTTGGGACGGCGTGCCGCCAAACAGGGCTGCAAAAAAGCCCGTAAAGATGGCTCCATAAAGGCCGGCGATCGCCCCTGCCCCCGAAGCGACACCAAACGCCAGCGCCAGCGGTAAAGCTACAATCGCTGCAGTGAGACCGCCGAACAGGTCGCCGCGCCAGTTCCGAAGCGATAGGCGAGGTAATAATTGCATAAAGACTCAAATGTTGTCTAAAGACGATGAATGACAGCATCAATCGAGTACCAGCTACGCGATCGCCCATTCATTTACAGCTTCGTTGTAGAAGCCTAAATGCTGCACTTATGTGTTTAGCGGTACATTAGACGATAATTTTGATATTTCTTAATCTCCACCGAACTGATTAAAGACTTGGAAGCTCAAATTTAGCTGCTTAAGGTCTAGAAACGGAAAATAGCAATCCACATTTACATTTCCATCGCGACCTTTACAAAGCCTGTATTTTTAGCGATAAAGCCCAATAATCAACCTAAAGTCAAGGCAGTGCGATCGCATCGTGGAGTTCAGTGATGCAAACATTTTCCCTCCAAATGATTAGGCCAATAGTTGTATAAAACGCTTCGAAGGGAAGCGCACTTGACATAACGGCTACGGTATTTTTGGCCTAATTAGCGTCTAATTTTCCTGGGTTAAAGTTCACCAAAGCAGTGAACATCACCCGTGACTATGGACTTCTCTGTTGTCTAGCTAAACGTAACTTTTAGCGCTTATGACTCACACATCGTCTGTAACTTCGTCTACTGCGACAGCTCAAGACTGCAAGCTGCCAATTGTCAGAACGCATCAGGATTATCAGGTCTACCGGATCAGTCCGGAAGATCGAAATCGATTAGCCATTCTGTTTGATCCGAAGACGGCGGATGTGGCTCTGACATCCTGCGTCGAGATTTTTGATGTGGGCGGGCGGACTCCCTCTCATCGGCACAATGCCGCGATAGAAATGTTTTATGTGCTGAAGGGTCGAGGTGAGGCTCGATGCGATGGCAAAGTGGTACCGTTGCAAACTGGCGATAGCATTCTGATTCCCAACAGTGGAACCCACGAATTGCGCAATACCGGCAGCGATCGCCTATATGTGCTCTGCATTATGGTGCCCAATGAAGATTTTGCTGAACTGATTCGGAACGGCATTCCGGATGAATTGGATGATGAAGATCGCCGGGTGCTGAATCGTACCGATATGCTGGTTTCTTGCTAGTTAGGTTGCGTTCGGGGATGTTTCTAAAGCAAACATTCACCCTTTGTAGGAGGCTCTGTAGCCCTGCGGCTTTTGCCTCTGTGACGATGCCAAAACCTTTGTCGTGAAATCAAGAAAGGCGTAGAGAATCAGCGTTTCTCCCAAGAGTTCGGCAAACTCTTCCACGGCAATTCGCAGATGTTCTGCCAGCAATTTTGCTTGGGGATCAGCACTGGTCGACATCGCTGTGGCGATCGCGCCCTGCAGCATTTCGGCGCCAAATCCTCCCAGCAGAAAAATACCCATACCCCCGGCAATCCACAGCAGCGTAGGGCGATGGGTCTGCCACAGCCAGCGTAAATCGCGCCAGCTGACTATCGGAATCGCCGCCAACAAGCCCAGATAAAGCGCTTTCCAGTTTATTTGATCGACGGTTAAGTGCAGCTTGATGAGTTCATCTAAGCCGCCAAAAAAGCACAGGCAAGCGAGGGCCAGCGGCAGATACCAAGAGCAGGGGCGCGGCATTTGCCGGCGGCGCACCAGCAGCAGCAAGCAAATCGCCCCGAGGGCAAATAAATGGACCGCCTGCATCAGGGAAGGCAGCGATCGCAGGCCGTTGAAGTCTAACCAAGCAACGGTGGCGCCGTGTCGCCAAACGGTCAGACAGTAAGCACCGGCAAGGCTGATTTCCAGTCCGATGAGGGCGATCGTGCCGAAGCGTAATCGGTTTTGAATAGGCATGGTGGTTAGCGGTGGCGGTCATGTTCAGCTTGCCCGCTGCCCTCAGAAAACCGCAGTCAGACGGTCGGATTTCGTCGGTAGAATAAGCGGAAGCTGACTTAACTAATGGCTGACTCGTGAGCGACGCGCTAATTTCTCCAGCGATTCTTCCCTCTCCGCCACTAGCCCCAAAACCTTTGAGGCTAGCGGTTTTAGCCTCTGGCAAGGGGAGTAACCTGGCGGCGATCGCCGACGCAATTGCCCAGAAGCATTTGGCGGCGATCGTCCAGGTCGTGATTTATAACAATCCTGATGCTGGTGTGAAGCAAAAAGCTCAGCATTACGGCATTCCCACCGTTTTGCTTGACCATCGAACGGTTGAAAGTCGTGAAGCCTTGGACCAAGCCATTATTGAAACGGTGGTGGCCTATGGCGCTGAATGGATCATCATGGCCGGCTGGATGCGGCGCGTTACCGAGGTGCTGATTGATGCCTTTCCCCGACGCATCTTAAATATTCATCCCAGCCTATTGCCCAGCTTTCCAGGCGTTCGCGCGGTTGAGCAGGCGCTCAATGCCGGCGTCAAAATTACGGGCTGCACGGTGCATTATGTGGAGCTAGTGGTGGATAGTGGACCGATTATTCTGCAAGCGGCAGTGCCCGTCTTACCCACCGATACGGCAGCGACGCTGCAGGCTCGTATTCAGGTGCAAGAGCATCGAATTTATCCAGCGGCGATCGCGCTTGCGGGAGCGGAGAGTGTGAGGGTGTGAGGGTGTGAGGGTGTGAGGGTGTCTGGGTGGAGGGGCGAACGGCTGTTCGCTCGTACAAGTGGTGAGGCTCCTAGGGTGCCAACAGCACAAGTTGTTGAGATAAAAACGGCTTCGCATCCAAAATCCAAAATCGAAGATTAGGATTCTCTGGTTCTAGCGGCTGGGTTCATGGTGGAGCGGCAGACGAATTTTGACTTCGGTGCCTTTCTGCAGCTGGCTCTGGAGCTGAATGTCGCCGCCGTGCTTTTCGACAATGACTTTGGCGATCGCGAGGCCCAATCCTGAGCCGGTGGCGGCTGAGCGCTGGCGAGAGGGATCAGCCCGATAGAAGCGATCGAAGATATTAGGCAAAGCTTCTGGCGCAATTCCCATGCCGGTGTCCTTCACCGTAATTTGAATGGCCGGTTGATTTTGCAGTTTGCTTTCGTCAAGGTGAATTTCCACCTGGCCATCGCTGGTCGTATATTGCAGGCTGTTGCCAATAACGTTGGTAAACAAGCGAGTGAGCTGGTCAGCATCGCCGGCGACCGTCCAATTGGGCGGCAGGACTGCCGTTGGAGAATGATCGCGCGTTAACGCTAGCAGTGCGGTTTCACAGGCTTGGCAGGTCAAACGAATGTGTTTGTTCTCAGCGATCGCTTCCTGTTCTTCCAAAACATCGGTTAACAGCAGCGAAATATCCACCGGTTCCAGTTTGAGCGGCACCAACCCCCCCTCCTGCCGCGCCAGAAACAGAAGGTCGTCGACCAGTCGCCCCAACCGTCGCGTGAGCCGCTCAATTACCTGAAGTTGCTGCTGCTGCGCGATGGTATCGGGTTCGGGATCAGCCAAAGCCACCTGCACATTGGTTTGAATCACCGCAATGGGATTCCGCAATTCGTGGGATGCATCGGCAGTGAATTGCTTGAGCTGCTGGTAAGAGTCGCGCACCGGGGCGATCGCAATGCCCGACAGCAGCCAGCCGATGGTCGCCACCGCCGTAATCATTAAACTGATGCCCAAAGACAAATCTCGCAGCAGCAGCCGGCTGGGCTTGGTCACCTCAAACCAAGGATGGCTCACCCGCAGATAGCCTAAAATTTGGTTGCCTGCCACAATTCTTTCGGTCACTTGCCGAACCACCTGCTCCTCATTGATGGGGACGGTTTCTCCTTGGGGATTCACCCTGACCGATAAGTTGAGCGGTTCCGACAGGGTTGACCACAGCAAAGTGCCCGTGGGACTAAACCACTCCAAGTCAATGTGGTCATCTTCGGTAGCGGTGGTATTGTCGCGAAAGCTGGCCTCTACGTTGACTTGCAGAGCCGGCTCGATGCGGCCAAACGTCATCAACACCTGCTCGTCGGTTTCGCCGCCCGCTTCAATGACGAGCGATCGCTGCACAATTTCCACGACGTGGTTAAGGGTGTCGTCAACTCGCTCCACCAAAGTCATGCGGACGTAGAGATAGACGCCGCTGGCAAACAGCAGCAGTAAGACTGCTGTGACCGTGGTGTACCAGAGGGCCAGGCGTCTTCGGGTCGTTTGAAACATAGCAGTAGGGCCAGCCGTCATAGTCTTAGTCCGCCAGTGAGTCTGATCCCGGTGTCGAGCGGTGAACCACCAAAGTACCCGCGTCACCATCAAGCGTAGCGAATGCGCCGACGGGCAGCGCCGCATTCGCCCCGTCATGGCCAAAGGGCAGCCCGGCCACTACGGGAATCCCCAAATCGCCTAGGCGATCGCGGAGCACCGCTGCCACACTGAGACTGGGAACGTGCTCAGGTGGCTCGCAACGGCTGAAGCGGCCAATGGCAATGCCGGCGACGGCGGCTAATTTGCCCAGCATCCGCCAGTGAGTCAGCATGCGATCAAGCCGATAGGGCGCTTCGTTCACATCTTCCAGGGCCAAAATTACTCCCGTCAAATCAGGCTCATGAACCGTCCCCAGCAGATGGGTGGCCACGGTCAGGTTGGCTGGCAGCAGTGGCCCAGTTGCCGTGCCCGATTGCCATCCCTGTCCCGACAGCGGCGCGATCGCCCGCCCGGCTACCCAGTCAAACAGTCTTTGCCGCGACCAATCGGGTTCCTGACGCAGGGTGGTCAGCAGCGGGCCATGGACGCCGCCGCGACCTTGTTGAGCAAAACTCCACAGCAGGCTCGTGATGTCCGAAAATCCGATCAGCCATTTTGCTTGGCCCGCCGGCCACTGCCAAGATTCCAGTAGGCGAGTGCCGCCAAAGCCGCCGCGAGCACAGAGAATACCGCGACACTGGGGCGCTTGCAGAGCGGTCAGCAATTGTTGCCGTCGGTGGGTATCGGTGCCGGCCAAATAGCCCTGCCGTTCATCCAAGCCAGGCAACAGCTTCACCCGATAGCCTTGAGTCTCCCAAAGAGCGATACCCGCCTGGATGGCCGTCAATTCTCGCAACGCCCCGCTGGGAGCGACCACAAACAGTTCATCACCAGGCGCTAGGGGGGAAGGAAAATGGCAGGCCAGCATCAATTGCAGTGAAACGAATGGCTAAGGATCAAATGATCGGGAAGTAATGGCAATTTAATTGACAGCGCCAGGCTTAAGCAAGGTCAGCCGCCCAGATTGAGGCGTCAGATACCTCATATATCTATTTACAAATTCATCGCGGCAGCAGCGGCGATCGCCACCGGCACGGCGGCTTCAGGACTGACCGCAGTAGCGATCTGAGGATCAATCTGGCGCATAAACCGTAAATAACCGTTGAGCAGCGTCAGACTGATGACCGGTGTGTCTCCTTGAGGCTCGTATTCATAGCGTAAAAAAGCCTTTCCCCTAGTCGTCAGCCAAATATTCTCTAGTTTCTGCTGCGTCACGCGAATTAGGCCTTGTTGAGCTAGCCCCGCCAGCAAAGGTTGGCGGCAATCAGGAGGGACTTTAGCGCTGATTTGCTGGGGCCCCGCACTGCGATCGCAACAGGACTGCAAGACATACTTTTCATCCGGGGTCACCGGCAGTACCGACTGGTCGAGCTGCAGCAGCGTGCGGCCCACAGCACTCAACCCAAATCTAGTCACGATTACTTCAAAATCCACCAGTTCCCACTGCTGCAGTCGCTGCCAGAGGCGATCGCCCTGACGTGCCGATAATTTAAGTTGAGGCTGCAAAACGGCTGCTGTCGCCCGATATTTTGGGTACTTGAGTAGCAACAGCAGGCCCTTTAGCTCAGTTGAAGTTAATGGCGATGGCAAAGACAAAATGATGCAACCAGAACGCTTATATTAGTTTAGAGAGTCCCCGTGAAAAAATTGGCCAGTCAGCTCAAATCACAGATTTAATTTCTTAATTTTTACAGACCTTTACATCTCAGCGGTCAAGTGGGCATGTTGGTAAATATTTGTCGTTTCTCAAGAGGCTCGGAAAAGATTTGTGGGCATAAATATAAAGCCTTCTCAGGCAATCACTATTTAGCCGGGCTCCCCAGGGCGATGGTTTCATCAGTCCACGTTAGGTTGAAGTTCCTTTGTTGTCTTAACGACTCTCGTCATACTCCGACGGATATAGCTGCGGCATGTCTCGTTCAACCCATACAAGTATTCGTCAATCAAATTGCTGGTTAATGTGATTGGCCCCATTTCACACGTAAACCCATCAAATAGCTTTGGACTTGATACATTCTTACCTATCTCACCCTCGGCCTCTATCTAACGATCTGATTAATGGTTTAAAGGCTGGCACAATTTCCATGTTTGGTAACATCAAGCCACTCGCTGCTTCGATGCTGGCAGATTTTCTGCCCATCTTGGAACAGACGAGTGATGGAATTCAGATTTTTGACACCCAAGGCTATCTGGTTTACGTCAACGAAGCGGCAGCTGACAGTTTTGGCTTCAGCACCCCAGAGGATTATCTGGCAGCGCATCGGCAGCAGTTCTGTGGATTAGAGATGCTGTCTTTCAGAGACGCGGCAGGGACGCCTTTAGAGCCGACTGCCTGTCCTTGTGTGCAGGCTTTGCAGGGTCGAGCAGTGGCGGAAATGACGCTTTTTTACACGGACCAACAGCAGCGCGATCGCTGTTTGGCAATGCGAGCGTCGCCCCTGCGGGATAACACGGGCAGCGTGCAGTACGGAGTAGTGTTGAGTCGCGATTTAACCAATCAGCATCAGACGCATCAAGCGGTTGAGCAAGCTACTCAGCAACTACATCAAATGGCTGATGCAGTGCCCAGTTGGGTCGCCCATCTGGACCCGCACGAGCAACATGTTTTCGCCAACAGCGCCTATCTCAAAGCTTTCCAGGTCACTGCTGATATTGTGCAGGGGCAACCGCTGCAGTCGGTGGTGGGGCCAGTGCTTTATCAACAATTGCATCGGGTCCTAAAGCAGGCATTTCAGGGCAAGGCCGCTAAATTATGTCTGCCCATCAGCGGACTGAAACCTCGTTTACAACATAAGCAAGTCAGCGTTATTCCTCAACAGCAGGGCGCAGTCGTCACTGGGGTTTGTCTGATCATCAGCGATATTGCGGCGCACCAACATACGACGGAACTGCTGCAAACCGAGAGTGACTTTTTCCGATATTCCCTTGAGGCTGCTGCGGTGGGAACCTGGGAATGGCAATTTGAAAGCAATGAGATGACCTGGTCTTCTCCTCAAGAGCGATTGTTTGGCTTGGCCCCAGGCAGTTTTGATGGCAATCCAAAAACGTTCTTAGACCTAGTCGATGATCGCGATCGCGCCAATTTGGACAAGGCGATTCATCAGGCTCAGCAGCCGCCCCAATTATTTGCGGCTGAGTTTCGCATCACGTCTGTTGCTGGCCCCACTCGCTGGCTGCTGCAGCGCGGCCAAGTCCTGTGCGATGCGGTAGGTAAAACTATGCGAATGGTGGGCGTAACCTTCGATGTTACGGAGCAGCGGGTGGCGCAAGAACAACTGCTGCTCCAAATGCATCGCGATCGCCTATTGGCCAATATTTCTCAGCTCATCAACCGTTCGGAGCGGCTCACTGACGTGCTGCCGACCGTAGTGGAGACCGTCCGAGAACATCTGGACGTTGATCGACTGGTGATGATTGACCTGCGTGAGCAGGCTGGCAAAGTGATTTCAGAGGCCCACATTCCCGACCTAGAATCCATGAAGGAATGGCAAATGCGCCATCCTTGGTCGGTCAAATCGTCCTATCTGGAAAAATTTCGGCTCGGTCATCCCGTGGCCGTGGGAAATATTTATCGACAAGCGTTTAGTGAATCAGAACTCAATTTTCTTGATTTCTTCGGCATCAATGCTGATCTATCCATTCCGCTACTGGAAGAAAAGCAGCTTTGGGCGTTGCTTTCCGCTCAGTCCCATCAGCCGCGCGAGTGGCAGCCTGAAGAGCAGCGTCTCTTAGAAACCATTGGGACAATTGTCAGCAGCGCGCTGCAGCGCGAGCGCCTGCACCATAATCTGACTAGAGCAAATCGCAAGCTGCAGCGGTTTGCCTATCTCGACGGCCTCACCCGAGTCGCCAACCGACGACGATTCGAACAGTTTTTAAGCCAAGAATGGCGACGACTCTCGCGGGAACAAGCCGAGGTAGCGCTGATCATGGCTGATATTGACTATTTCAAAGCCTATAACGACATTTATGGTCACCAGGCCGGCGATGATTGCTTGCGGCGGGTCGCCAGCATTTTGCGCAGCGCGATTAAGCGCCCAGCCGATATGGTAGCCCGCTATGGCGGTGAAGAGTTTGTGGTTGTGCTGCCCAAAACTAACGTTGAGGGGGCTGAAACTGTCGCGGAGCAGATTCGCTCAATGGTCCATCAGGCCCAAATTCCCCATCAGGGTTCACAGGTCAGCAAGTTCGTCACCATGAGTTTGGGCGTCGCCGTGATGCTGCCACATCCTTTAAAGCGACTGGAGGACTTGGTTAAATTCGCGGATGAAGCCTTATATCAAGCCAAGGCCGACGGTCGCGATCGCGTCGTCATCAGTTCCACTTGAATTGGCGGTTTAACTTCATAGCTGGCAAACTTCTTTGAACCGGGCAGCAGTGCCTTTGGCAACCAGCACCCCCTAAAAAAGCAGTTCTCCAAAAACTCCTAGTGGCGGGCATCACAGACGGGCAAAAATCTGCCATGCTAAGGTCACTCTGGCCAATTGCGGCTCCGGTAATATGTCTGCTGTGATTACCCTACTAACGGATTTTGGTTATCGCGATGGCTATGTCGGCGTGATGAAAGGCGTCATCGCTGGCATTTGTCCCACGGCCCGTCTGATTGATTTAACCCACGACATTCCCGCTCAAAATCTGGCGGCGGCGAGGTTTACCCTGCTCAATGCCTATGCCTACTTTCCTGAAGGAACAGTGCATCTGGCAGTAATTGATCCAGGGGTGGGTACTGGGCGGCGGGCGATCGCGGTGCAGTCTTCCCAGGGGTATTTTGTCGGTCCCGACAATGGCGTGCTGAGCGGCGCATTGGATGCCGCATCAGACCTAAAGGCAGTCGAACTGACTGCCACCAAATTTTGGCGATCGCCTCAGCCCAGCAGCACGTTTCACGGACGCGACATTTTTGCCCCCGTGGCCGCTCACCTGGCAAACGGAACCGACTTGTCCGAGCTCGGGCCGCCGATTGCCCTGGACTCGCTGTTGCGGATTGCGATTCCCCAGCCGCAAATCACCGAGACAAAAATTGTGGGCTGCGCTCAGCATATCGACCACTTTGGCAACATTATCACGACCATTCCGGCGGCAGCAGTGGGGCGAAGCGCTTGGAAAATGTGCGTGGGCGCAGTGGAGATGCCCCTCGGCAAAACCTATGGAGAAGTAGCAGTGGGCCATGCGATCGCGGTTGTTGGCAGCCACGGTTGGGTCGAAATTGCCGTCAACGGCAGCAGCGCCTATGCTCGCCTGCGGTTGGCAATTGGGGATGAAATTCAGCTCGTTGCCATCTAGCCAGGCACCGTAGAGAAAATGGTTTTCAGCTCAACCGGAAAATTCAAAGCGCGGCATATAGCTAAAGGCAGAGGCAGAAGGCAGAAGGCAAAAGCTCTGCTGCGTAAAGATTTCAGCAATTAGAGATGACTCAGCCCAACTGCAGATTGCCATACGGACGAACGAATATTCGCACCCACGCCAGCCACCCAGCCACCCAGCCACCCTGCCACCCTGCTACTCCCCCACTCTTCCACTCCCCCACTCAATTCCACCGGGATTTTTCTCCCAACTCAAACACTGCCTCAGGGGCGAGCAACGGCTTCAGAAAAAGAGGCTTGGAACTGTTGATCGCGCTCTTCTGCGGTCTCTTTGCCGGGATTCCAGAGGCTTTGATAGAAGAAATATGAAACGCCAGCGTAGCTGCGATCGCGCACGGCTTCTAGCTGTTGAGTCAGCAAATCAACGTCTGTGGGGCGGCCCTTGAGTCCGCTTAGCAAGCCAATGCTGGTGGCGGTACGTCGTTTCGCTGTGGCAGTGGCCGGTTTATTGAGCTCCCACACAAAGCGTTCGAGGTCGTCTCGATAAATCTGTACGATGATTTCGTCCAGTAAACCGTCAGCGTCCCAAGTGGGCCAATCTTGCAAATAGCGGGCGTAGGAAAACGGATAGGGATTGGGCGAAACCGATAGTAGCGCTCCCGGTTGGCGGCGATCAATCAGCCGCCGCACCTCACTCATAAATTCCGTAATCTTGTCAGCTCGCCAGCGCATCCACTCAGAATCGTTTTCGTCGCTGGGAGGCGGACTGCCGCGTTCTTGGCGGTAAAGGGCAACGGTAAACGGGTCATAGCCCATATCGACCGGTAGACCCAAATGGTCATCCACCTGCACCCCTTCGACATCGTAGTTGTCGAGCACTTCGCCCATGAGTTCCAGCAGCAGCCGGCGCGTTTGGGGATGAAACGGATTCATCCAGGTAAAGGTTTCGGCTCCCATCGGAATCTCTTGGCTGCCGTCGAGGCGCTGGGTAAACCAGTCAGGATGATCGCTCCGGATGGCGTAGTTAGACGGCGCCATAAAGCCAAATTCAAACCAGGGAATGACTGCCATCCCCTCGGCGTGGGCTAGCTCAATCAGCTCTTGCAGCATGTCGCGATCGCCCTGGGCGGCCTCGAAAGCCGGATTTTCTCCTGGCCAGAGCCGCCGCGATCGCCCTAAATAGCGCTCGGCCACGGCGCTGGGATACTGCGTGTACCCCATATTCCAGACCACCGGATACAGGGTGTTGATATTCATCGCCTTGAGCCGCTGGATGCCGGCAGCCATTTCCTCCCGGGAAAACAGCACCTCGCTGTCAATATTGGTGAGCCAGACGCCCCTTACCTCTTTCCGGGGTTCCGCTTGCGCTGGCAGGGGTGCCGGCGTCGCCACCCAATCAGGGGCGATCGCGGCTCGCAGACGAGCCTCTGAACTGGCTTGGCAAATTAGCGCCGCCACTTCTCCGCGGGTAATCGGCGCAAAGCTATTAACCTGCTGGGGACTGTCGGCGTTTACCAATACGCCGGCGGCTAAGGCTGCCGCGACGCCTTCGCGGGCATAGGGGGGCACGCGATCGCCATCTTGCAGGCTCGCCGCCAGTAATTCATTTGCCCGCGCCACATAGGGCAATTCCGCCTTGGCGGCCAACGCCACAACCGCTTCAGCGCGAGTAATTAACCGCTCCGGTCGGTAATATTCCGCCGGATAGGTGTAAAGCATGTTCACCGGTGTTGCCAGGCCCAAAGCCGTTTCCAGCGCCGAAGCCCCGCCATAGGCTGCCGAATTTTCAAAGTTTCGGTTCAGCATAGTGACGACGACTTCCCAAGGGGCCGGATCATTGGGATAAAACTTGGCCGCGCCCGCTGACTCAGAATTAAAGGACGGCAAGGAATCGAGGTTATTGTCAAGGACGACCCCGCCTTGCCGCGCCAAGCCATTAATGCAGTCCGTCGCCCAGTGCCCAGCCAAATCACTCGGCAGCGGATAGGAAATGTTGGGGGAAAGCGCCAGGGTTGGGTGATCGCGGGTTTCCTCAATCGTCGAGGCGGGCTGCTGAGCGGCGATGGCGTGGACAATGCGATCGTGGGGGCGGCCAGTATCTACCGCCGAATAGGAAATCAACGGAAACAGAGCCGCGATGGTAGCCGCCAAAATCAAACCCAGCAGGATACCCGTCAGGAATCGTTTAGAGGCTGGCGGCAGCGTCACGGGGCTGGATTGACGGGAAGACTGATCTTCTGGAATAGGAGCCATTAACCGCCACTCCGTTTGGCGCCGTAGCCGGCCTTTTGCAGAGCAGCCAACACGGTATCGGCCTGATCACCTTGAATTTCAATCGTGTTGTCTTTAGCCGTGCCGCCCGTGCCGCACTGAGCTTTCAGCTTTTTGGCCAACGCTTTGAGGGTATCGGGCCGATGCTGAAAGCCGCTAATCACCGTCACTGTTTTGCCGCCCCGGCCCTTGCGACTGACCTCGACCTTAACGGTTTGCTTATTGGGCAGCAGATCAGCCACCGCTCGTGCCGTTGCCGCCGTACGCTGGGTGGCGAACTCCGAGTAGACGACGCGATCGCCGCCACTCCCCTGCGTCTGTGATGATTTTCGCTTGCCCATAGGTTCTAGCCGTAATTGTTGACTGCGATCGCGCTAACTTATCTTACCGATCAAGCATGGAAAGAACGCGATATCCCACATCTTGTCACCCCTATCCATCGAGTACTCATCCACCTACCCACTAACCACTCCCCATGCATCGGTCTCCATCGCCCGTCGCTATCCCCAAAATTGCCACAGGGCATAGGCCATAAAGGCACTGCCTAGAGGCACCGTTAGATTGTCGATGCCCCAACGGGAAAAAGACTCCAGAAAAGTCGCGGTCAAGGCCGTGACCAAGGCAATTGCTCCCACTGCCGGCGTCAATCCGTGGACGCTACCCAGCACCAGCAGGCCCACGACGAAACTGACCAAAGCCATGGCGCTCGTGCCTTCCCAGCTTTTAGTCATATCCCACACGTGATAGGGATGTCGACCCCAGGTTTGTCCCACCAGCGCCGCCATGCCGTCTCCCCAGGTCATGGTAAGAATGCCAAAAACGGCAAATTCGGCTCGTCCGTTTGCCCAGAAAGCGGCCGTGAGCAAGCCAATGCTGACGGCATAAAAAAATGTGCCCAGGCTAGAGCGGCCGACGCTATTGATGCCCGGCAGAATGGGTAGCCAGTAGGATGATAGGGCCACTAGACTAAACAAAACCGAGGCCGCCATGCCCATCCAGGCTGGTGTTTGCAGCCACCAAGCCAGCAAAATAACGTGACCAGCGCCAATATGGACAATCTTGCGGGTAATTTCGGCTGAGACAGTTTTGGTTAAATACAACCCCTCAGAAATGAGTCCCACGATCGCTAGCCATCCGCCGACCACCGCCACCTGCACCAAAGGCAGTGGCCACTGCGTCAGCTCTAGCAAGGTATCCAGCAAAAAAGTGCCTCAGTATCGTGAAAATACTTTATCGTCTTTTAAGCGTGATCGATTCCCTATAGCGATGCGATGGCGGCGATACTGGCAACCATTTTCGGCGCATCGTGCTCTCTCTCTAGAGTTGACCAGCGCTTGGCCTCAGGGGCGATCGCTCACCCTATTGACGTTTTTGCCGGTTTCGGGCCCATGATTGTCACCGTAACCAGCTTTAAGGGCGGCGTCGGCAAGACTACCACGGCCATTCACCTGGCGACGTTTTTACAGGGGCAGGCCGGCACTTTATTAATCGATGCTGATCCCAATCGTTCAGCCCTCGGCTGGGCGCGGCGCGGCGAACTGCCGTTTCCGGTGATCGATGAATGGCATCCCGATGCCCTGAGCAACCGCTATCGTCACACGATTATTGATACGCAAGCGCGCCCCATGCAAAACGATTTAGCCACCTTGGCTACCCACTGCGACCTGCTGGTGATTCCCACCACGTCCGACATTCTGGCGTTGGAAGCGCTAGTGCTCATTGTGAATACCCTCAAAACCTTGCCAACTGTGCGCTATCGCGTGCTGCTAACGGCTCTGCAGCCCAAACCCACGAAAGCGGAAGCCGAAGTGCGATCGCTGCTAGCTGAAACTCATATCCCCGTCTTCAAGCAGGGCATCCGCCGCTACAGCGTTTATCAAAAAGCTGCCCAAGCCGGAGTCCCCGTTTATGCCGCCAAGGATCCGAAAGCCGAAACCGCCTGGCAAGACTATGAGGCCGTCGGCTACGAACTCTTAAATGAAGTTGAGCCCCCGATCTAGTCTCCGGTAACGGCCAACAACAGGGCATCTATCAAAAACTTGGCTGCGATCGCCGGAAATTCGTCAAATTAAATCACCGGGCATAATTTTTGCTGACTAGAATTACATCCACAAATCCTAATTTCAGGCAGAGTGATTATTTTGCTCACTGTAGCGATCCCAACGGCAGCTCAATTCTCGCCGTTCGATAATAGTTATTGATTTGATTATCCGTCAGATCTATTGTCTAAATCTTGGCATAACAGGGATTATCAATTGAATATGTCAATTAATCATCACAGGCACGATTTATCTGTCAGATTCGACGTTGCATTGGTAGTTAACCTGCTTAGACACGTAGTATCATTTGAGACTTCCTGCTTAGAACGGAGGCTTGAGAATGTGGAAACGAAGGAAATTCCGTGAATGTGCTGATGAAGAACTGGAGATGATCGGTCGAGATTTTAGAGATGCCTACACAAATAAGAGAGTCGATCAACAAAGCAGGGAGAAAATCCTAAAAGAGTCTTCCGAAAAAGGCATTGCAATATTGCGTATGCTAGCCCTTTCAATCTGCTCAGAACAAGATTTTGGTAGCCTTCCTTCTATTTGTACAACTGTTGGTGCCTTAAATCGCTTTACCAATACCAATGAAGTCTCTGCCACCTTAAATAACTATCGACCACTTTACAGCGAGAAAATTGGTTTCGAGCCTTTGTCACTCAGGGAAGCATTGAGCAAAATCGCCTAAGTCTCTTCCAGACCAAAGCGTACAATCGGTCTAAGTGAACAGCGATACAACAGCTTCATGCAGTTTGAGTGGGATGAAAACAAGGCGGAGCGCAATCTATCAAAGCATGGAGTCCCATTTGAGGAAGTAAAAACTGTTTTTGATGATTCTCTCTATGTTGACTTCTACGATCCAGACCACTCTGAGGATGAGGAGCGATATCTCATTGTTGGAGAGTCGAACCAAGGACGAGTTTTGCTTGTGTCATACACCGAACGAGGAAATTCGATTCGACTCATCAGTGCAAGAGAAGTGACACGAACTGAGCGGCAAGCTTATGAGGAGGAATGAATCAAAGATGGAAGATGATTTGCGGACAGAGTATGACTTGAAAAGCCTACGAGTCAGAAGATTAGGTTCAGGGCGAAAGAGTTTTGGCACAACAACAGTGCGTCTAGAATCGGATGTTGCAGAGATGTTTCCAAGTGCCGATGCAGTGAATGAAGCCCTACGTTTTTTGATGAGGGTGATGCAGCAAAACCAAGCATCTGCTCCTCAGCCGCAGGCCAATAATTCAAATGCAGCGGACGACTGAGAGCTATTGGTGCTGAGTTTGAAGCTATTTATCACCACTGATTTGAGCCGTTAGGCAACATTTGCAGCGTAGTCGTCTCCTATTATTTCTGAAAAGCGCGGAATCTCTATGCCTTGGCAACTTGATCAGCGCGTAAAAACAAGCGCGGGAATGGTAGCGGCAGGTACGGGTGGCGCTGGGCCTGACCTGGTTTTGGCGCATGGATGGCCGTGGTCTTCATTTTCTTGGCATCGCATCATTCCCGAACTTGAAAAGCACTTTCGAGTTTACTGGTACGACATGCCAGGTTATGGAAAATCAGCCAAATCTGAAAACCAGCGGACATCCCTAGATGTGCAAGGTCAGGTTTTTGCTGAGATGCTGGAGCATTGGCAGCTTAAGCAACCGCTGGTGGTTGCCCATGACTTTGGCGGCGGCACGACTCTGCGAGCCCATTTGTTGCATGGGTGTGAATTTGAGCGATACATTCTGATGAACGTGGTAGCGATGCGCCCTTGGGGCTCGGAGTTTTTCGACCACGTAGGCCGTCATGTCGATGCCTTTATGGGGCTGCCATCGCATATTCATCGAGCGATCGTCAGCGCTTACATCGAAGGGGCTTTAGTGAACAAGATCGACGGTGCTGATCTTGAGCAATTGGTCAAGCCTTGGCTTTCGGAGGATGGACGTCAGAGCTTCTATCGACAATTTGCGCAGGCGGATGAAAGGTACACTGCCGAAATCGAGCCGTTGTTTGGTGATGTTCGTTGTCCAGTGAAAATTATGTGGGGTAGAGATGATCCTTGGATCCCACTACAGCGTGGCGAGGCCCTTCGGTCCCTTATCCACCATGCGTCATTCAAGATCTTGGAAAATGTGGGTCATTTTCCACAGTTGGAGGCCCCGCAGATCGTCTTAAAGGAGTTCGTGAGTTTTTTGTCAGACAGGGAAACTGGCTGATTGGAGTATCAAAATGCACTGATTGTTAGCGCGATCGCTCCGATAGCACAGGCCGCAGTATAGGCCGCTAACGATTTAAACGTAGCGTAAGGTTAATAGCTACTGGTGCTGAGGTAGAAGCTGCTTGCCGCCAATGATTTGAGTCTTTAAGCGACAGAGCAATTATTCGTCTTGACCACAATTTCTCTCCTTCACTGTTTTGCAATATTCAGTAAGCTCTATTGTTCCGTTATGGAGCGTAGCCCCTTAATTTAAGCCACCGACTCGGCTGGGGGGCCAAAAGCGCACGACTGCCTTACCAATAATGTTGTCTTTGGGAACAAATGAATCCGGCTGCCAGGCATGGCTGTCATAGCTGCTATTCCGATTATCGCCGAGCACCAGATAGGATTCATCGGGCACAGTTTCCGGTCCCCAAGTATAGTTGGGTTCTGCTTTTATGTAGTCTTCGGCAAGCGCTTCCTCGTTAATGAAAACGGTGCCGTCGCGCACCTCGACCGTATCGCCAGGCAGACCAATCACTCGCTTGATGAACGCATCTTTGCGTCTGTTTTCGGCATCCTGATACAAGCTTTCGGGCGGCCAAAATACGATGATGTCGCCCCGCTGCGGTGGATTGAGGTGATAGCTGATCTTTTCCACCACCAAACGATCATTAATCTCCAGCGTGGGCTCCATGGAACCTGAAGGAATGTAACGAGCCTCGGCAACAAACGTGCGAATGCCGAGGGCCAACACAACACTGAGTCCTAGTGTTTGTAGACCTTCGACCACAGGATTGGTCTTTTTGTCGGTCGGCTTTTGAGCAGCATTATCCGGCATTTGCGGAGGCTGAGAAAAGTCAGTCATATCGGGCACAGCGTCCGGTATTCAGTCTAAGGTTGACAGCTTATCGATCATACTCGATCAAAAGTAGTTCGATATTTACAAAAGACGAAGAGAGGCTATAGATTGAGCCCAAAATTTATCGCGGCCGATCGCTAGCTGCCGGAGAAGTTTCAGCGCACCATCAAAGACCCTGATTTGGCGATGCGCTCACCGGGTCGAGGGTCATATCGCAGGGCACGCACCGCTACTGGTTGCTCGGAACTTTGGCGATCGCGAAAGCCTTTGGCGATAATCAATTTGTTGCTCGAAACACTTATCCTTTGCTGCGCCCTTTTTTGACCGAACCGCTGACGACAGAGCAGATTACCGTAGCGATCGCCGATTTGCCCTCTCATCTAGCAGGCACCACCCTGGTGCAATTGTCAGACTTTCACTTTGACGGTCGCAGTTTGCCGGCCAAAATACTGTCAGAGGCCATTGCCCAGTGCAATGCGGTCGCTCCGGATTTGGTGGTGCTCACTGGCGATTTTGTGACTAACCAGGCCTATGAGATTCATGCCCTGATTCCCTATTTGCAGCGGCTTCAGAGTCGCTGTGGCGTTTATGCCATTCTGGGCAACCACGACAACCGCTATAACCGCTACTATCAGACTCGCACCGTCATTCGTGAAGCTTTAGTCGCTAACGGCATTCCTACCCTGTGGAATGAAATTGCCTATCCCTTTGGGGCCGAGTTGCCCTTAGTTGGGCTCGCCGATTTCTATTCCAAAGAATTTCGACCGGCGCCGGTGTTTGCCCAACTCGATGACCAGACCCCACGAATTGTGCTGTCTCACAATCCCGATAGTTTGGTGGCGCTCCAGCCTTTTCGAGCCGACTTAGTCCTCTCGGGGCACACCCACGGTGGCCAGGTCACCATTCCTGGCTGGGGCTCTGTTCCCGGAATTTTGCAAGCTTGGAGCGCGGCCATTCCTAATTGGGCAAGACCCTTTATTCCCTTTTTACGTAAAGACTGCGATCGCGTGTTGCGCCACTGGGAGTGGGCCGCCGGACTGTATACCCTTGGGCAAAATCAGCTCTACGTCAATCGCGGACTGGGCAGTTACTTTCCTGGCCGGCTGTTCTGTCCGCCCGAGGTTACCGTAATTCGTCTGGTCAGAAGCCTTGCCGAAAAGTCGCCTCAATCAACAGCAAGCCCTGACCGCATCAACTATTTTGATTAGCGCGATAGTTGCTTCACTCGCCAGCCGGTGTAGGTCAACAGTCCGGTGGCCCCAGCCGCATAGGCAAATCCGCTCGGGATGCCAGCAAACGCGATCGCCAGACTGCCGGCCCATAGGGTCAGGGCATAGATAAACAGTACGGCCCAGCGATGAGACAGTCCGGCCTTAAGTAAGCGATGGTGCAGGTGGCGTTTGTCGGCTACAAAGGGAGAATCGCCCGTGCGAATGCGATCGACAATAACCGCTGACATATCAAGAATAGGCACTGCCAGAATCAAGTATGGCAGCAGCACGGCAACGGTGGTAACGCTTTTGATCAAACCAATTACGCCCACCCCAGCCAGGGTGAAACCAATAAAATAGGAACCGCCGTCGCCCATAAAAATCTTGGCGGGGTTAAAGTTGTAGCGCAAGAAGCAAAGTGAGCCCCCGGCTAGGGCGGCGGCAATCAACGCGGCAGCGGGCTGAGCCATAAATAAGCTCACCACCAACATGATGCAGGCGGCAATACCGCAAACACCGGCAGCGAGGCCATCTAAGCCGTCAATCCAGTTAATTGCGTTGGTCATGCCCACTAGCCAAACCACGGTAATGGGGAGGCTAATCCAGACGGGCAGCGATACTAAGCCGATAAAGGGAATGCTGAGGAAATCAATGCTGACGCCGACGTGCCAAGCGATCGCCGCGATCGCCGCCTGCATCAGCAAGCGACTGGAAGCTGACAAACCGAACAAATCGTCCAGCAAACCAATCAGAAAAAAGGCAAAGCCCCCCAGGGTCACGCCCCAAATTTCGTATTCGTCGGTCGGACTTAAATGGGTACCGGAAGCGTCAATAAATCCTCCCGTCCACCAGACGAACAGCAGGGAAATCAGCGTACCTAAAAAAATAGAAATGCCGCCGAGGCGCACCATTGGCTGGGTATGAACCTTGCGCCCACAGGGAATATCCACTCGGCCACAGCGAAGACCAATGCGCCTCACAATGGGCGTGGAAATCAGAACGACCGCCCCAGAAATTGTAAAGGCCAGTAAATGGTAAAGCTGAAAAGGAGGCATAGGACTCGCTTCAACCAGGATGCAGAGCAGCAATCAGCGTCGATACGGAACAGATTCGCGACCAATACTAAAGCCTTTGGCAAAAGCTGGACTTTGCTAATCGAGGATAGTCGATTCTCTTAACAATTTGTATGAAATTGCGGCCACTGTAAAGCTCCATGAAGAATATGACAGATTACCAAGATTGTCTACTGCCATATTCTCCATAGAGCCTGATGTTTTTGCAACGGAGTACCAAGCTAAGGGCGCGTCATTTAAATTTGCCAAGACTCTAGCAGCCGAAACTCTACCCTGGCGGATGAAATTTGAGCAGGCGGGTAGTCCAAGTTCACAGAACTTTTGGCGGGGTTAATGACGCGCCGAGAGCCTACACGAGCACCGGGCTAGGCTGCGCTAGTTGCGGATACAGTGGGAAGCGATCGCACAGCGCGGCGACGCGGCGCCGACAGTTTTCCCGGACCACTTCATCATCAGGACTGGTCAAGCGATCAGCGATGATGTCAGCAATTTCGGCAAACTCTACAGTCCCCAGTCCCCGAGTAGTCATAGCCGGTGATCCCAACCGCAGACCGCTGGTAACGAATGGAGACTCGGGGTCAAACGGCACGGTATTTTTATTGGCCGTGATATTAACTTCACTGACTAGCCGGTCGGCCTGTTTGCCAGTTAGACCGACAGAACGCAGATCGACCAGTACCAAATGATTATCGGTGCCGTTAGACACTAGCTTCAGGCCCCGTTCCTGCAGGCGATCGCCCATGGCCTGGGCATTCGCTATCACCTGCTGAGAATAGGTTTTGAAGTCAGGCTGCAGGGCCTCGCCAAAGGCCACGGCTTTGGCGGCAATCACGTGCTCTAATGGGCCGCCCTGAGAGCCGGGAAACACTGCCTTATCGAACTTTTTGCCTAAATCGGCATCCCGGGTCAAAATCAAACCGCCCCGGGGGCCCCGCAGGGTTTTGTGGGTTGTCGTAGTCACCACATCACAATGAGGCACGGGATTGGGATGCACGCCTGCCGCCACCAGGCCGGCAATGTGAGCGATGTCAGCCAGCAAATAAGCGCCCACCTCATCAGCGATCGCGCGGAATTTTTCAAATGGAATCACGCGCGGATAGGCCGAGTAGCCACAGATAATCAGCTTCGGCTTGTGCTGCAGGGCCAAATCACGAATCTGGTCAAAGTCTAAGGTTTCGGTATCCGGATTGACGCCGTACTGCACCACATTGAACCATTTGCCGGAAACATTGACTGGTGAGCCATGGGTCAAGTGGCCACCGTGGGACAAATCCATCCCCAGTATGGTGTCGCCGGGCTGCAGCAGCGCCAAAAATACGGCAAAGTTGGCTTGCGCCCCCGAGTGTGGCTGCACATTGGCGTGGGCCGCCCCAAACAGCTCTTTCACCCGAGCGATCGCCAGGCTCTCAACTTCGTCAATAAACTCACAGCCGCCGTAGTAGCGCTTGCCCGGCAGTCCCTCAGCATACTTATTCGTCAACACTGAGCCCTGGGCCGCCATCACCGCTGGCGAGGCAAAATTTTCACTGGCGATCAGTTCCAGATGCTCGCGCTGACGCTGGAATTCTCTATCCACCATGCCTGCGACCTGGGGATCGCTACCCTGAAGAATGTCTAAAATTGATTGCGTCACAGCTTTCAACCCCAAATAACCAACTTAATCTCTTGTTTCGTTGTGTTTGCGCACCAATCGCGTAGCCGTCAGATAACGCCTCAGCGCCGCTATCTCAAACAGGCTCAGCCCTTACACGGAGCCGGTTCCCTCGGCCAAATCAAAACTACATGTTGATTCAATTTGGCCAAAGAGCACTCTGAGTTCATCATTCTAGGCGGTTTACTCGGAAGAAACTACCCTCGTCTAAATCTGGCAGCGGAGTCAGACAGTTGCTTGATATCAGCTCGTCGTAGCCGAGTAGCGGGCAGTGAGCGCTTTATCAAAACCGCATCAAACAATATCAGCTAGCGCCAATTTTCAGACTCCCGCAGCTAAATCCGAAGTTTGGTCGCCTAACCGCCAATTCTGGAGGGGCCCGGACATACTCATCCTTGCAGCCGGCGTTTCAGGATTACTGTCAACGGCTGCGAAAATTTCAGGCCGTTAGCAAGTTGAGGTTTTTGAGATTTGCTGGGTTTGTTACGAAATGAAACATATAATGAGTAAAGAGTATGTAAAGTAAAACATTACGTTTGAAAGGGGAATAGGCGCTCATGCGAGTTGCGATCGCGGGTGGTGGATTAGCGGGTTTAGCCTGTGCCAAATATTTGGCGGATGCCGGTCACACGCCCATTGTGTTAGAAAGCCGTGACGTTTTGGGAGGCTTGGTCGCGGCCTGGCAAGACGAAGATGGCGATTGGTACGAGACTGGGCTGCACGTCTTTTTCGGCGCTTATCCCAATATGCTGCAGCTGATGGAGGAGCTGGGAATTTCCGACCATTTGCAGTGGAAAGAGCACACGTTAATTTTTAATCAGCCCGAAAAACCTGGCGTACTGTCGCGCTTCGACGTCCCGGACATGCCGGCGCCAATTAACGTCATCATGTCGATTTTGCGCAACAACGACATGTTGACCTGGGAGCAAAAAGTGCGCTTTGCCGTGGGCCTCACGCCGGCCATCATTCGCGGCCAGCAATATGTCGAAAATATGGATCAGTACAGCCTATTGGAATGGCTGCGGCGGCAGGGAGTCGGCGATCGCGTTAATTCCGACATCTTTATTGCCGCTTCTAAGGCTTTAACGTTCATTAATCCGGAAGATGTGTCAGCCACCGTCCCCTTAACGGCGCTGAACCGCTTTTTGCAGGAGCGCTACGGGTCTAAAGTGGCCTTTTTGGATGGAGCACCGCCGGAACGGCTATGTCAGCCCATGGCGGATCACGTCACTGAGCACGGCGGCGAAGTGCTGCTGCAGAAGCCACTGCGGCAAATTTTGTTAAATCCTGACGGTACGGTGCGGGGCTATTTGGTGCGGGGGCTGGATGGCGCTGAGGACGAAGTGATTACCGCCGACGCCTACGTCTGTGCCACCTCGGTGGACGTCATCAAGGCGCTGATGCCAGAACCTTGGCAGAGCATTGACTTCTTCCAAAAAATGCAGGAATTAGTCGGCGTACCGGTGATTAATATTCATCTGTGGTTTGACCGCAAAATGACTGACGTTGATCAGCTGCTCTTTTCCCGGTCAGACTTGCTAAGCGTCTACGCTGACATGAGCAATACCTGTCGCGAATATGCCGACCCAGATAAATCCATGCTGGAGCTGGTGTTGGCCCCGGCCAAAGACTGGATCGACCGATCTGAGGAAGACATTCTAGCGGCGACGATGGCAGAGTTGGCAAAGCTATATCCTGACGATCTGACGGGTGAGCATCCTGCTCAACTGCTGAAGTACAAAATTGTCAAAACGCCCCGCTCGGTTTACACGGCGGCCCCCGGCACCCAAGCTTGTCGACCGGACCAAACGACGCCCATCGCTAACTTCTTTTTAGCGGGCAGCTATACGATGCAGCGCTACCTTGGCAGCATGGAAGGAGCGGTGCTATCTGGTAAGCTAGCGGCGCAGGCTGTAGACCAGCAATTCTCCGAACGGGTGGCTACTGACGATCGCGATCGCCAACCAGCCTCTGTGAGTTAGGCAAATTCGGCGATTATTCGGTCAAATCGGGCGAGCTTTACCGTATTCTGTGAAGAGAAGACGCCTTGCCCCTGGCGAATTTGCTGTAGTCTGATAAGTTTTGAGTTTCCAGCCCACAAGATTAATGCTGCAATTGTCTCACTCGCTGCCGTCTAAAGAACTGGTATCCGAAGAGGATGCTTATGAGATTTGCCGCCAGATTACAGCGAAATATTCCAAGACGTTTTACATGGGCACCTTGTTGATGACGCCCGCCAAACGTCGCGCCATTTGGGCCATTTATGTCTGGTGTCGGCGCACGGATGAGCTGGTCGATGGTCCGCAAGCGGCCTTGACCACTGAAGAGACTTTAAGTCGTTGGGAGAAGCAGCTGCATGCCGTTTTTCAGGGCCATGCGGTCGACCATACGGATATCGCCTTGGTGGATACCCTGAAACGGTTTCCCCTCGATATTCAGCCCTTTATCGACATGATTGACGGGCAGCGCATGGATTTGGACAAGTCTCGCTACCAAACTTTTGAAGACTTAGAGCTTTACTGCTATCGGGTCGCGGGTACGGTGGGACTGATGTCAACGGCGGTGATGGGCGTTGATGGGGACTTGGCAACGGCTGCTAAGCCCAGTGCCGACGCGGTTCCCGATCCCACTCGGGAAGCGATCGCCCTCGGCGTGGCTAATCAACTGACCAATATCCTCCGCGATGTGGGCGAAGATGCTCGGCGGGGCCGCATTTATCTGCCGCTGGAAGATTTAGAGCTGTTTGACTACACCGAAGATGATTTGCTGAACGGAGTCATTGACGATCGCTGGCGAGCGCTGATGCAGTTCGAAATTCAGCGAGCCCGCCAGTTTTTTCAGCAGGCCGAAAAAGGTATTAGCCTGCTGAGTCCCGATGCTCGGTGGCCGGTTTGGGCGGCTCAAGTTCTGTACAGCAAAATTTTGGACGTGATTGAGCGCAACGACTACGACGTCTTTAATAAGCGAGCCTTTGTGCCGACGTGGCAAAAACTCACGTACCTCCCCACGACCCTGGTACGATCACGCATGATGTAAGCGATCGCGACATTAAACTTCTTGGTCTGAACGATAAAGAGCCCTCATCCCCGGCCCTGCCCCAAATTCGAGAGCAGGAGAGCGGGAAAAATCTCCTTCCCAGTCTGGGGAGCGGGCTTCAGGGTGAGGGCGAACGTCGAGGCCAGAAATGGGTTTCTTTACATGGGCGATCGCAAAAGGGTGAACGGTTACGGGAATGCACATTCAGACGACGGCGGAGCCCTACGATGCGATCGTGGTGGGCTCGGGGGCGACGGGCGGCGTGGCGGCCAAAGAATTGAGCGAACGGGGACTGCGAGTCCTGGTGCTGGAAGCCGGGCGCGATGTTGATCCCCAGCGCGATGCTGGTCAGCCCCTCCGCGATATGGCGCGACGCGCCTACAGCCTGGCGAGCCGCAAACACACCTACCAGGCCACCCATCCGGGCTATTGGAAAGCCAACCCCGACTTGTTTGTAGACGAGCGGGAAAATCCCTACACGACCCCTGACCACAAACCCTTTTATTGGATTCGCGGGCGGCAAGTAGGCGGTCGCAGTCACACCTGGGGCGGCATTACCCTGCGCCTATCAGACTACGAATTTCAAGCGGCTCAGCGCGACGGCTTTGGCGCCAACTGGCCAATTACCCATGCCCACCTGGCGCCCTACTATGGGCAGTTGGAACGATTTTTTCAAGTGCAGGGGGCCGTTGATGGTCTGCCGCAGCTTCCCGATGGCGATTATCAGCCGCCTGCCGCCTTTACCGCCGCCGAAGCCGACCTCAAAACCCGGGTTGAGACCCGCTGGCCGTCTCGCCACCTGATTCATTCCCGAGGCTTTGCGCTGCATCAGCCCACGCCCGAACAGCCCTGGTCGCGGGCGGCCAGTCCGGGCTCTTCACTCAAGGCGGCCCTGGACACTGGCAATGCGGCACTGCGCTCCAATGCCGTCGTCAGTCACCTAACCTTTGAGCCCGATAGCCATCACGCCAGCGGCGTCGCTTTCGTTGATCGCATCACTAAACAGACCCATGAAGTCCGGGGGCGCATGGTGGTGCTTTGCGCCTCGGCGATCGAGTCCGTGCGGATTTTGCTGCATTCCACGGCTGACCATCAGCCCCATGGCCTCGCCAATGCCTCCGGCATCCTGGGCCGCTATTTAATGGATCACGTTTCCACGACCCAGTTTTTCTGGCTGCCGGGGCGACCGGCAGCGCCGGTAACATTCCCGCTTTCCGGCAGCGAAAGTTTCTTTATTCCGCGCTTTTGCAATCTCGCTGCGCCTCAGTCGGAAACTTTTCTCCGGGGCTACGGTCTGTGGGGTGGCATTCATCGCTTTGCCGTGCCGTCAGTTCTGCAAAAGGTGGGGGACGGCACAATCGGATTTTTGATTGGCCATGGCGAGGCGCTGCCCCGGGCTGAAAACCGCGTTAGCCTGAGCGCTGATACGGTGGATGCCTGGGGCATTCCCGCCGCCCACATTGACTGTGCCTGGTCGGATAATGAGCATCAGATGGTGGCCCATATGCGTCAGACCATTCAGGCCACGGTGGAGGCGGCGGGCGGCCAGTGCTATGCCGTGACGGAGCTGTTCCATATGCCGGCGATCGCGCCCTGGGTGCAGCGCGTTGAAAAGTCCCTGACCCCGGTGGCTCCTCCCGGCTACTACATCCACGAAGTCGGCGGCGCCCGCATGGGCAGCTCTCCCCAAAATTCCGTGGTCAATGCCGACAATCAGTGCTGGGAAGCGCCCAATGTGCTGATTACCGATGGTGCCTGCTGGCCGTCTTCGGGTTGGCAAAGCCCCACGCTGACGGAAATGGCCATTACGGCGCGAGCCTGCGATCGCATTGCCGAAAAACTACGTCATGGGTGCACACTGGAGCTGGATGCGTGACGACCGGCCCGATAATCAGCGGCCGCTAAGCCCCGCCATGCTACCGAGCACCGAACAGGCGGGAACCGAAGGAACGTACCGCCGCCACCCAGTTCATGCGCTCAGATGGGGTGGTGGTTTGGGATAACCCCAGTTCCTCAGCGCAGAGGGCTTTTTCGTCATCGGGAGTGGTGGGGTTCGTCATATAGTCGCGCAGCCAGTCACAGCTTTTGGCAATCAGGTCGTCGAGGTCAAAGTTCCAGAGAATGACCTTCCCATCGGCGCTGGCGCTGGCAATCGTCTCGCCATCCGGGGCAAAACTCACACTCAAGACAATACCCGTATGGCCGTCCAGGGTTTGGAGTTCGCGACCGCTGCGGCCCCAGAGTTTGACGGTGCCATCCTCACTGGCACTGGCCAGGGTTTGACCATCGGGAGCAAAACTCACACTCCAGACCCTACCCGTATGGCCTTCTAGGGTTTGCAGTTCGCGACCGCTGCGGTCCCAGAGTTTGACGGTGCCATCA